>NZ_CP125655.1:0-317299 GCF_030053835.1 Cellulomonas sp. ES6 | reverse complement strand
CGGTGCGGCTGGTGGCGTCCACGCGCCGCGGGTCCGCGGCCGGTGCCGGGCCGCGGACCCCGTAGCGGCGGCAGGGTCAGCCGTCGACGCGCTCCAGGAACGCCAGGACCGCGGACGCCAGCGCGTCGGGGGCCTCCAGCGCCACGTGGTGCCCGACCCCGTCGAGGAGCACCGACCCGACCGGGCCCCGGACGACCTGCCCGAGGGTCGCGGCCGTGAACGGACCGCCGGAGCCGCCGACGGCGAGCGCCGGCACGGTCACCGGATGCGCGGCCACGAGCGAGCGCAGATCGTCCCCCTCGGTGAGCAGCGAGCGGTACAGGCCTGCGGCCCCGTTCCAGCCGCCCGGCCGGCCGTACGTCCGGGCGAGCTCCGCGACGTCGGCGTCGGTGACGGCGCCGGGGACGGCGGTCATCGTCGGGAAGGCCCAGGCGCCGAGCACCTCCCGCTCGCGACCCGCCAGCAGCAGGTCGGGGATCCCGGGCGCCGCCAGGACGCCGATGTGCCAGGAACCGCCGTGCGTCACGTCGGCGAACGCCTCGAGGCCGTACCCCGCGAGGCCCATCTCGACGGCGACGAGGCTCGCGACGTCCTCCGGGTGCTGCGTCGCGAGCCGCAGGACGGCGCCGCCCGCGACGTCCTGCGCCAGCACGTGCACGGGTCCGAGGCCCAGCGTCTGCACCAGCGCGTGCAGGTCGTCGGCCGCCACGGCGCTGCCGAACGCGTCGTCGGCGACCGCGGAGTCACCGAACCCCCGCAGGTCGACGGCCACCACGCGGTGCCGCGCGGCGAGCAGGGGGAGGAGCCGGTGGAACGCCCACCAGGTCTCGGGGAAGCCGTGGACGAGGAGGACGGGCGAGCCCTCCGCGCCGGCGGTGACGTGGTGCAGCCTCGTGCCGCCGACGTCGGTGAGGTGGTGGACGACGCCGGGGATCGTGGCTCCGGGGTGGGGGACGGGCACGGGGACCTCCTTGATGGACAACCGGGTTGTCAGCCTGCGGTGTGCGCAACGTGGTTGTCAATACCCCCGGCCCGCCTCTAGGCTCGACGCCGTGCCCGTCCCGACCGAGACACCCCCGACCGACCCCGCCGCGGGCGTGCGCCTCGCGCTCCTGCTGCTGGGGGCCTTCGAGCAGCTGGTCGACGAGGTCGTCGCCGAGCTCGACCGGCAGGGTCATCCCGGCGTGACCGCGAACCTCGAGTTCGCGCTCGCCGCTGTCGCCGACGGCGCCGACAGCGCCTCCGCCCTCGGGCGCCGGCTCGGGACCAGCCGCCAGGCCGCGGCCAAAACCGTCGCCACCCTCGAGCAGCTCGGCTACGTGGAGCGCGTCGACGACCCCGCCGACGCGCGGCTCAAGCGGCTGCGCGTCACCGCGCGCGGGCACGAGATGACACGGATCGGTGCCGCGACCTTCGGCGAGCTGCGGGCGCGGTGGGCCGCGACCCTGTCGCCCGGGACCGCCGACCGCGTCGAGGAGGCGCTGGCGCAGCTCGCCGGCACGCGGGCCCCCGGGGCGCAGGGGACGGGGGCCGGCTGACGGGTCCGCCGTGCCGACCCAACGTTCCGCGGCCCCCAGGACTTGGAGGGGCATGAGACCTCCGCGGGACGCCGACCCACCCCCCGACTTCGCGACGTGGTACGCCGCGGAGCTGCCGCGCACCTGCCGCGCGCTCGCGCTCGCCGTCGGCGACCCGGGCCTCGCCGAGGAGGCCGCCGCCGAGGCGTTCGCCCGGGCGCTCAACGCCTGGGGCACCGTCAGCCGGATGGAGCGGCCGGGCGCCTGGGTCTACACCGTCGCCCTGAACGAGGTGCGCCGGACCTGGCGCCGCGCCCAGCTGGAGCGCCGCTACCTGCAGCGCCTCCGGGACGAGGGCGTGCCGCCGCCGGCCGCCCCGGACGACGCCCTGTGGCGGGCGGTCGCCGACCTGCCGCACCGCGCGCGCACCGCCGTCGCGCTCCGCTACGTCGCCGATCTGACCGAGCCGCAGGTCGCCGAGGTCATGAACGTCTCGCGCGGCACCGTCGCGTCGACGCTCTCCGCCGCCCGCCGGCGGCTCGCCGCCGTCCTGGAACCCACCCGTGAGGAGCTCGTCCGATGACCACCGACCCGCTGGACCGCCTGGCCCTCGTCGACCCCGTGACCCCCGTCCCCGACCTTCTCGGCGTGCAGCGGCGCGCCCGCGCCCTGCGGCGCGCCCACCGGCGCACCCGCCTGGTCGGCGGCACCGTCGCCCTCGCCGCGGCGCTCACCGTCGGCGGGGTCGTCCTGCCCCAGCTCGGCGGTGACGGCACGGGCGTCCATCCCGGTCCCGCCGCCGTCGCGCTCGGCCTCGGGGTGGCCCCGGCCCGGGCGGCGGACGTCGCGGCCGGGTGCGGCACCGGGCGCGCCGACTGGGTCGACCCCGCCGGGTGGGCCGCCGACCCCCGCATCACCCGCGCAGCGACCCTGATCGACGCCGCGCCGTGGCCGCTCGCCAGCGCCGGCGTCCACGAGACCACGATGGACTGCCCCGACGCCGTGCCGGTCGCGGTCCTGCTCGCCACCGGGCCGCAGCGCGGGGTGTCGGTGTGGTCGCAGGTCGCCGACCCGTTCCCGGCGGGCACCGAGGGCGTCACCGACGTCCGGGTGCGCGGCGTCGACGGCCGGCTGCGTGACTTCGGCGGCGGCCTCCTGCTGAGCTGGGTGGACGCCGACGGCACCCGGTGGATCGTGAACGGCAGCGGCATGACGCCCGAGGACCTCGTGTCCCTGGTGGACGGCCTGCAGCTCGACGGCTCCCGGGTCGACACCGGACGGTTGCCGGCGGGCTACGAGCCGGTGCCGGTGCCCGATGCCCCCGCGAGCCCGGTCACGCGCCGGTGGTGGGTCACGTACGGGGACACGCAGCCCGTCGAGGCGCAGGACGGCGTCGCGAAGGCCCCGCTGGGAGCCGGCGTCGAGCTGGAGTCGCGCGTGGCGACCGCCCCGCCCGAGCTGGCCGTCAGCTACTGGGCGGCGGAGACGGTGCTGGTCGACGTCGACGGCCACCGCGGCGTGTTCACCCCCTGGGGGCAGCCGGGCGTCGACGTCGGCGGGTGGCTGACCTGGGTCGACCACGGGATCGAGTACCGGCTCTCCGGGGCGCTGCCTGTCGAGCAGCTCGCCGCCCTGGCCCGCGCTGCGACGCCGGTCGCCGTGGACGACGCGCGGCTCGCGGGTCTGCCGCAGACGCCCGGGGAGTCCTGACCGGAGGGGGCCAGGCGGTGCGCGGCGACGTCACTGGCCGTCCGGCCTGGTCCGAGTACGTCGTCGTGGAGACCGACGCCGGTCCGCTGCGGTTGGGCGGCTTCGACGTCGGCGTCCCGGTCCTCGTCAGCCGGATCCAGGCGTGGGCAGGTGTGGGTGAGCAGCCGGCGGACCCGCACAGCGGATGAGCCGCTGGAGCGAGCCTGTCGCCCGCCCGCACTACACCGTGTGGTGCAGACGTAGACTCGGCGGCGTAGGGTCGGACGCCGACGACAGGGGGAGCGATGACGGCACCGCACGACGGGTCCGCGCCGGGCGACGCGCACACGGCGGACGACGCCGCCACCCGGGCCGGCCGGGCCGCCGCCCTCAAGGAGCGGGTGTACGTGTCGTTCACGGCGCTGGCGGTGATCATCACCCTGCGGGCGCACGACACCCACGCGAGCGCCGGCACGGCCGCCGGGACGCTGGCGGTCGCCGTCGCGGCCACGGTCTGCGCGGTCTACGTCGCCGACCTGCTCAGCCACATGGTCGTCCACTCGCACCTGCCGGACCGCACCGAGCACCGGCGCATCGTCACGGGGACGCTCGGCGCCGCGTCCGTCGCGCTGCCACCCCTCGTGTGCATCGCCCTGTCCGGCACGGGCCTGTACCCGACGTCGGCCGGGCTGCTCGCCGCGATGGTCGTCACGGTGGCCACGCTGACGGCGGTCGGGGTGCTGGCCGTCCGCAACCTCGACCTGCCGCCGCTGCAGCGCCTCGTGATCCTCGCCGCGGAGGCCCTGCTGGCGGTGCTGGTGCTGGCGCTCGGCGTCCTGGCGCACCAGTAGCGCGCCTCCGTCCGTGCTGGTGCCCCGTGCTCGCCGGCACGGGCGACGGCCCCGGCTGACGCACCGGTCCGACCACGGGTGGATGCCCGGCGGGGCAGTCGCCTGGCAGCCTGGCGCGTGGCGGGCGTCCAGCCGCGGCGCCGCCGGTCCTCGATGAAAGCGCAGGTCGTCGTGTTCCACCAGGTCCCCGTCCTCCCGGTCGTCGTCCCGCTCGCCGCGGTCGTGCTCGCGGCGCTGCTGTGGTCGCTGCACCGGACCCGACGGCTCACCGCGCCGCGGGCCGTCGTCGCTCTCGTGCTGTGCGTCTACGTGGCCGGCGTCGTCGCGAACACGGTGTTCCCGGTCTTCACGGACAAGCCGGCCCGCTCGGGGGCGTGGGGCGACGCCCTGGCCCTCGTCCCGTTCGCGCACTACGAGGTGGCCGACGCGCTCATGAACGTGCTCGTGTTCGCGCCGCTCGGTGTGCTGGTGGCGCTGCTCGTCCCCCGGGCGCGGTGGTGGACGGCCCTGGTCGTGTCGGCGGTGTTCAGCCTGGGCATCGAGCTCACGCAGTACGTCACGGCCGGCCTGCTCGGCGGCGGGCACGTGGCCGACGTGAACGACCTGCTGTCGAACGTGGCGGGCGGGGTGCTGGGCTTCCTCGTGCTCGCGGCGCTGGTCCGGGTCCCCGCGGTCTCCGCGCTGGTCGACCGGTTCCGGTGGCCGCCGGTCACCACCGGGGCGCGGCCCTCGGGCGTGGCGGTGGGCGCGTGAGCGCGGGACCCGACGAGGGGCCGTTCTTCCACGGCACGCGGGCCGACCTGCGCCCCGGCGACCTCCTGACGGCGGGGTTCCCGTCGAACTACCGGCCCGAGATCACGATGAACCACGTGTACTTCACGTCGCGGGTGGCCGGCGCCGGCCTCGCCGCGGAGATCGCCGCCGAGCTCGCGCCGGGGGACGCCACGCCGCGCGTGTACGAGGTGGAGCCGCTCGGCCCGTTCGAGGACGACCCGAACGTGACCGACAAGAAGTTCCCGGGCAACCCGACGCGGTCGTTCCGCACCAGCGAGCCGCTGCGGGTGGTCCGCGAGGTCGACGACTGGCCGCGGCTGAGCCCCGAGGACCTCGCGGCGTGGCGCGAGCGGCTGACGGTGCTGCTGTCCGACGGGGGCGGCGAGATCGTCAACTGAGGGCCCGGGACGGCCCGTGCCCCGGGTCGCCGCCCCGGCCGCCGGGTCCGGCGGTCACGTGGCGGCCTCGTCAGCCCCCGGCGGACCCCTGTCGCGCCCGGACGAGGCCGACGGTCACCAGGACGCCCGCCACGAGCGTGAGCGTGCCCCCCGCCGCGTGCACCACCCCGCCGAACTGCGCGACCTGCTGCGGGGTCCACGCGCCCGCCGACACGTCGCCCGTGACCAGGGCCGCGAGGAACGTCCCGCCGACCGCGACGCCGGCGGCGGTGGCGACCTGGGCCGCGGTGTCCGCCAGCGCCGCCCCTGTCGTCGTCCGGTCGGCCGGCAGGCCGCGCATGACGTTGGTGCCCGCGACCACACCGTTGACGCGCATGCCGGCCGCGACCAGCACGAGCGCGAGGGCGACCCAGGCGTACCCGCGCCCGCCGAGCACGACGTAGGTGAGGAGCCCGAGCACCACGGTCAGCGCGCTGAGCGAGGCGGCGCGCTCGAGGCCGAGCCGTCGCATCACCGGCCGGATCAGGAACCCGCCACCGATCAGCACGACCACCTGCGGCAGGGTGCCGACGGCGGCCCGGGCGGGGCTCCAGCCCCAGGCCAGCTGCAGCTGCAGGGTCACGAGGAAGCCCAGTCCCGCCGTCGCCAGACCCGTCGCGGCCTTGAACGCGAGGCCGGACGACACCAGGGGGTGGGCCACGAGGCGCAGGTCGAGCAGCGGGTGCGGTGTCGACCGCTCGCGCACGACGAAGGCCGCTGCCGCCGCGAGTGCCCCTCCGGTGACCGCCCACGGCAGCCAGGCCGGCGCACCGGCCTCGGTGAACAGCACCGGCGCCACGAGTGCCAGCACGACCGCCGCGGTACCGAGCACGCCGGCGGGAGCGTCGGCGGGGGACCGGTGGAGGTCGGCGAGCGCGTCCGCGGCGACGCCGCGCCGGATGCACACGAACGCCAGCGCGGCGACGGGCGCGTTCACGATCAGCAGCGCCTGCCAGGGCGCGACGGCGAGGAGGAGGCCGCCGACGGTCGGACCCAGGGCGAGCCCGACCAGACCGACGGTCGAGATCACCGTGGTCGCGCGGACGCGCAGCTCGTCGGCGTCGAACAGGCGGAACGCGAGCGCCAGCGACCCGGGCGTCGTCATCGCCGCGGCCACCCCCATGACGGCCCGCACCGCCACGAGCTGCCAGATCGTCGTGACCGCCCCCGTCGCCAGGGCAGCGGCCGCCAGCAGCACGAGACCGGCGAGCATCACCCGGCGGCGGCCGACCCGGTCGGCGAGGGCGCTCAGGGTGAGCATCAGCCCGCCGAACACCACGGCGTAGGAGCTGGTCACGAGCTGGAGCGTCGCCGCCGACGCGTGGAGCTCGCGGCCGATCGTCGGCAGCGCGACCGTGAGGACCGCGTTGTCGAGCATCTCGACGAGGAACACGGCGGAGAGGCCGAGTAGCGCGACCCGGGCCTCACGCAGGCTGCGCGGCGGTCGGCGCGGGGCGGGCAGCGGGACGACGGGGACGCGGGGCTGCGCACGCACGGGCACTCCTTCGAGGAAGAAGTGGCGGCTCACCCGAGTCCGCGTGCGCGCGCCGTCCGCGGTGCGGCCGGCGTTTTTCCTTCGGCAGGAGCATAGTCCCCGGGCGGGCGCCGCGACGGCAACCGCGAGCGCGGGGCACGCGTCAGGCCAGGCTCCTGATCGCGTCGGCGACCGCGCCCGGGTTCTCCCAGGCGGTGAAGTGCCCGCCCCGCCCCAGGCGCTCGAAGGAGCGGATGTCCGTGTAGCTCTTGTCGCCGAGCGACCGGGGGTAGCCGCGCTCGTGCGTGTTGACGAGCAGGGCGGCGGGCACCGTCACGACCGGGTGGAGGTCGAAGTCGGCGGGCTCGGCGTAGGACCGGAAGCTCGTGCCGATCGACCGGGTGAACCAGTAGAGCGACGTGAGCGTCAGCAGCTCGTCCACCGCGATGCCGTCCAGCCCGGTCGCAGTGCCTCCGTCGCTCCACGCGGCCACCTTCTCGGCGATCCAGGCGAGCAGGCCGGCGGGGGAGTCGAGCAGGCCGACCGCCAGGGTGTCGGGCCGGGTGCCCTGCTGGTGCGCGTACCCGGTCTCCTCGGGCCGGTAGGTGCCGGCGAGGAACGCCTGCTCGCCCTCGTCGAGCTCCACGCCCGCGCGCTGCTGCGCGGAGAACGACGGGTGGGAGGCGACGATGCCCGCGACGTGGTCCGGATACAGCCCGGCGAGCCAGTCGGCGACCGGCGCCCCGATGTCCTCGCCGTAGACGAGATACCGCTCGTGGCCGAGCCCGTCGGTCATCATGTGGTGGAACAGCTCGGCGACCCGGCGGGCGGAGAACGGCTCCCGCAGGGCAGGGGAGTGCACGTAGCCGGGGAGTGACGGCGCGACGACCCCGTGGTCGCCCGCGAGCGCGTCGGCCAGCGGCACCATCTGGGCGTAGGTGTACGGCCACCCGTGCAGCGCGAGGACCGGGAGCGCTCCCTCGCGCCGCGCGGGTCGCCAGAGGGCGTGCAGCTGCGCGCCGTCGCCCGTGAGGAGGAGCTGCCGCTCGCGCCCGAGGCGTGCCTCGACCGCGTCCCAGTCGAGCGCGAGCCACCTGTCCACGAGGCCGCCCAGGACGTCCACGGGGATGCCGCGCTCCCACGGCCGGCCCGGCTCCTGCGCGGGGAGACGTGTCCGCTCGAGCCTGCCGCGCAGGTCCTCGCGCTCAGGTCCCGGCACGCGGAACGCGAGGTCGCCGGTGTGCCAGCGTCGGCCCTGGGGCATCGGTGTCTCCTTCTCGGTCGGCTGCGCGGGTCCCGGGTGGGAGCCGGGCACGTCATCCACGGCGGTCGGCGCGGTGCCGGCGCACCCGGTCGCGGGTCGCGCACCGGTCGCAGCAGAACGTGCGGGTCCCACCCGGGGACCCGTCGAGGAACGGCGTGGTGCACGGGTCGCTGGCGCACCGGCGGATCCTGCGACGGCACCCGCCCGCGACCGCCTCCATCAGCGGCACCAGCACCTCGGCCCAGACGGGACCCGCGGGGTCCGCGCCGAGCGAGGTGAAGCGCACGCCGGAGCGGTCGGCCGACGGGGTGATCCGGTGGGTCCGCGCGAGCCCGTCCAGGAGGGACAGCGCGTCGTCGTCGGTGCCGTCCAGCAGGACGGCACCGAGGACGTCGCGGACCGCGCGGGCGGCGCCGTCGTCCACGAGGCGGGCCGCCGTGGGCGCGACCGGGGACAGCAGCGAGCGGAAGGCGTCGACGTCCAGCTGGTCCGGCCACGGGCCCTCGGGGCGCGTCGCCGCGACGGCGAGGAGCGCGGAGACGGTGTCGTCGTGCACGCGGCGAGGCTACCGTGCGTAACGGTGTCGGGGCACATCGGGGCGTTACGCCGCCCGTGCGCGTGCCGTCGGCGCCGCCGCCGTGACGACCTCGCCGCCCGACGTCACCGCCGTGCCCGCGGCAGCCCGCTGACGCGCACGATGAGCCGGTCGTACGCGCGGTCCCCGAGCCAGCGCCGGGCCAGGACGGCCGCCCGGGCGGCGCCAATCGCGTAGCGGGTGCGCGGCCTCCGGGCGGTCGCGGCCGTCGTGATGACCCGGGCGACCGTCGCCGAGGGCGTCAGGCGGGCGGTCCCGGTGTGGTCGTACCCGGCGGCGAGCGGGACGGCCAGCCTGGCGTAGGGCCCGGAGCCCGACGTCTCGCGCAGCAGGTGCGCGGCGATCCCGCCCCACTCGGTGTCCGTCGGCCCCGGCTCCACCACGACGACGTCGATCCCGAACGGCGCGAGCTCGATGCGCAGGCAGTCGCTGATCGCCTCCAGCGCGAACTTCGTGCCGTGGTACCACGAGCCCAGCGGCGTGTGCGCCTTGCCGCCCCCGGACGTCACGTTGACGATGCGGCCACGGCCGGCGTCGCGCATGTGCGGCACGACGAGCTGGATCAGCCGCGCGGCGCCGAACACGTTCACGTCGAACTGGCGGCGGCCCTCGTCGAGCGGCGTCTCCTCGAGCGAACCGAGCGAGCCGTAGCCCGCGTTGTTGACGAGCAGGTCGATCCGGCCGGTCTCCGCGAGCACGCGGTCGACCGCGGCCGCGAGCGTCGCGTCGTCGGTCAGGTCCATCGGGAGGGGCCCGACCCCCTCGTCCGCGAGCGCGGCGAGGCGTTCCACCCGCCGGCCGGAGCCGTACACGGTCCAGCCCTGCGCGTGGAGGGCGCGGGCGGTCGCCGCGCCGATGCCGGAGGTCGCTCCGGTCACGAGTGCTACCTGGTGGGTGTCCATGGCGTAGAGTGAACCACAGTTCACTTAAGCCGTCCGCGGAGGAGGAGCGTCCATGGCCGAGGTCCCCCGACGAGCGAATGCGGTACGCAACCGGGCCCGCATCCTCGACGTCGCGCGCGCGCTGCTGGCCGAGCGCGGCACGGCCGTGGGGATGGACGAGATCGCCGCAGCGGCCGGCCTCGCCGTGGGCACGCTGTACCGGCACTTCCCGAACAAGCGCGACCTCGTCGTGGCGGCGCTCGGGGAGACGCTCGTGGAGGTGACGGACGAGATCGACGCCGCGGCGAGCAGCATCCGGTCCGGCGCACCGGCGGGGGAGGTGCTCGAGGCCCTGCTCGCCGACGGCGCCGGGGCGGAGCGGCGGCTGCACGCGCTCAAGGAGGCGGCGGTCCTCCTCGGTCACGACAGCCACGCCACGCCCGCGATGTCGACCATGACGCGTGCGATCGAGGGTCTGCTGGCCGCCGGCCGGGACCGCGACCAGATCCGGGCGGACATCGGCGCCGACGACATCTACCTGCTGCTCGCCAGCGCCCCCCGCGACGAGCGCCGCTCCCGGTGGGTGCACCTCATGCTGGCGAGCATCGTGCGGGCGTGACGCCACGCCGGCGCGCCACCTGCCGCCGGGCCGGCATCGCCGGGAGACCCGCGCCCCGGCGACGCCGCCCCGTCAGCCGGCCGCCGGCCGCGGCCCGCGGAGCGTCACCTGGATGCTCCCGCCCACCTCCAGGTCGACCCGGGTGCACGCCGCCGCGGGATCCTCGACGGCGCTGGTCGGCCAGTGGTGCGCGGTCCCGAGCGCCTGGGCCACGACCGCCTCGGCCTCCGTGAGGTCGAGGCAGGTGTCCGCGATGCCCGTCCGGAGCTCGTCGCGCAGCTCCAGGACCTCGGGCACCACGTCGCCGCGCGCGACCAGCGTCTCCAGCGACTCGACGGGGCCGGTCGCCACCACGGTCAGCCGCCGCCCGCCCGCGTCGACGACGACGCCGGCGCACGCGCCCGTCCCGGCGTCCTCGTCCACGTCGACCTCCCAGTCCCCGAGGGACAGGCGGTCCAGCTCCGCCTGCGCCGCCGCCGCGGCCGCCGCCGGGTCCAGGCACCCCGTGACGGGCCCGTCCACCAGGTCGTGGACCGACGACTCCAGCTCCTGCGCCGCCAGGTCCGCCGGGCCGGCCGGGTCCAGGAGCTCGGCGCCGTCGGGCACGCGGTCGCGCGGCACGACGACCACCGGGTGCCAGGCGTCCCGGAACGCCACCGGGTCCTCGATGGGCGGCAGCCCGGCGAGCTCCTGGTAGCGGGCGCAGTCGGCGACCGGGTCCCCGGTGAGCGCCGGCCCGCCGCTCGTGAGCTCCCCGGTCTCCCCGAGCGGCCCGTAGTCGAGCGAGCAGGTGATGCCGTCGGCGCCCCCGTCGGAGCCGTACCAGTCCTGGTAACCGGCGTAGGCCGCGCCTCCTCCCACCAGCAGCGCCAGGGCGCCGCCGACGGCGGCCGCGCGCCGGGCCCACCGGCGGGGGCCGCGCACCGCGGGCCGGGCCCCCGAGGCCAGCACGGCGGTGCGCAGGGCGAGCAGCGCATCGGGGTCCACACGATCCAGGTCGGCGCGCGCCAGCGGGTCCGCCGCGCGCAGGGCCGTCACCAGGTCGTCCGTGCTCGTGCCGTCGTGCTGCATCACGCCTCCTCGGTGCTGGGTCGGACGGTGGTGGCGAGCCGGGCGCCGCGCGCCCGGCCGTCCGGGGGACCTGGTTCGCCGCCGTCGGCGGCCCGCTCGTCCCGACGCAGGTCGGTCACCAGGTCCATCTGCTCCCGCAGCCGACGCCGGGCGCGGTGGAGCCGCACGCGCACCGCCGCCCGCGACACCCCCAGCACCTGGGCGATCTCGTCGTGCGCCAGCTCCTCCCACGCGAGCAGGCGCAGCACCTCCTGGTCCGCGTCAGGCAGGCGCCGCATGGCCGCCAGCGCCGGGGGGCTCCGGCTCCGCGGGCTGCGGGACCACCTCCGTGAGCTGGTCGCGCAGCCGGTCCGCCAGGGCGTCCCGCCGCCGCTCGCCGCGGTAGTGGTTGGCGAGCACCCGCCGGGCGACCCCGAACAGCCACGGGCGCGCCGCCTCGCCGGCCGGGACGTCGTCCAGCCGCCGCCACGCCACGAGGAACGTCTCGGCGACCACGTCGGCGGCGTCGGCCGGGTCGCTGACCCGCCGCAGCGCGTACGCGAGCAGCGGCCGGTGCGTGCGTTCGAACAGTGCGGCGAACCGCTCGTCCGGTGTCATCGTCGCCCTTCCACGTCGGGGAGCCTTCCACCTCCGACGTGTCCGGCAGGCGTCCGGGCGTTACAGCCCCCGGCCCACCTCCGTGCGCGCCCCGGCACCCGGGGGGGCAGGAGGTCCCGGACCGGCCGCGGGCGCAGCGGCGCCGCTACGCCATCCCCGCGCGGTGGGCGAGCACGACCACCTGCGCCCGGTCCCGCGCGCCCAGCTTCGTCATGGCGCGGTTGAGGTGCGTCTTGACGGTGAAGGGCGAGATGAACAGCTGCGCGGCGATCTGCCGGTTGTCCGCGCCCTGGGCGGCCGCGGCCACCACGTCGCGTTCCCGCGCGGTCAGCGTGGCGATCCTGCGCGCGAGGTCCTCGTCCTGCGTGTCGCGCGCCTGCCGCCCGGAGGCGTCCTCGACCACGACGCTCAGGGCGTGGGCCGACAGGGCCGCGCGCCCGCCCGCGACCGCGAGGACGGCCTCGACGAGCTCGTCGGGTCCCGCGCTCTTGCCCAGGAACCCCGAGGCGCCGGCACGGAGCGCGGCGACGGTCTCGGCGTCCCCGTCGAACGTCGTCAGCACCAGCACGCGGGTGTCCCGCAGCCGGGAGTCCCGCCGCAGGCGACGGGTGGCCTCCACGCCGTGGAGCCCGGGCATCTGCAGGTCCATCAGCACGACGTCGGGGCGCAGGTCGACCGCCTGACGCACCGCGTCCGCGCCGTCGGTCGCCTCGCCGACGACCACGATCCCGTCCGAGCCGTCCAGGATCGCGCGCAGGCCCGTACGCATCATCGCCTGGTCGTCCACCAGGAGGACCCGCGTCACCACGTCGCGTCCGGCTCGGTCGCGTCGGCGCGCCGCACCGCGTGCCGGGTCCGCGGGAGCCAGGCGTGCACGGAGAACGAGCCGGCGTCCGCGCGGAGCTCCAGCGACCCGCCGGCCTGCTCGACGCGCTCGCGCATGCCGACCAGGCCGTAGCCGGCGGCCCGCCGGCTCCGCAGGTCGGCCACCGGGTTGCTCACGTGGACGGCGACGGCGTCGCCCTCGTCGGCGACAGCCACCGTGACGCCCCCGGCACCGTGACGGTGCGCGTTGGTCAGCGCCTCCTGCACGACGCGGTAGAGCGCCGCGCCCACCGCCGGGTCGAGCCCGTCCAGGTCGACGTCGACGTCCGCCACCACCTCGTCACCGCGCGCCGCCGCCTCGGCGAGCAGCGCCGGCACCCCGGACGCCGAGGCGCGCCCCGTCACCGGGTCGTCCGCGGGCGCGCCCGACCGGAGCACCGCGACGATGTCGCGCAGCTCCAGCAGCACCGCCCGGCTCGCGCCTCGCACCTGCTGCAGGGACTCCTCGGCGCGGCCCGGGTCCGTGCGCAGGTGCCGTTCCGCGGCACCCGCCTGCACGTTGATCGCGGCGATCGAGTGCGCCACCGCGTCGTGCAGGTCGCGTGCGATGCGCAGCCGCTCGTCCGTGATGTGCCGGGCCGTCTCGCTGGCACGGGCGGCGCGGACCGCCGCCGCCTCGTGCTCCAGGGCGAGCACGTAGTCGAGGTTCGCACGCACCGCGGAGCCGAGCACGAGCGCCAGCGCCGTCCACGTGGTGACGGTCAGGAACGACACCAGGAGCGTCGTCCCGTCGCCCGCCGCGGCGATCGTGAGCGACTGCACGACGAGCACGACGACCGCCAGCGCCGGGACCGAGCGGCCGCGGACGTGCATCGCCGCACTGAACAGCGCCGCGCAGGTGAGCACCGCGTACACGGTCGGGTCCGCGCCGAGCGCCGCGGCGACGACCGACAGCATGCACACCACGCCGGTGGCGACCCGCAGGTGGCGGCGTCGCAGCGCCAGCACCACCGCGACGGCTGCCAGGACGACGACCTCCGCGACGCGGCCGTCCCGGACGAGGAGCGCCCCGCGGACGACCACGGCGACCAGCAGGGCGACGTCCAGCACGCCGTCCCACAGGTCCTCGTCGCCGGGCCGCCGGAGCCCGGGGCGGGGGAGCGCGAGGCCAGGGAGGCGGCCGCCGGTACCCGCGCGCGCCGGAGGGGACGGACGGTCGGCGGGCTCCATCAGCCCCCTTCCGTCGTGGTCGAGCCGATCGTCGTGGAGCGGCCGGCTGCGTCCAGCATCCACGACCCCGACGCGGCCGTCACGCCCACGCCCTGCTCCGGGGCCGAGATCAGCCCACCGGCGTAGGCGGGTACTGCGGGCGCAGTACGCCGGCCGGCCGCAGGGCCGGCCGGACGGTCAGCCGCGCGCCCGGATCGTCGCGTCGAGCACGCTCACGAGCTGCGCGAGCCGGGCCGGGATACCGGTGGCCGGCGTGCACGATGGGCTCGCCGAGGACGTGGAGCCGCTCGACGTGCCCGAGGCGCTCCGGAGCCCGCGGCTCGCGCGGGGGCCGCGGGCTCCGGTGCGACGACCCGTCAGGCGGCCTCGACGGGCAGCCAGAGCTCGACGGTCGCCGTGCTGAAGTCGTCGGCGCGGTCGAGCACCGCGACCAGCTCGGGCCCCGGCCGCAGGCGCCACGGGTTCGACGGGAACCACTCGGTCGCCGTGGCGGCCCAGAGGTCCTGCAGCGTCGCCGGGTAGGAGCCGGAAGCCCGGAACACCGCCCACGCCCCGGCCGGCACGGGGAGCACGTCGAGGTCGGCGGGCACGTCCACCTCGTCCGACACGGCCACGCCGTGCAGGTAGGTCAGCTCCGTGCCCTCCCGGCGGTCGGGGTCGAGGTCGGCGCTCACGGCGAGCAGACCGCGCGGCTCGGTGTCGCCGAGGGCCTTGAGACGCTGGTGCTCCTGCGGGGCCAGCGACGCGACGTGCCGCTGGATCGCAGGGTTGACGCCCTCGTGCACGAGGGGGACACGGGTGGCGTGCCCCACCAGGCGGAACGCGGGGCGGGAGTCGATGCGGACGTCCATGGGTGATGCTCCTTCGACGGTCAGGCGGAACCTCAGGCGAGGCTGGCTGCGGAAGGGGCCACCGTCACGTCGCGCCCGGCCCGGGCTGATGCCGTGCACGGCCTGGAACGCCCGGCCGAACGCCTCGGCCGACCCGTAGCCGTAGCGCACGGCGATGCCCAGCAGGTCCTCGGACCGGCCCACGACGTCCGCCGCGGCCACGGTCATCCGCCGGCGGCGCACGTACTCCGAGAGCGGCATGCCCGCCAGCGACGAGAACATGCGCCGCAGGTGGTACTCGGTGGTCCCGACGGCACGCGCGAGGCGGGCGACGTCGAGCTCCTCGGCGAGGTCGGCCTCGACGAGGTCCACGAGCCGGTTGAGCGAGGTGATCACGGTGCTCCCTTCCGCCGACGACTCTGGCGCGTGCGGACGCCGCACGACCCGATCATCGCCGTCCGGTGCGATCAGGAGCGGCACCCGCTCAGTGCTCGTCGGCGCTGCGCGAGCTCGTCAGGGACCGTGCGCCGAGCAGGCCGATGACGGCCACGACGACGGCGAGGACCAGGTACGTGACGCGCTCGCCGCGGAAGAACGAGTCGACCAGCGCCGCGGGCCAGTCGCCGTCGGGGAGCACGGTGGTGACGAGTGCGGCGATGAGGGTGCCGGTCAGGGCGGTGCCGAACGAGGTCCCGATCTCCTGGGTCGTGTCGTTCAGCGCCGCGCCGAGGGACGTGCGGTCCTCGGGCACGGCGGCCATCAGCGCCACGGCGCAGGTGGTCATGAGCGTCCGCAGGCCGAGCGAGAGGCCGAGCACCGAGACCGCGACGGGGAGGTAGCCCAGGCCGCTGCCGACGGCCCACGCGAGACCACCGAGACCGGTCGCGAGGAACCCGACCCCGATCGTGCAGGCCGTGCGGTGGCCGTAGCGCCGGATCAGCCCCTCGGACACCGGCGTCCCGCCGATCATCGCGACGACCATCGGCAGGTTGGCCAGTCCCGCCTGGAGCGGGCTCCAGCCGAGCGCGTACTGGAAGTGCAGGATCAGGCCGAACATGACGCCCGCCATGGCGACGGACGACGCCACCTGGACGACCGCCGAGCCCCGCACGGTGCCGGAGCGGAACAGCGCGAGGTCGAGCATCGGCGCGCGGGCGCTGCGCTCGCGCCACACGAAGCCCACGACGGCCGCGACCGCCCCGGCCGCGCACGCCAGGGTGGTCGGCGCGAGCCAGCCGTCGCCCACGCCCACGGTCAGCGTCTCCATGGTCAGCCCGATGGCGGCGACGGACAGCAGCGCGCCCGGGAGGTCGAGCCTCGTCCGGGTCAGGCCGGCCGGGTCGTCCGCGGGGACGCCGAGCCGGATCCCGATCGCGGCGATCAGCGCGATCGGGGCGTTGACGACCAGGAGCCACTCCCACCGCACGTGGACCAGGGTCGTGCCTCCGAGCAGCGGGCCGAGGACGAACCCGGACATCCCCACGACGATCATCACGGTGACCGCCCGCATCCGGACCGTCTCGTCGTCGAACAGCCGGAACACCAGGGAGTTCGTGATCGGCGCCATGGCGGCCGCCGCGATGCCGAGGGCGGCGCGCAGCAGGATGAGCTGGCCGGCCGAGTCGACGAGGACGACGAGCAGGCTGGTCAGGCCGAAGGCGACGAGTCCGACGTCGAGGACCCGGCGGCGCCCGAAGCGGTCGGCGATCGACCCTGCGGTGAGCAGCAGGCCGCCGAAGGTCAGCGAGTAGGCGCCGGTGACCCACTGGAGCGCCGTCGTGCCGGCGCCGAGGTCGCGGCCGATCGTCGGCAGCGCGATCGACAGGAGCGTGTTGTCGACCATCTCGACGAAGAACGCCAGGCACAGGGCGGCCAGGGGGATCCAGGCGGCGCGGAGCGAGGGGTAGGTGCGCGCCGGCGCTGCGGTGGGCACGGGCTGGGTGAGTGCGGACACGGGGGACCTGCGATTCGGGGTCGGAGGGCATGACGGGGCGGGGCGGCGCCCGGGCGGGGGCCACCCTCGGTGGAGCGCCGGCGTGCGACGACGCCGGCGCGCGCCGGCCTACCGGCCGTCGGTGGAGCGCGGGTGACCGCCGTCCGGACGGTCGGGGCGGCCGCCGTCGGCACCGCGCCGGGCGCCGCGGCCCGGGAACCGGTCCCCGTGGCCGCCCCAGGGTCCGCGGCCGCCGCGGGGACCGAACCCCGCCGGACGCGACCCGGGACCGAAGACGGGACCGCCGCGACGGTCGAACGCGCCCATCTCCTCGAGGCGACGCATGCGCTCCTCCATGGCGAGGGCGAAGTCGTCGTGCTCCGGGTCGAGGCCCATGCGCTCGGACAGCGCCGCGATCAGCCGGTCGAGGTAGCCCGACAGGGTCTGCTGCTCCTCGTCCGTCAGGCACGCGAAGATGTCGGTGTCGTCCGGGGACTCACCCTGCTCGACGGAGCGACCCGCGTCCGTGAGGGTGACCAGCATGACGCGGCCGTCGTCCGGCGACTGAGCGCGCGTGACGTAGCCGGCCTTGACCATCTTGCCGATCAGCTCGTTGAGCGAGGCCGTGGACATCCCGAGCACGGCGGCGAGGTCCCTGGTCGGGATGTTGTCCTTCAGCTTCAGCGCGGCGAGCAGACGCCCCTGCCCGCGCGTCCTGTCCGCCAGCGGGCCGCGCCCACGGAACGACCGCGCGCGGTGGTGGTTCGTCAACCACATGAGGCGCACGAGCTTCACCCTGAGGTCCTGGGTCACGAGAGCTCCCGATGTTCGATGGGTACCAGATCTACAGGTACCCGCTGGACCGAATCTATGGGTACCTGTCAAACCTGTCAACACCGGGATCCCGACGACAGCGCAGGAGCACCGCGCCCCGGCGACGCCCTGGCCCGAGCGGCGTCACCGCCCACCTCGGCCGGCCCCGGGTCCGACTGCGGGTCCGACTGCGGGTGGACGACGGCACCTCGCGCCGGCCACCACCATGGCCCGGTGCCGTTCACGCTCGCCCATCCCGCCGCCGTCCTCCCGCTGGCCCGCCGTCCGCTCGTCCCCGCAGCCCTCGTCGCCGGCGCGCTGAGCCCCGACGTGCCCTACTTCCTGCCGCTGCGCAGATCGGCCGACGCCTGGTACGAGCCCGTCGTCAACGCCACGACCACGCACAGCTGGCCCGGGGCGCTGACGGTGGCGGTGCCGACCGCGGCGGTCCTGCTCGGGCTGTGGCTGCTCGTCCGGGAGCCCGCGCGCACGGTGCTCCGACCGGACACCCGCCCGGCGGGAGAGGGCACGCCCCGCTCCGGGACCGCCGTCCGGGTCGCCTGGGTCGCCGTCTCGCTGCTGCTGGGGGTGCTCACCCACGTGGTGTGGGACGCCTTCACGCACGGGGACGGCGTGATCGTGCGGAACGTGTCGTGGTTCCGGGAGCCGCTGGTCGGCGACGTGCCCGCCGGCCGGGTCCTGCAGCACCTGAGCACGGTCGTCGGGCTGCTGGTCCTGGCCGTCTGGGCCGCGCGAGCCGTCACGGCGTGGCACCGCGGGGGAGGCCGGCTGCGGCTCGATCGGGCCCGCATCGCGGTCGTGACCGCACTGGTCGTCACAGGCGTCATCGGGGCGGTGCTCGGCGGCACGGCCGAGGCCGGCTCGGGGCCCGAGGGCGTGCTCTCCGGGGCCGCGAAGGCCGGCCTGGCGGCGTCCGCGGCCGCGGTCCTCGTCGCGGCGGCGCTGTGGTGGCTGCTGCGGGCGCGGACGGTCGTGACGCCGCGCAGCCCGCGACCTGCGGGTCGGCGCTAGCGGTTCCCGTAGCGAGCGGACATGGTCAGCGCGGCCTCCTCGACGGCGCGGGCGACCTCACCCTCGTCGGGGCCCCAGTCGGGGAGGAACATCCGCGGCCACAGCACGAAGGTCGAGATCATGCCCAGCATCTGGGTGGCTGCCATCGTCGGGTCGTCGACGGCCAGCGTCCGCGCCCGGGAGGCCGCCGCGAGGTAGGCGCGCACCTCCTCGAAGAAGGGCATCTTCCCGAGGTCGAACTGCCGGCGCCCCAGCTCGGGGGACGTCGGCGCCTCGCTGATCACGAGGCGGAACAGGTCGGCCATCCCCGGCCGGGTCAGCAGCTCGGCGTACAGCGTCCCGAGAGCACGCAGCCCCGCCTCGGGGTCGGCGGGGTCGAGGTCGGCGGGCCGCGCCTGCGGGGTCCACACGTCGGTGACGATCGCGTCGAACAGCGAGTCCTTCGTCGGGAACCGCTTGAACAAGGTGGACCGGGAGACTCCCGCGGCCGCGGCGACCTGCGCCAGGGACGTGCGGGCGAACCCCTGGGTCCCGAAGAGCGCGGTGGCGGCGGCGAGGATCGCGGCCCGCTTGTCGGCGGCGACCTGCTCGTGGAACGACGACATCCCTGGCACGGGACGGGAGTCTACCGGCGGGCGAGTGGCTTGACTCGCCTCACACGCGGGGTGACGATGGCGTGCAGCGAGTCACTTGACTCGCCTCACGGGAGGGAACCACCATGACCGAACGCTTCAGCGGGGAGGTCGTCCTCGTGACGGGAGCCACCGGCGGGATGGGCGCGTCCCACGTCCGGGGTTTCCACGGCGAGGGTGCGCGGGTCGTCGTCGCGGGTCGCCGGGACGACGCGGGCGCGGCACTCGTCGACGAGCTCGGCGCCCGCGCCGTGCACGTGCACCTCGACGTCACCGAGCCCGAGGACTGGGGGAGTGCGGTCGCCGTCGTCGAGGCGGCGTTCGGCCCGATCTCCGTCCTGGTCAACAACGCGGGCCTGCAGACACCGCCCGCGCCGATCGAGCACACCGACCCGGCCGACTGGGCGCGCGCCCTCGCGGTCAACACGACCGGCACGTTCCTCGGCATCCGTGCGGTCACCCCGTCGCTGAGGCGGGCCGGCGGCGGGTCGATCGTCAACGTCGCCTCGACGATGGCGAACGTGGGCACCGCGCTGTTCGCGCCCTACACAGCCGCCAAGTGGGCCGTCCGCGGGCTGACCCGGACAGCCGCCCTGGAGCTGGGCCGCGACCGGATCCGGGTGAACTCGATCCACCCCGGGGTCGTCGCCACGCCGTTCGTCACCGAACCGGTGCCCGGCTCCGAGACGGTGGTCGCCGACGCCTTCTCTCCCGACGCCTTCGCGGTGCCTCGGCTGGCCGAGCCGCACGAGGTCACCGACATGCTGCTGTGGCTGACGTCCCGCGAGGCGGGCTTCGTCACCGGCGCCGAGTTCGTCGTCGACGGGGGACTGCTGCTGGGTCCCGCCCTCCCGGAGGAGGCCACCGCCCGTGCCTGATCCCGGGACCGCTCGAGACGGCCGACCGGACCGTGCGGCCGTCAGGGCGGCGCTGTCCATCGACCGGCGGTCGAGTGCTGCCGCGCGCACGATCGACCTGACCACCACCGGAGCACGCTCCGGGCGCCCGCGCAGGATCGAGATCTGGTTCTACCGCGCGGGCGACGACCTCTACCTGACCACGACGCCGGCACGCCGCCACTGGTACGCCAACGTCCGGGCCCACCCGCGGATCGTCGTGCACCTCAAGCACGGCGTCCGGGTCGACCTGCCCGCCACCGGGGTCGTCATCACGGACCCCGTCGAGCGTGAGCGGGTGCTGCGCGAGATCGTCGAGGAGCTCCGGCACCCCGACAACCGCGGGGGAGTCCAGGGGATCGTCGGCGCGGTCGAGGACTGGGTGAGCGGGAGCCCGCTCGTCCGGATCGACCTCGACGACCGCTCGCTGCTGCCCGGCGGTCGGTGAGCACGTCGTCGGTCAACCCCACGCCGACGGCGCACCGATATGCTCTTGCTTCGGATGATCTGATGTCGTACGTTCGCGCCATGCCTCGTTCCCGGACCGTCGCCACCTGGGCCCTGCCGCTGCCCGACGCCACACCTCCCGCGACCATGCGCCTGCACCAGCTGCCGACCGGGACGTACACGACCCGTGCCGCCCTGGCGGTGACCGGGGGACGCCTCCGCGACCGCCGGGAGCTCGCGGCCACGGCGGTGCTCGTCCAGCACCCGGACGGCGACCTGCTGGTCGACGCGGGCTTCGGTGCGGGCATCGACGACCACGTGCGCATGCTCGCCCGCATGGAGCGTGCGCCGTACCGCCGGACCCGGACGGTCCGGGAACAGCTCGACGCGGCCGGGTACGACTACTCGCGTCTGCTCGGCGTGCTGGTGACGCACGTGCACTGGGACCACGTCAGCGGCCTCGACTCCCTCGACGTCCCGGTCTGGCTCACCAGCGAGGAGCGGGCCTACGGCGCCACCGACCCGCACGGGGCGGTGTTCCGCTCCGTCTCCCGCGACCACGAGATCCGCGAGTACGAGATCGACGGGCCGCCCTACCTCGGCTTCGCCGCGAGCCACGACGTCCACGGCGACGGCTCGGTGGTCGTCGCCCGGGCCGGGGGACACACGCCCGGGTCGGTCGTGGTGTTCGTGACCCTGCCCTCGGGCGCGCGCTACGGGTTCATCGGGGACCTGACCTGGCAGCTCGACGGGATCACACGCGGGGCGGAGCGTCCGTGGCTCCTGCGGCGCGTCGCCGACACGGACGCCGCCGTCGTGCGCGCCGGGCTCGACCGCAGCATCGCGCTGCGCGACGTGGTGCACATCGTCCCGTCGCACGACGTCTCGGCGTACGCGCCGATCCCCGTGCTGGCGGCCGGCGCCGACGACCAGCCGGGGCTCGAGCCGTGAGCGCCACGCCCGACCGCGCCGCGGGCCACCCGTCGGCGTACGGTCCGGGACCCGACTCGGAGATGACGTGGCTGCTGCACCGCGCGGCGCAGCGCATGCGCGCCGTCACCGGAGCCGCAGCAGCGGCGCACGGCTGCTCGCTGCGCGACCACATCGTGCTCAGCGCGGTCGACAAGTCGCCCGGACTGACCCAGATCGAGCTCGGGCGAGCCCTCGGCATCGACAAGACGACGCTGACGAGCGAGCTGGACCGGCTGACCCGCGCCGGCCTGGTCGAACGGCGCGTCGACCCGCGCGACCGCCGTGCCCGCGTCATCGCGCTCACCGACGCCGGCGACGAGGTGCGCGCGGCGATCGCAGCCGACGCCGAGCGCGCCGAGGCGGCCGCACTCGCCCCCTTCGACGCCGACCAGGTCGCCGCGATGCGCGCGATGCTGTTCGAGCTGATCGGCACCACCGACGACCCCGGCACGTCGCTGTGACGGCCGATCCGCCCGACAGCCGGGTCGCGCGGGGGCGCGCGGTGTACGCGCGCAACCTCGGTCTGCCCGAGGCGGAGATCGAGGCGCGGATGAGCGATCGGTCGGGGACGCTGTTCACCACCGAGGCGTACGCCGCGGCCGGCGGGCCGGCATGGCGCACCGACGAGCTCACGGACCGCGACAGGAGCATCGCCGTCATCGCCGCGCTCGTGGGTCAGCACGTCACGGACGACCGGCTCGACGTCTACCTGGGGCTCGCGCGCCGCAACGGCGTCTCGGAGGACGGGCTCGAGTCGCTCATGGTGCTGCTCGCCTCCTACCTCGGCCAGCCGAGCACCTCGCTCGGCGCCGCCGCCGTCCGACGGACGCGGCAGCAGACGCCGGGCGGCGGTGGGGGAGACCGGGCCTGACGTCCGGCGTCACCGAGGTCCCGGCCCGCTGCGTCGTGCCGGCACGGTCACGGCAACCCCTGCGTCTCGGCACCGGTCGTGCTCGACCGTCGAGGAGAGGTGGAACGTCCGGGGGCGGGTCGACGCGCTCAAGGCGGTGGCTCTGGTCGTCGCGCGGTGCGCGGCCGTCGCGTCGGGAGTGGGGGCACGACGTCTGACGTCCTGCCGCGCGTCGAACGTTACTGGCACCTCTGCGTATCAAGATCGGTCGTACTCAAGACCTCGCAGCGCTCGTGCGCCAGTGCGCGCCACGGTTGAGCGCGAGTCCCCGGCGGCCGGCCGGCTAGGTGTTCTGCTCGGTGAGCTCGAGTAGTCCGTTGCGGGCAGGTGAGCGAGTGGTCGTCACGGCGGGCCGAGGCCATCACGACCGTGGCCACCAACTCCCAGCTCAGGGGCACAACGTGCCATGGGACGTCGCTAGCCGCACCCACCTCCGCCGTTGTGAGCGCCGGCTGCACTCTCCGCTGTGCGCTCGGCAGCACTGGCGTCGTCGACCGGTGGGCATCTCGAATCGACCTACGCCGCTGCGGTCAACGCCACGCCCGTGCCGCTCGCGGACCGCACCCCGCCGGAGAGGCTCACATCGTGTCGACGCCACGCCCCGAGTCTCCTGGCTGGGAACTCCTCGACCTCGGAGCTGAGCCGCGATCACTCGGGCGATCGGCTAACCAGTCAGACCGGAGACGGGCCGCCTGACTCCGCGTGAGTCAGTACGCTTCCAGCATGGCATCCGAGGAATTTGAGGGACTCGAAGACCAACTCGGTATCGAGCGCAGGAAAGTGGACGTGGCGACCGTCAACTTTTCTGTGCGTGAGTTGGTGCGCATGTACGAAGACGGCGAGCTCAATATCGCGCCTTCATACCAGCGGAAGTACCGATGGCCGAGCCGCGTAGCCTCGGTGTTTGTGGAGTCGGTTTTTCTCGGATTGCCAATTCCTCCAATCTTTGTTGCGACAAACGACAACTTCGATTGGGAGGTGGTGGATGGGGTGCAGCGGATCTCGACTCTTATCCTCTTTCTGAGTGAAGACGTGGGAGTGCGAAAGCGAGTCGGCCGAGAAGAAGCGTTGCGATTGAAGGACCTTGAAAAACTCTCTCAGCTCAACGGAACCGTTTACACGGACTTGCCCGTTGGGATCAGGCGCTATTTTGCTCGGCAGCCACTTCAGGTCATCTCGCTGACAGACAAGAGTGACAAGGCCGTGCGGTTCGACCTGTTCGAACGACTGAACACTGGATCGATCTCACTAACACCGCAAGAGGTGAGATCGGCTGTATATGAGGGGCAGTTTATCGACTTTGTTGAGGACCTGTCGACCAACCCCGCCCTCGCTTCGCTGCTGAAACTCCAGGAAGCCAATCAGCAGGACGGAACCGCCGCCGAGCAGGTGCTGAAGTTCTTCGCTTACAAGAATGACCAACCGTCGTTCCGGGGTGCGGTCACTCACTTTCTGAACGAGTACATAGCGAAGACCGACGCGAAGTTCGACTATATCGCAGAACGGGAGCTATACGAGAAGTCGGCGCGATTTCTTGCGGAAGCTGTAGGTGGCCCATTTCTGCGACGCAATACCCCTGTCACCCCGCTGGTCCAGTTCGAGGCCTGCATGATCGGGATTGCTAGGATCTACGAGTCCGGAGCGGACCCCGTTGTGCCGGCCATTGACTGGCTCAACGACACCGAGCTCGTGGCTGCGAGCACAGGCGGCACGAACACTCGGGCGATGCTCTCACGCCGCGTCGACAGGGCGAAGGCGATCTTCTCCGGTGAAGCATGACTCTGAGGCTGCCCTACATTTCACCGACGAGGCAGCAGCCCGCATCTCGGAGTGGCGGCGTCACCTGATCAATCTCGCGGACGGCAAGCTGTCCGGAATACCCGAACGGAGTTTCCTAGGTCGCGAAATGCGCGCCGCGGCCGTCGTGGCGACGATGGCGGAACTTGAGGCTCTGCTTCGCGAGATGATGATCGCGATTGGCGCTCACGTTAATTCGACGAGCATACTCACCAAAGATTTGACGCCATCCCTTCGTACGCTCGCCGCAAACTCCAGGTTTGAGAGTATGCGGTACTCTTCGGATCACGAGGCAATATGGAATGGTCGGCTCGAGGTAACTGGGCTAGATGCATCGCTGGAGCGAGTCAATCTACCGGGGAAGACGCGCAGTTCCCCTCAGCCGCCATTGGACGGTCGAACTATCCAGGTGCGTCACATCGCGATCGTGTGGCGCGTCCTTGGGCTCACTGATCCTATTCCTCGCGCTTCGGTGGTAACGGCCCTGAAGAAGTTGACGCAGATCCGCAATGATGTTGCGCACCGAAACGTAGATATAGCGCAAGTCTTTTCGGAGGCAGGTCGGACGGCGCGCGAGATCGCCGGCTATCTCGACGAGGTCGTGCTTCTTGTGCTGCACATCGGGGTCGAGTGGTCCGAGTATCTGGAGCAAGAGCGCTTCCGAGTGAATCGCCCCGCGCGTCCGGGGGCATAAGTCTCGCGCGTGGGGCGCGCGGGATCTATGTGCGTTGACAGCGAAGTCATCTGCCGGACCGATCGAAATATGTCCAAGGGAGGATGCTCGGGCCTTTGCGCACAGTTCAACCGCATTAGTCAGAACTAGGCGTTGAACCGGCTCCGATGTGCCGAAAGCTGGGCCGGTGACCGAAGCGGCCCCCGGGGTCGCCGCAGCAGCGGGCGCGGTGCGCCCTGGCCTGGGACCCCGCCGCCCCTGTCGCCCGTTTGCCAGGGGAGGGGGCAGCGCTGCCTAGTTCCGACTGTACTGCGACGCTCGGTGCCCATGGATCCGACCGAGGTCGCGCTGCATCGTGTTCGGGTGGCGCACCTGCGCTGGCGCCTGTCCGCGCTCGACCACGCGCGTGCGGTAGTCGCGGCGCTCGAAGTAGGAGCCGATCTCGCTGAACTCGTCCCGGACGCCGACCTTCAGTCGGATGCGGAACTCCCTTGGGTGGCTGACGACGCGGTCAGCATCGCGCTCCCGGCGGGGTTCGACGGAGCGTCGGTGCGCGAGCTCGGCGAGCGTTACGCGGTCGGCGAGCTATCTGAGGACCAGTTGTGCTCACAGCTCACTCAATGGCGTGCCCGGCACGGTGTCGACGAACGAGAGCACCGTCAGGAAGTTGGGCTGCTGTGGGTCGACGAGTTGATCGATGAGCCGCTGTGCCGGCGGCTGCAAGAGCCGCTCGTCGAGTAACTCAGATCGTGTATGGCGGCGCCGCGCGCGGCGCGACTGCTTGCCGGCCGACGCAGCGGGCCCATGCGCCGCCGGCGGCTTGTTGGTGGGCGAAGGCGATTGCGTGGCTGTACCCGAGAGCGTCGGCGACGACGGACGGCGGGAGCTCCGTGACCAACTCGTCGAGCGCTCGGTTACGGGCACCTTGGAGGTTGATGCCGAGGTCTCGAAGGCGGATCATGACCGTCTGGGGGTGCAGGTAGCGGCCCGCGCTGGTGCTCGGGAACATCCAAGGGCTCTGCTCGTTGCCGGTGGCGAGGTTGGGTCGGCTGTTGAGGTGCGCCCGGACTAGCCCGGCGAACGGTTCGGGCAGGGGAGTGGGCGGTCTGCCAAGATCGATGGTCATGCCGGCGGTGGAGTCGCGCACCGCGTCGACGCGCAGCGCGGCAACCTTCACTCGGGGTTGCGCGAGCAGCAGCAACAACATCCCCGCGGTGCGGTAGGGCAGCGACTCACTGGTCCCGACGAGCATCTCGCCGATCCAGGCGGTGCGTTGCTCCTGGGTGATGGCGGGCCGTGAGCGCGGCGTTCGATATGGGACCTCCAGTCGCGGACTCAGTCGGTGGCGTCGGGCGAACACCATGAAGGTGCGGATCGCGTGACGGGTGCTCGGACCGGACTGCAGGTAGGCGTCGACATCTTCCTGTCGGCAGGTGGATAGGGTGGCGCTGGTCGCGTGTTGCATCAGGTGCAATACGCAGACCACGATCTGACATAACGTCCATTATCGGCTTGTCAAGTGCGGCCGCTGACCAGGGGTTTCGCGAGCCCGGCTCGCTCGTGGAGGTTCACGGCACCGGCGCTGCGTACGCCGATCACGCCGTGCGGACGTTCCTGACGATCCGCGAGTTGCACGGCGCTGACTCGACGTCGCCGGAGTCGGTCCGGCTGTGCGCGCGGATGGCGCGGCGGATCGTGCTCGATCAGCTCGTGGAGTTCTGCGAGGCCGGTGTCGACGGCCCGGACCGCGCGCTGCTGTGTGACGCCGTGACGTGGCTCGGTGTGCTGATCGCTGAGCCGCACGCATGGGCTGTAAGCGTCGCTCTGGCGGATCGGCAGGTGGAACGATGATCCGTTTCCTGCTGGTCTCCCTGGCGGAGGTCGTCGCTGTCACGGCCGCCGTCGGGCTCATGGCGTGGGCGGATCGTGACCGCCCGGCCGCGCGCGGTGAGTTCCTGCGGGGGGTGCTGTGACGTGGCCGGCCTCGCTCGGGCTCTCCGGAGCGTGGGGGCCGGCCTCCGTGCCCCTGTCGCTCGTGGAGCCGTCTCCGGAGCCCTCGGCATCGTCGTCCTCGCCGTCGTCGCTCCCCGAGCCGGTGCCCTCGTCCTCTCTGCCTGCCTCGGAGCCGGCTGCTACTACGCCGGCTACTACGGGCTGCGGTGCGCCGGACGTCCCGTGCGTGGTGTCGCTGTCCGCGGACGCGATGCAGCTCGCGCTGGGGTTCGCGGTGATCGGGGTCGTGCTGGTGCTGCTGAGCGCGGTCACAGCGGTGCGACTGCT
The DNA here is from genome assembly GCF_030053835.1 of Cellulomonas sp. ES6. Classification (NCBI taxonomy): domain Bacteria; kingdom Bacillati; phylum Actinomycetota; class Actinomycetes; order Micrococcales; family Cellulomonadaceae; genus Cellulomonas; species Cellulomonas sp. ES6. The sequence continues at coordinate 290,260 of NZ_CP125655.1, read as the reverse complement.
GACGAGGTGACGGGCTCGTGATCGTGGAGTTCGTGGCGGCGGTGGGCGCCTTCCTTGTCGCCCCGCTGGCCGTTGTGTGGGCCGCTGACGCTGCTAGCAAGGCGTCGCGGTGGATCTGACCGGCGCGGAGTTGTTCGCGCAGATGGTCACCGGAACTGCCGTCGCGGTGGCGGTCGGTACAGCCGTGGCGCTCCTGTACAAGGTGCGGGAGTGGAGCGGCGCCCACGGGTGAGCGACCGCTCCCCCGTTCGTTTCAACTGGAAGGAAGAACCATGCTCCCCATCCTCCTGGCCGTCGAGCCGCCCGCCCCGGGCTCGGGTGTCTCCGCCGTCTTCGACGCGGGGCAGACGGAGCTCTCGACGGCGGTGCCGCTGATCGTCGCGGGCGTCGCGGCGATCCTCGGCCTCGCCTGGGTGCTGCGGTCGGTGTTCATCGCCAACCGTGCCGCCAAGAAGGCGTCGCAGCAGGTCGGCTCCTGAGCCACCTGTCCGCCGGCTGCCCGGCGCGCCCTCCCGAACGGGGCGCGCCGGGCAGCGCCCCACCACTCTCCGCGAAGGGACCCTGACCGTGCTGGTGCACCTGCGACGCATCTCGACCGTCGTCGCCGCTGTTCTCGTCGGCCTGGGCCTCGTCGTGCTCGACCCGCATGCTCCCGCTGCGATGGCGTACCAGGCGCCGCCGCCGATCACCTGGAACCCCGGGGCGGTCGGGACGCAGCCGAACGTCATGAACCCTGGGCAGTGGGACTCCTACCTGAACGCCAACCCGAACAAGGTCGTCGGGAACACGGCTACCACGGGCGCCGGCGGCGGCAAGGTCGGGCTGCGTGGGTTCGGCGGGTCCGCCGCTGCGGCCGTCGGGGGCTTCGTTGTCGGGACCGAGATCGGTACGGGCCTTGCGACGGCGCTCGGCCTTCCGACGACCGGCTCGTTCTGGTGTGACCTCGGGGCGCTGTTCGGCACCTGCGGCGCCGCTGCATCGGTCGACTACGTGGTCAACTCGGACGTGGCGGGCCTGGCGAATCCGCCGGGATGGGCGACGGCGAATCACGCGACGGTGACTCTGGTGGGTACGACGACGTACCCCGGTGACTACTGGGCCGATGCGACCGTCACCGTGCAGGTCGACGCCGCACCTTCGTGGCACGAGAGCGGCTCGGTGAGCGTCACGGCGGTCACCTCGGGCATCTGTCACGACGTCGCCGCGTCCACCGGGGGCCAAGGTCCGGGCGGGCTGTTCGTCTACGGGGTCCCGCGGACGAATCCAGGTGTCGCCCCGACCGTGCTGTCGAGCGCGTCACTGGCTCCATCTGCTGGGTGCACCGGTGCGCCGCAGCAGCGTTCGCGCACGTTGACCGTGGGGTCGGACTGGCTGTTCGTCCGGGCTGAGGTGGTCGTTGGTGGTCAGAGCGTGGGTGAGGCGACGTATCAGCCGGTGCGTACGCTGCGCTGGTACCCCGAGGCGTCGCCAGAGCGTCCGCCGGCCGTCGAACCTGACCCGCAGCGGTGGTGGAAGAGCACGTGGCAGTGCTCGGCCGGCACGCCGGGCGGTTCGCAGCAGTCGTCCCCGTTCCGCGAGTCGGACCCGGAGTGGCCCGGCTTCCCCTCGGCGCAGTGCGACCCGGGCGCCGTGGTGACGTCGCTGCTGGTGCAGCAGATCACGGAGGGCCTCACCGATGCCGTCACGGTGATCGACTGGACGGCCGATCCGGGCTACGTCGAGTGGGCGAACAGCAGCTGCGCGGGTGGTGGCTGCACGCTGCTGCTGTCGCGCATCGATCAGGTCACCGGTGCTCGGGTGTCGTGCTTCTCCAACCCGACCCTGTGCGCCTCGTGGGCCGCCGACCCGGCGCGCGAGCAGAACTACGAGTGCACGTACGGGGGCTCGGTCGTCGCCCTTGAGGACTGCCTGGTCTACGCCCCGACGTTCCAGACCGGCGGTGCGAACTACGCCGACCCGGAGGGCAATGTGGACCCGGACGCCGGCACCGATCCCGGGACGGACCCGGGTAGCGACCCGGGCTCTGAGGACTGCCCGCCGCCGTTCTCGTGGGCCAGCGCGTTCAACCCGTGGTGGTACTACAAGAGCACCCTGTGCGCGCTCGAGGACGCCTTCGTGCCGACGCAGAGTCAGGTCAAGGTCGAGCAGATCGGGCAGGCGCTCCAGACCAAGACACCGGTTCCCGAGCTCGGGTCGATCTCGCAGGCGCTGGCGCCGCCGTCGTCCGGCAGTGAGTGCCTGGTGCTGTCCCTGCCGATCGCGTTCGTGATCGGTCACGATCAGCCGCTGCTGGACTCCTGCACCTGGTCCGACCCGGTGTCCCGGCTGCTGCGTGACTACCGGCCTCTGTTCACGGTCGTCGTGTGGTTCACGGTCATCGCTCCCCTCGCCTGGTGGGCGTGGAAGACGTACGCACCGGGATCCACGGGGACCGCGTGAGCGCCCCCGTTCAGCGGCACGCGGCCGCACGGCGCGCAGCGTCGCGCGACCGCGCGCCCCAGACCGAGCAGCACAGGGGGTACCGGTGATCACAGACGCGCTACTCGCTCCGATCCTCGCGGCCGTGCAGTGGGTCGTGGACCTCCTGCCGGAGGGGCACGCGCTCAACATCGGCCCGGTCGAGGTGGCGTGGAAGGCCGTGCGTCAGGCCGACTCGCTGGTCCCGATCATGGGCCCGACCGTCGCGATGCTCGGGCTGCTGTCCGCCGTCGTCGTCTTCGTGATCGTCCGGCTGCTTCTGACCGTGTGGAACCTGATCTGGCCGTAGGAGGTCCCCGTGGTGTTCCTGTTCCTCGCCTGCCTGGCCCTCGGGCTCGTCGTCGGCTTCGCCCGCCGGCGTCGCGCGGTCCGCCGGGGTGGGCAGCCCGTGGTGGTGGAGAGTTCGGCCCTGCTGCCGTCGCGCCTGCGCGACCCGGAGACGGGCGAGCTGCTGTGAGCCGGCCCGGCCCGGAGTTCCCGTGCGTGCGCCCGGAGGGGCTGCGGGACCGGTGGCGGTACTGGCGTGCCGGCGTCGACCGCACGAAGAGCATGACGGCCGCCGGCGTGATCGCGAACACGCCGATCTGCGCGTTCGTGGGCGGCAACGGCGGCGGCAAGACGCTCGCCGCGGTGTACGCGGTGCTGCCGACGCTGCGCGGGTCGCGCTGGACGTGCGAGAACCCGGACCACCTGCACACGCACTCCGCGTCGTGCACGTCCCGGGTCATGCTCTCGACGGAGCCCACCGCGGTCTGCGACTGCGAGACCGAGTGGGAGAACACCGACGACGGCCGCCGCGTCACGGTCCTGGCAGAGGGCGGCACGACCACCGGCATGCGGCGGGTGCTCTCCACCGTCGAGTTGCGGGACGTGACGGCTCCCCCGTTCTCGCTGCGGAACCCGTCGCCGTACTACGACCGGCTGCGCTCGTTCGTGCAGCTCCTCGGTGTCGAGCACACGGACGTGCTCATGGATGAGGTCACGGGCGTCGCGTCGTCGCGGTCGAGCATGAGCCTGCCGGTGCAGGTCGAGAACCTGGTGCAGCAGCTTCGGCGCCGGGACGCCCGGCTGCTGTGGACCACGCCGGACTACGGCAACGCCGACCTGCGCATCCGGTCGGTGACGCGCGGCGTCGTGCTGTGCCGGGGCCGGTTCGCTGTCGAGCGGCGTGGGGTGTGGGCGCAGGCTCGGCTCTTCCGCTGGACGATGTTCGACGCCTCGGAGTTCGACCGGTTCACGGTCGGGAAGCGTGAGCGCCTGGTCCCGGTCGCCCGGCAGTCGTTCTGGCGTCCCGGTCACATCGCGGAGCGCGCGTACGACACGGCCGCTGCGGTGACGCAGCTCGGCGCTGCCGCTGAGGGTGGCATGTGCTTCTCGTGCGGTGGCCGGCGCTCTGCTCCGGCGTGCACGTGCCCCAGCGACCCGGACCGACTCCCGCCGGGCGTCGTGGAGATCGTCACGCCGTCCGGGTCGCGCAAGCGTCTGGTCGACGCGGCCGCTGCTGGCGGTGCCGCGTGAACCGACCACGGGCGCCAGCCGGGTAGACCCGCTCACCGTCCTGTTCACCCCTCCCCCGCGCCAACGGGGGCCAAACGTCAGGATCGCGGTTGTCTGCTCTGCTGGAGCGGACCGGCCCCGTCGCACCCGAAGTCGAGTTCGATCGGCTGACGGCGGGGCTGGTTCCGCACTCGTTCCCGTCCCGCGACGACGCGGAGGCGGCTGCACGGTCCCTGGGGGCCGCGTACGGGCCCGTGGTGGCCCAGGACGTCCTGGACGTCAACGACGGCGCCGTGTGGCGCGACGCGTACGTGTACGACGCCACAGGGGCCCCCGTGGTCGGGGCCGATGGCCGCTACGTGCGTGAGCGGTACATGGTCGGCGGCGCCCCGCTGCTGTCGGCGTCCGCCGGCCTCGGGCTGGGCGAAGGCAGGACGTTCCGGCTCTCGGTCTCCCCCGGCACCATCGGCCTGCGCACGTTCGATGCCGTGCGCGCTGAGGCTCGCGCCGAGCGGGAGCGCACCGACCCCCGCGCGACGGTGCTGAGCCTGTATGACCCGGAGCACGGCGACGACGCCGGCCAGGTCGACCTGGTGCACATGACGCCCGACGCGCTGTTCGCTGGCGGTCCCGTTGACCAGGGTTGGATCACCCCGCGCCCCGGCCGGGTGATCGCGGAGTGGTCCGGCCGTAGCCGCGCGCGGATGTTCACCACGGTGCCGCAGCTCGACCTGTCCGGGTGGACCCCCGACAGCGGCGACCTTGCGATGGTGACTCTGACGCTGCCCGGTCAGTGGCAAGAGGTCGCCCCGACCGGCCGGCACTTCAAGCGCATGATTGAGCGTCTGCGGTCCCGGATGACCCGCGCCGGCCTGGACGTCCGGTGCCTGTGGAAGTTGGAGTTCCAGCGTCGCGGGGCCGCGCATTGGCACGCACTGATGCGGGTGCCGGCGCTGGTCGACGGCGAGCGGTATGAGGAGTGGCTGTCGCGGACCTGGGCGGAGTGCGTCGGGGCCGACAACACGCGTTGCCACGGGCTGCACGGGCTCGACAAGCGGGTCCCCGTCCACGACGACGGGCTGACCTCCTGCAGCTGCACGGACCGCGACACCGAGTTCGCCCGGAACCTGGCCGGCGGGACCACGGTCAAGATGTCCGGCCAGCGGTTCAGCGACCCGCGCCGGATCAGCACGTACTTCCTCGGGCACAGCTCGAAGCACGCGGACGGCAAGGAGTACCAGCACATCGTGCCCGCGCTCTGGCGCGCTGACGGCGCCGGGCCCGGGCGGTTCTGGGGCTACTGGGGGCTCAAGCGCGGCACCGTGGAGGTCGACCTGAGCCAGCGCGAGTGGTACGCCGTGCGGCGGATGCTCCGCCACGTCCACCGCGCCCGCGCGTGGCGGCTCGACCAGGCCGCGCAGCGCCGCGCCGGGTACTGGGCTCGCATGGGCGAGGCGCCCGCCCCGCGCAAGCGCTACAGGCTCCGCAACCTCGGTGCCGCCGGCACGACGTCGCTCGGCGGCGGGACGGTCGTCGTCAACGACGCCATCGCGCTGGCGTACGACATCGGGCGTGCCCTCGCGGTGATGCGCTCGTGACAACGCGGGTTGTCACGCGTAGCGCTGCCGGGCTGCCTGCCGAGTGACCCCGAGACACGCGGCGACGTCGGTCCACGAGGCGCCGGCGGCGCGAAACTCGGTGACAGCGGCTCGAACAGCGGCCTCCGTGCCGGTTCGCGCGACCGCGAGCTGCTGCAGGCGCATGTCGGTGTCAGTGGGCCTAGTGAACGAGAGCCTCGCTGTCGCGAGGCTGTTCTCCGCCACAGTCGCGTACGAGGCCGACGGCCGCGCTCGGTTGAACGATGGTGAGCGGGACCACCGATCGATGAAGCAGTCGACGTCGCTGACCCAGGGCTCCTGATTCACAGGCATGTGACAACGCGCCTTGTCACAGGGCCGGCAGCTCGGGCCGGCCGTCGGCCTGGATGTGGATGGGCGTGGCCCTGGGCTCGCGCGGGGTTGCGACGTACGCGTACTTGGCCACGCGGACCGAGTAGGTGGCGGCGAAGTGCCAGGCGAGGTCTCGTGCCTGCTCCACCGTGGCGACGGTGAGGACGGCCGCGTTCTGTGCGACGTGCGCGTACAGCACTTCGGCGAGGGACCCGCGGGCGATGGTCATGGCGCTGACCAGCGCGTTCGCCCCGTTGCTGACGTTCTGGGTGGTGTAGATGCTCACGGCGTCCTCCGCTTCGATCCGGCCCGGTCGGTCCGTGCCGTCGATCTGTTAGCGGAGCCCCATACCCCCGGAGTGGAGTGGGTCAAGGGCCGAACGGCCTGGGTCTTGGTTCTTGGTGCGGAGCACCGTCCCCGGCCGGCTACGCGGGGTGATCGGCCCTTGAGGCACGGAGCGGAGGGGTATACCTTCCTCCGCCCAGATCAGCGGCCCCACGCACCCCCGCGGGTGGTTGTGGACGGCGCTCGCGCCGGCCGGGCCCGGGCCGGGCTCGTTCTCTGTGCCACATCTCCACGCGGCCGGGGAACCGGGGTTGCAGCGCGGTTCAGCGGGCGATGGCGAGGCCCCGGGGTCGGCCGGCCGCCGATGCCTGGCGGTCCTGCTCCCAGCGTTCGCGCAGTTCACGTGAGCGCTCACGGAACCGGAGCTCGGACTCGACGGTGCGGCTGGCGGCGTCGGAGATGGTCGCTGCACGGAGGGCCTCGCGCAGGTCGTTGCCAGTGAGGGCGCGCACCGTGCGTTCGGCGTACTCCGCGGCCACCTCGCGGTAGCGGTCGATCGGTTCGAGGGCGAGGCGGTCGGGTCGGCGTGCGGCTTCGACCAGTTCTTCGCCCTCGGACGCGGTGAGGCCGTCGTGTGGGGAGCGTCGTGGTGCGGCTGGCATGCGGTACAGGATCGGCAGGTGTCGCGTCAGGCTCAAGGGCGCTCCCCCGGTTGCCGATCTGCTGTACGTGGGGGCTATGGATCCGTGGCTGGCTGACCGCTACGCCGGTGTCGAGCGTCGGGATGCGTCGCCGGCGACGCGTGCCCCGGCACCGCCGGAGACTCGTCGTGCACGACGTGGCGCGGATGAGGTGCTGCACGAGGTCGGTGTTCGTGCTCGTCGCCGTCGGCGTGTCCGGTTCGCCCTGTGGTTGTTAGCCCTTTCGGGTGGCGCCTGCGTGGCGTACTGGGTCGCGGCGTGCGTCTGGGTGTAGGCATCTCTCATCCGGTCCCGCGCCAACGGGGCTCCAAACAATCAGGTGAGGTGTGCCATGGCTCAGCGCAACGCTGACGTGTTCGTCGAGGGCAACATCGTCAAGTCCGAGCGGAAGAACGGGTCGATGGCGAACCCGGAGAACCCGAGCGCCCCGGCCATCGTGTGGGACTACATCGAGGCCCGCGTGCTGACGCCGGCGTACGACGCGGTGGACGTGCGGTTCCCGACGGACGGGAGCATCCCCCTGCCGAAGCGTGACGAGCTCGTGCGGCTCAACTGCGAGGCGCGCTCGGCCGGCGGGAACCTGCGGCTGACGGTCAAGTCCGTCGAGGCCGCCCTGCTGCCCGCCTGACGTAACCGTCGTTACTCGGCGCAGACAGTGCTGCGCCCCGAGGCCGCGCCAACGGACACTCGGGGCGTCTAGCCCGCCCCAGGTATCCAAACCTTCCCTAGGGGGACTTGTGACCACCGTACCCGAGGTGCGCTCAGCGCGCACTACTACGTCCATTATCGGCACATCGGGTAGGACGTCTGGCAGTTGGATGAGACGGCTCGTCTCAGCCCGGCCCAGCGGTCTGGAGTTGAGGCGCGTGGGTGGAGCCCGACCCTCGAGGGCTCAGTGCTCGGAGAACGGTTCCCACCGGCCGTCTGGCGTGGAGATCTCCGTGCGAACCGGGTCAAGGAACTCCTCGGCTCTGAAGCATGTCAGCGCCCAGCCTGACACCGTGCTGGCTGCTCCCACCTCCCAGTGCCCGTCCTCGGAGCCGACCCTCACCTCCAGGTGCTCAGTGGTCCGCGCGACCGCGTAGTGAACTCGCGGCCCTTCGCTCGGGCGTGGCGCGATCGACCCGCTCAGACGCACACGCGCCTCGTCGGGATCGAGTAGCGCCGCGACGGTTACACTCGCGGCGCTCAGGTCGCTCAGCACGAGCGCGTGCCAGCCGGTTTGCGCGTCGGTGGTCAGGGTGATCGAGCTGGACCCGTCTGCGGTTCGGGCGCGCGCCACGACGCCCGGGGTGTCGGCCTCTGCGAGACCGAGGCGCGCGGCCTCTTCGAGGTCGATGCGGTCCCACGGGGGGTCGTTCACCGTCATCGTCTGGCTCTCATCCGCAGAAGCTCGCGGAGCCGCTGTACTTCGCGGGCACCTCTCACAGTAGAGGCCGCAAGTCGCGGGCGTGCAACCGGTCGACCGCCCGGCGTCCGCACCGCCCTCGATGGCGGCTGGTTGCAGCCCGCCCCTGATCCACGACGCTGCCCGCACCGACCGGCCTCGACTTCAGGCCGACTCGTCTCACGTCGATACGTCTCTGTACCAGTCGCACGGGGCGCGACGGTCCGCCGCTCGGCGCTCACCGACCCAGATCTCACGCGTCCGGGGTCACGCCCGCGTAGTACGCGATCTTCTCGTCCAGCACACCGATCGCCTTCTGCAGCTGGCCCGCGCGTCGCTGGAGCTCGGCCCGGTGCTCGGTGAGGAACGCGACCCTGTCGCCGCTGCCGCCCTCACGGAGCAAGGCGGTGAACTCCCGCAGGTCGGCGATGCCCAGCCCGGCGTCCCGGAGGCAGCTGATCAGGCCGATCCAGAACAGGTCGTCGTCCGTGTACGCGCGGTGCCCGCCGAGCGTCCGGGACACGGGCCCGATCAGCCCCTCGCGCTCGTAGTAGCGCAGCGTGTCCAGGGACAGCCCGGTCCTGGCGGCGGCATCCGCCGGTGCCCACGTCGTCGTCATCGCCTCTCCTCGCGCTCGGGGTCGTCGGGGTCCTCGGGTCAGCGTGCCGCGGCGAACCGCTGCACGTGCTCGTCCTGCAGCGTCACCTGGGTGGCCTCGAGCGCCTCGTCGAGCTGCGCCACGGCGCTGACGCCGATGATCGGGTTCATGCCCTGGTGGAGCAGCCAGGCGAGCACGACCTGGTTGCGCGTGGCGCCGGTCTGCGCCGCCACGTCGTCGAGCTCCCGGAGCACCCGGGTGGTGCCGGGGTGATCGTAGGCGTCGGGGAACGGCTTGTCGGCGCGGACGTACCCTCCGTGGAGCAGCGGCGTGTACACCCAGACGTCGAGCCCCTCGGTGCGCGCGTAGTCGGCGTCGTCCGGCGTGAGGTGCCGGTGGCCCGCGTTCGGCAGCACCGCCTCGGGTCGCGGCAGCACCAGCGAGTGCCGCAGCTGGAGCGCCGTCCACGGCACCACCCCGGTCGACCGCGCGATCGTGCGCGCCTGCTCCACGCGCCAGGCCGGGTGGTTGGCCGCACCGACGCGGGACGCCACGCCGCGGTCGACGAGCTCGCCGAACGCCGTCACGGTCTCCGCCAGCGGGACGCCGCGGTCCTCCGCGTGCGCCCACAGCAGGTCGACCGAGTCGACCCCCAGCCGCTCCAGGCTGCCGGAGACGCCGGCGAGGACCGCGTCGCGCGAGAGCCCCTCGGCGGACTCCGGCCACCGGTGCGGGACCAGGGGGTTCTGTCGGACCTTCGTCGCGATCCTGACCTCGTCCCGCACGCCGGGCCGGGCGCGGAGCCACTCGCCGATCAGCCGCTCGCTGGCGCCGCCGACGCCGGAGGGGTCCGTCCAGAACGAGTAGCAGTCGGCGGTGTCGAGCCACACCCCGCCCGCCTCCACGAACCGGTCCATGAGCGCGAACGCCCGTCCACGGTCGACGACCGTGCCGTAGTCCATCGTCCCGAGCACGAGCCGGGCGGTTGCCGTGTCCTGTGTCATGCGCGCCATCCTGAGACCTGGAGCGCGCTCACGATCAAGCCCCGGCGTCCCGGAGCGACCGGAGCATGCTCCGCAGCAGCCGCAGCGCCTCGGCCTGCTCGTCGTCGGGCATCCCGTCGAGCATCCGCACCTCGACGCCGCGGACGGCCGCCGTCGCACGGTCGAGCGTCTCGCGGCCGCGCGACGTCAGGCGCGTGGGCAGCGTCTTGCCGACGGCCGGCTCGGCGGACCGCGTGACGAGGCCGTCCTGGTCGAGCCCCTGGAGCACGACATTCATCGACTGCCGCGTGACGAACGCGCCGCGGGCCAGGTCGGACGCCGACAGCCCGGGTCGCTGCGCCAGCAGCTCCAGGCACGAGTACTGGGTCACGGTCAGCCCCAGCGGCCGCAGGGCCTCCTCCATGGCGGCGCGCAGGGCGCTGGAGGCCTCCTTCAGCAGGTAGCCCAGGGAGGTCTCGAGGTCGATCCCGGCTGCCTCTTGCGTCATGTCAACATCCTGACATAGGTTGCGTGTCAGGTCTACTGACATCCACTCGAGGAGCACGCATGCCCGTCACCGGCCCCGACTTCATCTCCCTCCAGGTCCGCGACCTCGCGGCCTCGCAGGCGTTCTACGAGCACTACCTCGGTCTGGTGCGCTCGCCCGCGGGGCCGCCGCACGCCGTGGTGTTCACCACCGAGCCTGCGTTCGCGCTCCGCGACCTGCTCCCCGGGACCGACCTCGCCCCGCTCCCCCGTCCCGGTCTCGGCGTGGCCCTCTGGCTGCACGCCACCGACGTGCAGGCGATCCACGACGCCCTCGTGGCGGACGGCCGCACCATCGTCTCCGCCCCGGTGGACGGGCCGTTCGGCCGCACGTTCACCTTCTCCGACCCCGACGGCTACCACGTCACGCTGCACGACCGCGCGTGAGCCCCGCGGCGCCGGCCGCGCTCAACCCCGTCCTGACCCGCCCGGGTGACGCCGGCGTCGGCGCGCGTGGCCCGCTCAGGCCCGCCGCGTCCGGCCGGCCGCGCGCTCACGGCGCAGCATCGCCGTGGCGCTGGCCAGGTACGCCGCCGCGGTGACCGTGAACAGGCAGGCGAGCGTCAGCTCACGCTGATCCCCGGGTGCCCAGCTGAACCACCGGAGGAGCGCCATGACCGTGAACACGCCCGCGAGCACGAACCCGCTCGTCGGGGTGCGGGTCATCCGCCACCAGGGCTTCTTCGTCCGTTCCATGACCTCACGACCGTAGCGCGCTCGCCGACGTCGCGGGCGGAAACGGGCCGGGCACCCCGGCGCGGGTCGTCGCCCGTACCCGGGGGCCGGGCGGCTGGCACGATGCGGTGCATGATCCGGTTCCCCGCCCCGCTCTGGCCCGGCGACCGCATCGGCGTCACGTCCCCGTCGGCCGGCGTCCAGCCCGGTGAGACCGCCCGCATCGACGTCGCTGTCGAGCACCTGCGCGCCGCGGGCTACGACGTCGTCGTGGGCGAGGTCATGGACGGCTCGGGCATCACCGCCGGGCCCGCGTCGCGGCGCGCCGCGGAGCTGACCTCGATGCTGACCGACCCGGCGATCCGCTGCGTCGTCCCGCCGTGGTGCGGCGAGACCGCGATCGACCTCGTGGACCTCCTGGACTGGGACGCGCTCGCCGCGGCGGAGCCGACCTGGCTGGTCGGGTACTCCGACCTGTCGACGCTGCTGGTGCCCCTGACGACGCGGCTCGGCTGGGCCACGCTGCACGGCGACAACCTCGCGGACACCCCGTACGAGACTCCCCCCGGCCTGCTGAGCTGGCTCGACATCGCGTCCGGCGCCGGACCCCACCGGCAGCGGGACTCCGGACTGGTCGCGGACTGGTGGACGTTCGCCGAGGACAGCCGCGCCACCGGTGGAAGCCCGTCGGGCACGGGCACTGGGACCTGGCGTCCGGCGGCACCCTGCACGCGACGGGCCGACTCGTCGGCGGCTGCATCGAGACGATGACCGCCCTCGCCGGCACGCCGTACGGCGACGTCGCCGCGTTCGGGCGCGCGCACGCCGACGACGGGCTCGTCGTCTACGTCGAGGCGGCGGCCGAGGACGCCGCAGCCGTGTGCCGCGCCCTGCACGGGATGCGCCTCGCCGGGTGGTTCGACCACGCGAACGCCGTCCTCGTCGGGCGCACCCGCGCACCCGACCACCCCCGCCTCACCCAGCGCGAGGCGGTGCTCGACGCCCTCGGGCGGCTCGACGTGCCGATCGTGCTCGACGTGGAGAAGGGCACGTGCCGCCCCACCTGCCCCTGGTGAACGGCGCGCTCGCGACCGTGGTCGTGGACGGCGACCGACGGGAGATCGTGCAGCACCTCGTGTGAGCACCCCGGCCCGCGCGACGCCCGCCCGCCACCGGCCGGTCACGCCGGCGGGGACGATCGTCCCGGCGACCGCGGGAGCCGGGGAGCATGCTTCCGGTGTGCCCTCAGGTCCCGCCCCGACCCCGGGACCCGGCGGGCGCACCGCCGCCGCGCACGACGCGGCGAAGCGCGCCGCCTGGGCCGGGACGGCGGCTGCGTACGCGGAGACCTTCGCCGCCTCTGCGCCCGCGCGGTGCCGGCGCTCCTCGACGACGCGGCGGTCCGGCCCGGCGAGGCGCTGCTCGACGTCGGCACCGGCCCGGAACCGGTCGCCCGTGCGGCGGCGGACCGCGGGTGCGCGGTCACGGGCGTCGACCCGGACCCGGAGATGGTCGCGCTCGCACGGGCCGCGGTGCCCGGCGCCCGGTTCCTGGTCGGGGCGCTCCCCCGCCTCCCGTCCGCGGTCGGCTCCGGGTTCGACGTCGTCACCGCGAACTTCGTGCTCAACCACGTGGGCGACCCGCCCGCGGCAGCGGCGGCGCTCGCCGGTGCCGCCCGGCCCGCCGGCCGGGTCGCCGTGTCGGTCTGGCCCGCGCCGCCGGGACCGGCGCAGCAGCTCTGGGCAGACGTGCTCGACCGCGCCGGCGTCGCGCCGGCCGCGACCGCCCTGCCGGAAGGCCGGGACTTCGCGCGCACACCCGACGGCCTGGGAGCCCTGCTGACCGCGTCGGGGCTCGAGCAGGTCCGGGCCCGGGAGGTCGGCTTCGTGCACGTCGCGCCGCCCGACCTGTGGTGGAGCGCCGTCACCCGCGGCGTGGCGAGCATCGGCGCCGCCTACCGGCGCCAGGACGGCGCGGGCCGCGAGGCGGTGCGCCGGGCGTTCGTCGACCTCGCCGCCGGGTACACCGGACGCGACGGCCTGCTGCACCTGCCGGCCCGGGCCGTCGTCGCGTCGGGGCGGGTCACCGCCTGAGCCTCGCCCGGCCGTCCCGGGAACACGCGCCCGCGCCCCGGACCGACGGCCGCCCGGGACGCGCGCTCGTCGGGCGGTGGCCCCTGCCCGGTGGCAGACTCGTCGCGAGTCGAGCCGCCACCGCAGCCACGCTGCCCCGGCGCGCGGCCCGACGCCACCGTTCGGGACGGGGACGGGAACCGCGACCGCCCGGGAGGTCGGTGCGATGCAGGATCGTCCCGGCGGGATCAGCGCCCGCACCGACGGCGGCTCGACCGTCATCCGCCTGCACGGCGAGGTCGACGCGTCCCTCCGCGCGGATGCGGGGCACGCGCTCGCCGCGGCGCTGATCGCCGGCGGACCGGTCGTGCTCGACCTGGGCGGGGTGACGTTCATCGACTCGACGGGCCTGGCGTTCCTCATCCAGTGCCTGCGCGCCTGCGGCCAGACCGGCCAGCGGTGCACCCTGGAGGACGTCCCCGCCGACGTGGCGACGCTGCTCGCGATGCTCGGGGTCGACGCGCTCACGCACGCCGGACCGGGTGGCACGCCCCCACCGGTCCCCCGCGCCGCACCGCGGTGAGGCGGGCGCCCGTGCCGGCGTCGACGTCCTCGACGCCCGGCCCTACGCTCGGACGATGCTGCTCTGCTCGATGAGCGTCTCCGTCGACGGCTACGTGTCCGACCGGGCCGGCCGGCTCGGCTGGGGCACGCCCAGCGACGAGCAGTTCGCGTTCACCCTGGCGCAGGTCGGCGAGCTGGGGGCGTACATCTGCGGGCGCCGGCTGTACGAGACGATGCTCGTCTGGGAGACCGACCCGGAGCTGCGCCGCGCGGAGGCGTCCGCCGCGTTCGCCGACGTCTGGTGCGCGCTGCCGAAGATCGTCCTCAGCCGCACGCTCGACCGGGTCGAGGGCAACGCCCGGCTCGCGTCCGGCTCCCTCGAGGAGGTGGTCGCGGGCGCGCTCGCGGGCACCGACCGGGACGTGTCCATCGGCGGCGCCGACCTGGTCCACCAGGCGCTCGGGCTCGGCCTGCTCGACGAGGTCCGGATGTTCCGCAACCCCGTCGTCCTCGGCGGCGGCACGCCCCTGCTGCCACCGGTGCCCGAGCCGGTGCCCCTGGACCTGGTGGAGACGCGGACGTTCGCGGGCCGCGTCGTCTACGAGCGGTACCGCGTGGTCCGGGGCCCGCACGCTCCGGTCTGACCCGCGCTCACGCGCATCGCCCGGCGAGGACCGCCGCCCCCGGACCCGTGAGGTCGGCGCAGGCCGCCGCACGGCCCGTCATCGCCATGATCAGCGAGAGGGCGGGTCCGCGCACCACCTCCCCCTCGCCCGCCGTCGTCCCCGTGTCGGTGGCCTCGAGGCGCAGCCCGGTCACCCGGGACCGCGCCACGACGACCTGGTCGGTGCCGGCGTAGTAGCGCAGCAGCAGGTCAAGCACCTCGTGCGGGTGGTCCCGCGTCAGGCCGAGCGGGTGCCGGATGTCGGTCCCGTGCACGACGAGCTCGCCCAGCAGGGCGGGCGCGGGCAGCGGCGGGGAGGTGCGGCTGCCGATGGTGGCGCGGAACCGGGCGAGGGTCTCCTGCGGGTCCGCGCCGAGCTGCTCGCGCAGCCGGTCGTCGACCTGGCGGTCGAAGTCGAAGCGGGCCCGCAGCACCCCCAGGAACCAGCGCAGCGGCGACACCGCCCCGCTCACCGTCAGGTGCGCGAGCACCTCGCGCACCGAGAGACCGTCGCACAGCGACGGGGTCCGCCAGTCGTCGTCGTGGAGGGTCCGGAGCTGGTCCGCCAGGGCGGCCCGCTCGTGGTCGACGTGGGTCAGCGTGGTCGCACGATCCATCGGGCCATCCTGCCCTGCCGCCCGCTCACCGGCACGGACGCCTCAGGTCAGGACCTCCACCCCGTCCTCCGTGATCGCGACGGTGTGCTCGCTGTGGGCAGTCAGGCAGCCGGTCGCGCTGCGCAGCGTCCAGCCGTCCGCGTCGGTCACGAGCTCGGCGGTGTCGGCCATGACCCACGGCTCGATCGCGAGCAGCAACCCGGGTCGCAGCCGGTAGCCCCGCCCGGGCCGGCCGGTGTTCGACACGTGCGGGTCCTGGTGCATGGTCGACCCGACCCCGTGCCCGCCGAACTCCGTGTTGACCGAGTAGCCGGCGCCCTCGAGGACGTCCCCGATGGCTGCCGAGACGTCACCCAGGTGCACGCCGGGACCCGCGGTCGCGATCGCCGCGGCGAGCGCGCGCTCGGTGGTGTCGATGAGGGCGACGGCCTCCGGCGGGCGCGTCCCCCCGACGACGAAGCTGATGGCGGAGTCGGCGACGACGCCCCGCAGGGACACCGCGAGGTCGAGGGTCAGCAGGTCGCCCGCCACCAGCGTGCGGGCGTGCGGCAGGCCGTGCAGGACGGCGTCGTTCACCGACGTGCAGATGTAGTGCCCGAACGGCCCGCGCCCGAACGACGGCGCGTAGTCGACGTAGCAGGAGACGGCGCCGGCCTCCTCGATCATCTGCCGTGCCCAGCGGTCGATCTCGAGCAGGTCGGTGCCGGGGCGCGTGCGGTCGCGGAGGGTCCGCAGGATCCGGTGGACGAGCGCCCCGGTGTCGCGGGCCCGCCGCAGCTCGTCGGGGCTGAGGATCTCGATCACGGCTGACCTCCGGTGCGGCCGCCGGCCGGCGGCGGGTGGGACAACTATCCCGGTCAGACTATCCCGCCGCGCCACCCGACCCGCGCAGGCTGTCCCGCCACCCGGGGCCGCCCTAGGATCGCTCGCATGGTCCGTCTGCCCCTCACCGCCGCCGAGGTCGAGCGCGGGCGCCGGCTCGGCGCCGTGCTGCGACGCGCGCGCGGCGACCGGTCGATGGCCCGCACCGCGCTCGACGCCGGCGTGTCGCCCGAGACCCTGCGCAAGATCGAGTCCGGCCGGGTCGCCACGCCCGCGTTCCCGACGATCGCCGCGATCGCGGCGGCCATCGACCTCTCCCTCGACACGCTGTGGGCCGAGGTCAGCGCCCCGGACGGCGGGTCGTCCCAGGCGCTCGCGTCCTGACCGGGCGACCCGTCCGCGTCCGGGCCGCAGCCGGTTCACCCGCCGCCGGGCGGGCGCTCCCGGGGTGCCCGGCAGCACAGTGGAGCATGCGCCCCTCCCCCGACAGCGCCGACGACGTCGCGCTGCCCCGGTTCCGCGAGCTCGACGCGTCCCGCCGTCGGCAGGCCCAGATCGTCGTGCTGCACGACGGCGAGCCGGACGGCACCCGCCTGCGGTGGGCGCTGAGCCTCGCGGACATCGCGGGCCGCCCGCTGGCCCGCGAGCACCTGCGCCTGCCGCCCGGCCAGGACCCGTCGGGTCACCTCGGCGTGGACGTGCACCTGGACTCGGTGGGCATGCAGGTGCACGGCGAGTGGTTCACCGGCACCGACCCCGCGCGCCCGCGGCGCTACGCCCGGGTGGTGCCGAACACGCCCGGCCGGTGAGGGGCTGCGCGCTCAGCCCACCGCGAGGACGTCGACGAGCCCGAGGACCTCGAGGACCCGGCGCGCACGCGGCGGCACGTCCTGGACCCGGAACGGCAGGTCGTCGCGCGCGCACGCCTTGCGGCACTGCAGCAGGAACGACACACCCGACGAGTCGATGAAGGTCACGCCCGCCAGGTCGAGGACGACCGGCTGCGCGGCCGCCCGGACGGCGTCCACCGCGGCGGTGGCCTGCGCCCGGAGCGACAGGTCGATCTCGCCGACGAGTCTGACGGTCGTCACGCCGTCGGTGCGCTCGGTGGTGATGGTGCTCCGCATGGGTTCCCCCCGGCCCTGATGGTCCCCGCTGCTGACCTCGGCGGAGTCGTGCACGCCATGGGTGGATCCTCGACCCGGTGCGGCGACGCCCCGCACGTCCACCCACTGTGTCACGGGCCGGCACCGTTCCGACAGCACCGCAGGTCACGGGCGGTGGTGCGGCGGCTCCTCGTAGCGCACGTGCTCGGCCTGGTGCAGCACGTGGCGCACCAGCGCGGCCACGTGCTCGTTCGCCTGGCGGTAGTGGACCGTGACACCGTCGCGCCGGGTCTGCACGAGCCGGCCGGCCCGCAACCGGGCGAGGTGCTGCGACACGGCCGGAGCGGGCCGTCCGAGCATCTCCGCGAGGGTGCCGACCGAGAGCTCGCGATCGTCCAGCAGCAGCAGGATGCGCAGGCGGGTCGGGTCCGCGAGCAGCCGCAGGACGTCGACGGCGGCCTCCAGGTCGGCGGCGGGCACGAGGGCTGCACCCGTCTGAGCCGCCACGTCGGTCTCGCTGGTCACCTGCTCAGCCTGCCACCCCCGCGGCGACGGGCGCGGGACGCGGCCAGAGCGCCGCGGTGACGGCGGCGGCCACCGCCGCCAGGCTCGCGAGCACCAGTGCGGCGCGACCCAGCCCGAGGGCCCCCAGCACCCCGGCCAGCGGGTAGGTCACGAGCCAGCAGGCGTGCGACAGCGAGAACTGCGCGGCGAACACCGCCGGCTGGTCGGCCGGCCTGACGCTGCGCGCGATGACGCGACCCACCGGCGTCTCGGCAGCGGCCCACCCGGCACCGACGAGCGCGAACAGCGCGCCCACGAGCAGCAGCCCCGCGGTGCCGCGCACGGCGAGCCCGCCGGCGACCGCGGCCGTCCCCAGGGTCAGAGCCGCGAGTCCGCCGAGCACGACCGCACGTTCGGGCCGGCGCTCCAGCACACGAGGGAGCAGGACGGCCACGAGGAGCGAGCCCGCGCCGAGCGCCGCCAGCAGGAGCGCGGCGGTGCGCTCGCCGCCGCCGTACGCCTCGCGCGCCACCGCCACGTACTGCACCAGGGCGAACGCACCGGCGGACGCCACCGAGAGGTCGAGCGCGAGCACCGCCCGCAGGCTCGGTGTGCGGACCATCAGCACGGCGCCCCGCCGCACCCGCGCGCCGAACGGCAGGCCCGCGTCCTCCGGCGCGGGCGCGGCGCCGGCCGGGACCGCGGTGCGGGCGACCAGGGCCGCCGACACGGCGAAGCCCGCCGCGGTCCCGAGGAACAGCTGCTGACCGGGCAGCACCAGCAGGAGCGCCGCGGCCAGCACGGGCGAGAGCAGCATCTCGAGGTCCTCCGCGAGCCGCGACAGCGACAGCGCCTGCGTGTACCGGCGCTCGTCGGCCACGAGGCGGGGGACGACGGCCTGGTACGCCGGCGTGTGCACCGCCGACGCCGCCTGCAGCACCAGCACGAGCGCGTACACCTGGGCCACGGACGTCACGACGGGCAGGCCGAGCACCACGACCACACGCACCACGTCGGCTCCGACGAGGACCGCCCGCGACGGCAGCCGGTGCACCACGGCCGCGGCGACGGGCGCCAGGGCCACGTACGCCAGCATCTTCAGCGCGAACACGGTCCCCAGCACGACGCCGGCCCGTGCCCCGGCCAGGTCGTACGCCAGCAGCCCCAGCGCCACCGTGGCGAGCCCCGTCCCCGTCAGGGACACGACCTGGGCGGTGAACAGGCGGCGGTACGCGCGGTCGCGCAGGACGAGGAGCACGCGTCATGGTGCCACACCTGCGTCTGTGCGCACAGATGCACACCTGCGTGCACGGGGCCGATGGGGCCACGGCGCGGGCCGTCTCCTGGCAGGGTGACGGGGTGCACCCAGCCGTGGCGGACGCCCTCGACCGCTGGAACGCCGCCCACCCCTGGAGCCACAACGACCGGTACGCCCGGTGGCGCGACGCGCTGGCGCCGGGCGGGACGCTCGTCGTCGTCGGGTCCTGCCGCGAGGCGACGCCCGCGGAGGTGCGGGAGTGCGTCGCGCGGGTCCTGCCCGGTGCACGGGTCCGCCGCCGGCTGTTCTGGCGCTGGACCCTCGTGCACCGCGCGTCGGCGGCGGGTGTCAGGTGAGGCGGCCCAGGGCCACGGCGGCGTGCATGAGGGCGGCGACGGACTCCCCGTCGGTCAGCGCGCCGGTGCGCAGCAGCTCCACGACCTCCGGCCACGTCCGGCGCTGCACCTGCACGATGCCCTCCTCCGCCTGCCCGTCCGCCGCGACCGTGCCGGCGTCGGGTGCGGGCCGCACGTCGCGCGCGAGCAGCACGTGCCCGGGCGCGTCGCTGACGCCGTTGAGCGAGTAGACGGCACCGAGCTCCTGCCAGTCGTCCGAGACCAGGCCGGTCTCCTCCAGCAGCTCGCGGCGTGCCGCCGTCAGCGCGTCCTGGCCGTCGGAGCCGCCCGCGGGCACCTCGAGCGAGCGGAGCCCGGTGGTGTAGCGCTCGACCTCGACCAGCACGACCTCGCCCTCGGGCGTGACGGGCACGACGAACACCGCCGGCTGACGGACCTCGACCACGCCGTAGACGCCGGGCCGGCCGTCCGGGCGGGTGACGGCGTCCTCGCGGACGCGGATCCAGGCGTTCTCGTACACGGTCGTCGACGCGCGGGTGTGCCAGGGGGCCACGGGTCCTCCGGGGTCGGGGCTGGGGGCGCGGCCAGCGTAGTGCGCGGCGGCGGACGGACCGGCGGGGGTCGCCGGCGACGCGCACGGCGCCCCTGACCGCACCCGCCGCTCCGCAGGACAGACGCCCCCGGGGACCCCACAATTCCTGCGTGCGCACGATCGGTGTCGAGGAAGAGTTCTTGCTGGTGTCGGAGGCCGGCTCGCCGCGCGCCGTCGCGGCGGCGGTGCTGCAGCACGCCTCCTCTGTGGACGGCGACGACGACCCCGCGCAGCCGGGCGGGTCGCTGGAGAAGGAGTTCGCGCAGGAGCAGGTCGAGACCTCGACGCACCCCTGCACCGACCTCGACGACCTGCTGGAGGAGGTGCGGGGCGGGCGCTGGCGGGCCGATTCGTCCGCGCAGCACGCCGGCGCCCGCATCGCGGCGCTCGCGACGTCGCCGCGGCCCGCCGACCCGACCGTGGTCGTCAACCGTCGCGCCCAGGACATCGCCGCGCAGTTCGCCCGGACGGCGCGGGACCAGCTCACCTCCGGCTGCCACGTCCACGTCGAGGTGGCGGACGCCGAGGAGGGCGTGCGCGTCGTCGACCACCTGCGCCGCTGGAACCCGGTGCTGCTCGCCCTCAGCGCCAACAGCCCCTACTGGCAGGGCGACGACTCCGGGTATGCGAGCTTCCGGTCGCAGATCTGGGGCCGCTGGCCGACCGCCGGCCCGACGGCGCCGTTCGGCGACGCCGCGACCTACCGCCGGAGCGTCGAGGACCTCGTGGCGAGCGGCACGATCCTCGACGACGGGATGGTGTACTTCGACGCCCGGCTGTCCGCCCGGTACCCGACCGTCGAGGTGCGGGTCGCCGACGTCTGCCTGGACCCGCAGGACGCCGTGCTGCTGGCCGCGCTCGTCCGGGCGCTCGCGGAGACCGCGGTGTCGGGGCGCCCCGAACCCGCTCCCCAGCCCCGGACGGAGGTCGTGCGCGTCGCGACGTGGCGCGCCGCGCGCTCCGGCCTGGACGACGACCTGCTCAGCCCCCTGACGGGACGCCCGGCGCCGGCTCGGGCCGTGCTCGACGAGCTGCTGCGGCACGTCGAGCCGGCGCTCGTGGAGGGAGGCGACCTCGAGCGCGTGCGGGACGGGGTCGCCTCCCTGCTCGGGCGCGGCAACGGCGCCCAGCAGCAGCGACGCTGGCGGCACGAGGGGGCGGACGACGCCGAGCTGGTGCGCCGGGCGGTCCGCGCGACCCTCGCCTGAGCCCTGCAGGAGGCCCTCCCCGCGCGTTCACGGGACCTTCACGCCAGACTGGAACACTGAACGGTCCCCGGACGTTGACCGATCTGAGTAAGCCACACGTCTGCACGTCAAGGCACGGAGGTCCTGATGTCGAACCGGTCCCTGCGCGGTATGCGCATCGGGTCCCACAGCATGGAGACGGACGAGGGCGTCGACTTCGCCCCGCGTCTCCAGGCGTACTACGACTGCCCGAACGGGCACACGATCATCCTGCCGTTCTCGGTCGAGGCCGATGTCCCGGTGGTGTGGGAGTGCCGGTGCGGCGCCGAGGCGCTGCTGCGCGACGCGTCCAAGCCGGAGCCGAAGGCCACCAAGCCGCCGCGCACGCACTGGGACATGCTCCTGGAGCGCCGGACCATCAAGGAGCTCGAGGAGCTGCTCGACGAGCGCCTCGACCTGCTGCGCGCCGGCAAGCTGCGCCGCAGCGCCTGAGGCCCAGGGTCACGTCACGCACGGGTCCCGTCCCCCGCACCGGGGGGCGGGGCCCGTCGTCGTGCAGCCCGTCGTCCTCCGGCCCGGCGCCGTCCCGGACCGACCGGGTCCGGGCGCGCCTCACCGTCCTGCGGTGCGACTCCCCTGCCGCAGGAGCCCCCGCAGCTGCTGCCACCGGCGGCGGGCTCCCCAGACCGTCACGCGGACGAGCGCCTCGCCCACGATGGCGCGGCTCATCTTGGAGCGGCCCTCGGCGCGCTCGACGAAGGTGATCGGCACCTCGACGACGCGCCCGCCGGCGAGCAGGACCCGCCACGCCATGTCGATCTGGAAGCAGTACCCGTGGGAGGCGACCTCCCCGAGCGCGAGCCCCCGGAGCGTCTCCGCCCGGTAGGCGCGGAACCCCGCCGTCGAGTCCCGCACCGGCAGGCCCATCGCGACGCGCGCGTACACGTTCGCCCCCCGCGACAGGAGCTGGCGGTGCAGCGGCCAGTTGACCACCCGTCCGCCGCGCACCCACCGCGACCCGATCACCAGGTCCGCCCCGGGCACCCGGGCGAGCAGCGCCGGCAGGTCCTCGGCGCGGTGCGACCCGTCGGCGTCCATCTCGACCAGGACGCGGTACCCGCGCTCGAGCCCCCAGCGGAACCCGGCGACGTACGCGGTCCCCAGACCCTGCTTGCCCGCGCGGTGCAGGACGTGGACGGCGCGGCGCCCGCGCTCGGCCTCGTCGCTCGCGGCGATCCGCTCGGCGAGCTCGCCGGTACCATCCGGGGACGCGTCGTCGACGACCAGCACGTCGGCGCCGGGCACGCAGCGGGCCAGCGCCGCCAGCGCGTGCGGGAGGCTGTCCCGCTCGTCGTACGTGGGGACGACGACGAGCACGCGAGCGGCGGCGGTCACGCGGCGGCCTCCGGACGGTCGGCGCGGCGCACCCGCGCGGCCCCGGCGGCACCCGCGACCGTCATCGCCACGGCCAGGGCGCCCACGACCAGGCTGGGCCACGCGCCGAGACGGGTCGCCGGTGTCAGCGACTCGCGCAGCGGCAGGCGCGCGACCAGCTGCTCGGCGGTGAACAGGCCCGTGTCCGCGGCGACCGTCCCGTTGGGGCTGATGACGGCGCTGACGCCGACGGTGGACACCTGCACGGTCGCCCGGCCGCTCTCGACGGCACGCAGCCGTGACATCGCCAGCTGCTGCGTCGACTCCGCCGAGTACCCGAAGTTCGCGTTGTTGGTCTGCACCACCAGGATCTCCGCCCCCTCCCGCACGCTCTCGCGGACCAGCGGGTCGTAGGCCACCTCGAAGCAGATGACGTCCCCGACCACCACGGTGCGACCGAGCCGCTCGGACTCCAGCGGCACCACCCCGGGCTCCGTGCCCGGCAGCATGTCGTTGCGGACGAGGTCCACGGCCGAGGAGAAGGGGCGCACGAGGTCGCGCAGCGGGATGTACTCCGCGAACGGCGCGGGGTGCTGCTTGGAGTACCGCGCCACCGGACCGGTGCCCGGCTCCCACAGCAGCGACGTGTTGTAGCGCCCGCCGGACTCCGGGTACTCGATCGTCCCGACCAGCAGCGGCGCGCCGACCTCCCGCGCGGCACCGTCGATCGCGGCGGCGGCCTCGGCGTCGACCTGGGGGTCGATGTCGGTGCCGTTCTCGGGCCACAGCACCAGGTCGAGGTCGCCCGGCGCGATCTGGTCGAGCAGGGCGTAGGTGCCGGCCACGTGGTTGTCGAGCACCTCGCGCCGGTTGTCGAAGGCGTGCAGGCCCGGCTCCGACACGTTGCCCTGCACCGCGCCGACCATCAGCGTGCCGTTCTCCGCCCGGGTGTCCATGGGCACCAGGAGCCCGCCGCCGACCAGCGCCGCGGCCACCGCGAGCCGGCCGAGGGCCGGGAGCAGGGCGAACCGGCGCGCCGCGAGCCACGCGAGGGCGAGCGCCGCCCCCGTCGCCACGACGACTGCCGAGACCAGCGGCGCGCCACCCAGCCGGGCCAGCGCGAGCAGCGGCGAGTCGGCCTGCGAGAACGCCAGGCGACCCCAGGGGAAGCCCCCGAACGGCCACAGCGACCGCAGCTCCTCGACCGCGACCCACAGGACCGTGAACACCAGGAGCTGCAGGGACGCGCGCCGCCACACGGCCTCCCCGCGCCGGGCCCACGACCAGGCCGCGCCGAACAGCGCGACGAAGCCGGCCTCGGCCACGGACAGCGCGACCCACGGCACCACGCCGATCGAGACGTCGACCCAGGTGAGCAGCGGGAGGAAGAACGCCGCGCCCCAGACGAGGCCGAGGAGCGCGTTCCACCGGGCGCTGTCGCGCCGCATCGCGAGCATCAGCAGGGCCGTGCCGAGCGGCGCGGCCCACCACCAGCCGAGATCGGGGAAGGCGGTCCAGGTCAGGAGTCCACCGGCGAGCGCCTGGACCGCGCTCCACCAGCGGGAGGGGTCACGAGCAGGCACCGCGCCAGGGTACGGCACCCGGCTGTCACCGGCCGCCGGGTGAGAGACCGACCGGCCGGCCCGCGTGTCCTTCGTACCGCACGGCACCGCGCAGCGGTGCGGCGTTCTCTGATGAACACGCGGGCCCGGCCGGAGCCCGGCGTGGTCCGATCCCTGCCCCCTCCGGGGCGCCTCGTGACGGGCGCCGCCGTTCGGACCACTGCCGAGAACCTACCGAACCGTCCCGTCGTGTCAAGGGTGCCGACGGGCTGGTCAGCGACGTCCGCGCACGTCACCAGCACAGGGAAGCCCTGCCCGGAATGTCTGGATCGCGAGGTCGACCCGGCGTGTCGTCCGGCGTGTCGGACCACCCGTCCGGGTGAGGCCGCGCCGCGGGCCCGCACCCGCGGTTCACCCGTCCGCCGGATCACCCGCCGCGGGGCGGGCCTCCGGCCGGACGGGCGGCCCGCCGCCGGTCACGCCGCCGACCGCCCCGTCCCGCCCGACGCGTCGAACAGGACCCGGCCCGCGCGCACCGTCAGCACGCACACGGGATCCCCGTCCTGCGGCCCCAGCGCCGGGAGTCCCGGGCCGTCCGTGCGCCAGACGGCCAGGTGCGCGGGCGCCCCGACGCGCAGCAAGCCCGTCGCCTCGTCGCCGAGGCCCGCGGCGAGCCAGCCACCACGGGTGTGGGCGTGCACCGCCGCAGCGAGGGGGATCCGCTGGTCGGGCGTGCGGTGCCGGACCGCCGCGCGCACCGCCGCCCAGGGTCCGGCCGGCGTCAACGGGCCGCCGGACCCGAACGCGAGCGGCACCCCGGCGGCGCGCAGGTCCGCGAGCGGCTGGAGCGAGGCGGCCCGGCCGCTCCCCAGGCGGCGGACCGCGGGGCCGTCGTCACCGCCCCACGCGGCCTCCGGCACCGGCTCCACCGCCACGGTCAGGCCGAGCAGGACGAGCGTGGCGAGGGCCGGCGCGTCCAGCATCGACGCGCGCCCCAGCCGGTGGCCGGCCGCCCGCAGCGCCTCGACGCCCTCGACCTCCGCCGCGGCCCGGAAGCCGAGCAGCACCTCGGCCACCGCGCGGTCGCCCGTCACGCGGAACGCCGCCTGCACCCCGGCCCGGGTCACGGCCGCGACGTGGTTGCTCACCTGCTCCGCCGTCAGCAGCAGCTCCCCCGTCCGGTCGCCCGGCGCGCGCACGTCGTCGTACGGCTGCCGCAGCGCCGCCGTCCGCGCGCGGAGCGTGCCGTCGACGGCGAGGTCGCCGCCGATCCCCCGCAGCCCGGGCAGCTCCTCGAGCAGGTCCCGCGCGTCGTCCGTCGTCTCGCACAGCTCCGCGCGGTACGCCGCCACCTGCGGCAGCCCGGAACCCGGCTCGGCCGTCCTCGCCAGCAGCGCCGCCAGGTCCCGCCGGGCGGCCGAGCCCGGGGCGCTGTGCTCGTGCACCGCCACCACCCCGGCGCGCGCGGCCGCGCGGAGCGCGAGGTCCTCCAGGGCGGCGCGGCGTGGCTCGGCGGCCTCCCGGACGGCGCCCCACGCCACCCGCAGGGCCTCGCCGGTCACCACGCCGTCGTCCCGCCACCCGGGCAGCGTGTCCAGCCCGAGCACCCGCGCGAAGGACGAGGACACCACGGCGGCCGTCCGGTCCGCGCTCCCGAGCCAGACGGGCGCGCCCCCGCCGGCGGCGTCGAGCTCGTCCCGGCGGGGCGGCCGGTCCTCCGGCCACAGCGCGTCGTCCCAGCCGGATCCCGCCAGCGGAGCGCCGTCGGCCGCCGCGCGACGGCCGGCCGGCCCCCGCACCGCGTCCCGGACGCGCGCGAGCACGTCGTCCACCCCGCGCGCGCCGGCCAGGTCCACCCCGTCGAGCGCGAGCCCGGACTCGAGCGCGTGCACGTGGGCGTCGACGAAGCCGGGCGTCACGAGCGCCCCGTCGAGCTCGACCACGGCGTCGGCGGCGCCGGCCAGGCCGTCCGCCGCGTCGGCGCCACCCACCCAGGCGACCCGGTCGCCGGAGACGAGGATCGACGTCGCGTCGGGGGCGTCGGGCGTCAGCACCGTGCCGCCCCGGTACAGCGTGGTGGTCACGACCGCACGATAGGGGAAGGCGGCCGACCTCACCCGTCGGCGTCGCGCCGCCCGGGACCGCCGTCGCGGGGACCCGCCCGGCGCCGCGCCGTCAGGTCCCGGCGTAGGCGACGACCCCGCGCCGCACCGCGCCGACCGCCGACCGCGCCGTCTGGCGCAGCCGCTGGTCGGGAGCCGCCTTGGCGACCTGGTCCAGGACGTCGACCACCTGCTTGCACCAGCGGACGAAGTCGCCGGCGGCCAGGTCGGCGTCCCGCAGGACAGCGTCGAGCGAGCGACCCGCGGCCCACCGGTGCACGGCCTGGACCAGCCCCAGGTCGAGGGGCTGCACCGTCTCGAGCCGGTGTGTGCCCTCGAGGTCGTCCAGCTCGGACCAGATCCGGGTCGTCGCGTCCAGCGCGACGCCGAGCCGGCTCGCCGGCCCCCCGGGGACGGCCGGGGTGCGCTCCCGGTCGTCGCGGCGCGCCGAGTACACGACGGCCGAGACCGCCGCGGCGAGACCCGGCACGTCGAGGTCCTGCCACGCGCCCCGGCGCAGGCACTCCGCCAGCAGCAGGTCGTTCTCGGCGTACAGGCGGCGTAGCCACCGGCCGTCCTCGGTGACCCGCGTGCCCTCGTCGGGCACCTTCTCGAGGTACCCGAGGCTGACCAGCACGTCGCAGATCCGGTCGAACACGGTGGCGATCGACCCGGTCCTGCCCTCGATGCGCCGGACGAGCGCGCGGTGCTCGCCGTCGAGGCGCTGCCAGCGCTCGGCCCACCGCGCGTGCTCCTCGCGGTCCGGGCACGCGTGGCAGGGGTGGGCCCGCAGGCGCCGGCGCAGCCCCGCGATCGCCTCGTCCTCGTCCCGCGCGACCGGGCGGCCCTGGCGGCGCGACGGCACGGCCCCCTCGACCCGCCCGGCGGCGATCTCGGCCCGCAGCGCCGCAGCCAGGTCGCGGCGGTGCGAGGCGGCACGCGGCGAGAAACCCTTCGGCACGCGCAGGCGGCCGACCGTGCGCACGCCGTCGCCGACGTCCTGGCTGGACAGGCGCCGCACGTCCCGCTCGGTGGTGAGGACCAGGGGGCGGGCCCCCTCGAAGCCGCCGGCGCTGCCGGGCTCGACCACCACGGCGTGGACCGACCGACGGCCGCCCGGCACCGCGACGACGTCCCCGACGGCGAGCGACGCCAGGCTGCGCGCGGCCGCCTCCCGCCGGGCACCGGCCGCGGCCCGGTGCACGCCCCGCTCCCGCTCCCCCAGCTCCCGGCGCAGCGACCAGTACTCGCGGAAGTCCCCCAGGTGGCAGGACATGGCCTCCGCGTAGCCCTCCAGCGCCTCGGCGTGGCTCTGCGCCTGCCGGGCCAGGCCGACCACCCCGCGGTCCGCCTGGAACTGGGCGAACGACGTCTCCAGCACCTCGCGGGCGCGCACGCGACCCACCTGCGCCACGAGGTTGACGGCCATGTTGTAGGTCGGGCGGAAGGCGGACCGCAGCGGGTACAGCCTCTTGGACGCCAGCCCGGCGAGCGCCATCGGGTCGAGGCCGCCGCGCCCCACGACCACGGCGTGCCCCTCGGTGTCGATGCCCCGGCGACCCGCCCGCCCCGTGAGCTGCGTGTACTCCCCCGGCGTGATGTCGACGTGCTGCGAGCCGTCCCACTTCACCAGCTTCTCGAGGACGACCGAGCGCGCCGGCATGTTGATCCCGAGCGCCAGCGTCTCGGTGGCGAACACGACCTTCACCAGGCCGCGCGCGAACGCCTCCTCGACCGTCTCCTTGAACGCCGGCAGCATGCCCGCGTGGTGCGGCGCGACGCCCCGGACCAGCGCGTCCAGGAACCCCCAGTACCCGAGCACGTCGAGGTCCTCGCGCGGCACGGAGGCGCAGCGGGCCTCGGCGATCTCCCGGATCTCCTCCTGCTCCGCCGGCGAGGTCAGCCGCAGCCCGCCCGCGAGGCACTGGGCCACCGCCGCGTCGCAGCCGGCCCGCGAGAAGATGAAGACGATCGCGGGCAGCAGCCCCGCGTCGTCCAGGACGTCGACCATGACCGGCCGCGGGGCCGGCCGGACGCCGCCGAGGCCCCCCGCGCCACCCGGGCCGCCTGCCCCGCCGTCCCGCCTCCGGCCGCCAGGCCCGCGGAAGCCCCGGTCACCCTGCCCGCGCCGACCGCGGTGCGGGCCGTCGCCCGATCGCTCCGCCCGGCGCAGCAGGTGCGCCAGCTCCGGGTTGATCGGGGGGTTCGCGCCCGGGGCCGTGGGGTCGACGTGGCCGGCGTACAGGTCCA
The DNA here is from genome assembly GCF_030053835.1 of Cellulomonas sp. ES6. NCBI lineage: Bacteria > Bacillati > Actinomycetota > Actinomycetes > Micrococcales > Cellulomonadaceae > Cellulomonas > Cellulomonas sp. ES6. Next base: position 262,131 of record NZ_CP125655.1, on the reverse strand, counting down.
GGAGGTCGTCGCGCACCAGCACGTGCTGCCCGAGCGGGACCGGCCGGTGCTCGCTCACCACGACGGCCGTGTCACCCCGCACGGTGCGCAGCCAGTCGCCGAACTCCTCGGCGTTGGACACGGTCGCGGACAGCGACACCAGCTGCACGTCGTCGGGCAGGTGGATGATCACCTCCTCCCACACCGGGCCGCGGAACCGGTCGGCCAGGTAGTGCACCTCGTCCATGACCACGTACCCCAGGCCGTCGAGCGTGCTCGAGCCCGCGTACAGCATGTTGCGGAGCACCTCGGTGGTCATGACGACCACCGGCGCCTCGCCGTTCTGCGTGGTGTCGCCGGTCAGCAGGCCGACCTGGTCCGCCCCGTGGCGCCGCACGAGGTCGTGGTACTTCTGGTTCGACAGGGCCTTGATCGGGGTCGTGTAGAACGCCTTGCGCCCGGTCCGCAGCGCCAGGTGCACCGCGAACTCGCCGACGACCGTCTTCCCGGCGCCGGTGGGCGCGGCGACCAGCACGCCGCTGCCCCGCTCGACCGCCTCGCACGCCTCGACCTGGAAGTCGTCCAGCGGGAAGTCCATGAGCGTCCGGAACCGGGCGAGCTCGCTGCGCTCGGACCGCGCGCGGCGGCGGGCCACGGCGTACCGGTCGGCGGGAGCGAGCTCCTCGGCGTCGCGGGGGGTGCGGGAGGGGTCGCGTGGTGCCACCCCTGCAGCCTAGGTCGGCAGCGGCGCGAGCACCCGGACGGCGCCCGGGACGACCTCCGCGACGAGCGGCAGGGGGCCGATGCGCTCGCCGTCGGCGTGCGCCTCCGGGGGCGTCCCGCCCAGATGGGGCGCGGGCTCGACCAGCACCCGGCGGCTGCGCAGCACCTGGACCTGCGGGTGGTGCACGTGCCGTCCCGCGTACATGCCCGGGAAGATGCGCAGGACGCCGGCACGGGTGACGGGACCCGCCACGACCACGTCGAGCAGCCCGTCGTCCAGCCGGGCGTCGGGCGCCACGCGGATGCCCCCGCCGATCCACGGGCCGTTCGCGGCGACCACGACCGTCCCGGCCGACTCCCACACGCCCTCGTCCGTGGTGAGGCGGTAGCCGTAGGGGCGGAAGGCCCGCAGCTCGGGCACCAGCGCCCGCACGTACCGGGCGGACCCCCGCGGCCACCGCAGCGCGTTGGCACGGGCGTTCACGGCGGCGTCGATGCCGCAGGACAGCGCACCGAGGTACCACTCGCGGGCGCTGTGCGTGGGGGGGCCGACGCTCACCGCGTCGATCGCCCGCGGGCCGACGAGCAGCGCCCGCTCGATCGCCGTCACCGCGGCCGCCACGTCCCCCCGCGGCAGGCCGAGGGCCCGCGCGACGTCGTTGCCCGTCCCGCCGGCCACGATGCCCAGCGGCAGGTCCGTCTCCGCGACGACGTTCGCGCCGAGGTGCACCAGCCCGTCGCCGCCGACCACCACGAGCGCGTCGAGCCCCGCGACCGCCGCCCGGCGCGCGTGCGCCGTCGCCGTCAGCAGGTCCCGCGCGGTGAGGTCCTCGACGCGGTGACCGCGACGGCGCAGCTCGGCCAGGGCCGCGGTGCCGACGCCGCTGCCCCGTCCGACGCCCGCGACCGGGTTCACGACGACGCCAAGGTGGCTCACCGGTCCACCACGCCGTCCGGGCCGGTGGCGTCCGCGGCCTCCGCCTCCACCGACCGACGGTCGGCGCGGCGGTCGTGCAGCAGCGACAGCCCCACCGCCGCCATGTACAGCCCGGCGGTCGGGGCGGCCAGCACGAGCATCGTCACCACGTCCGGGGTCGGCGTCATGACCGCCGAGAAGATGCAGGACAGCAGCACCGCCCAGCGCCACCCCCTGAGCCACGTCGACCCGCGCACCAGGCCGACCAGGTTGAGGCAGATCATGAGCACGGGGACCAGGAACGCCACGCCGAACGCGAGCACGAACCGCATGACGAAGCTCAGGTACGTCGAGGCGTCGATGAGGTTGGTCGCCTGCTCGGGGACGAACTCGGTGAGCACGGCCACCGCGCGCGGCAGCACGTACCAGGCGAACGCCGCACCGGCCAGGAACATCGGCACCGCGACGCCCACGAACCCGATGGCCGAGCGGCGCTCGCGGCGGGTCAGCCCCGGCGTGACGAACGCCCACAGCTGGTAGAGCCACCACGGGCTGGACACGAGCGCGCCGATGAACAGCGCGACCTTGAACTTCATGTCCATCGCGGACGCCAGGCCGGCGAAGTTCACCGACGCGACGACGTCCCGCTCGGCCGCGGCGTCCAGCAGGGGGTCCTGCAGCGACCGGAACACCGGGTCGTACACGATCCAGCCGAGCACGCCGCCGACGACGACGCCGAGCGCGGCGAGGACCAGCCGCTTGCGGAGCTCGATCAGGTGCTCGCGCAGCGGCATCCTGCCCTCGGGGTTGGCCGAGGGGCGACGCAGGGCCACGGGGGCGTCAGGGGCGCGGGTCGGTGGTCCCCGGCTCCGCGGTGGTGCCGGACGCCGACGTCGCGGGCGGCGGCGTGACCACCGGGGGCGTGAGCGGGGTGCCGGTCGCGCCCGGGGCGGGAGGCGTCACGACGGGTGCGGCGGGCGGCTGCGCGGTGGCGTCGGCGCGGCCCGGCTTGTCGTCGTCGTCCGCCAGGTCGCGCACCTCGCGCTTGAAGATCCGCAGGGACTTGCCGATCCCGCTCGCCAGGTCCGGCAACCGCTTGGAGCCGAACAGCAGGACGATGATGAGGATCAGGATGAGGATCGAAACGGGATGCTCGAAGAGCCTCGCCATGGCAGAACTCCCTGGTGCTGGATCAGCAGTCACGTGAGTCTACAGTCCGCCCGCGGGCCCGACCCCTGGGCGCACCGGTCCGTCACCGGGTCGTCAGCGGCCCGTCAGCGCGTGTAGCCGCGCCACGTCTCCCGCACCGCGCGGTCGCGGGCGCGCCGTCGCTCCCGCCGGGCCGCGGCCTCCGCCCGCAGCACCGACCAGCGGGCCCGCGCCTCGCGGGGCTCGGGCAGCAGCACCGCCTCCCGGGCCGCGCGGGCGGCGCGCTCGGCCTCCTGCGCCTGCTCGGCCAGCGTCGAGGCGTGCTCCGCGAGCTCGCCCAGCACGGCCGAGGCGCGCTCGAGCTCCGTCACGAGCGCCCGGGCCCGGCGCCACAGGTCGCGCCCGAGCAGGAACGCACCCACGAGCGTGCCCAGGACGAGCACCACCCACACGACGACCCACACCATGGCGGCCAACCTATCCCGCCGCGCCGGCCAGCGGCCCGTAGGCCGCCAGCGCCTCGGTCGCCCGGGCGGCGACGTCGCGCGCCACCTCGGGCGGACGCACGCCCAGCAGGTCGTCCGCCGCCTGCAGCAGCAGGTTGCGCAGGAACGCGGGCTGGACCACCCGGACGTCGACCTCGAACGAGCCGTCGGGGAGGTTGCGGACCTCCTCGACCGGGACGGTCTCGGCCACCCAGCGGCCGGTGCTGCGCAGGTGCAGCGTGACGACGTCGCCCGTGGGGTCGGGCCGGAACTCCGCGGTGGCGCCGCGCCCTGCGCCGGGGTGCGGGTCCGCCGGCACGTCGAGCACCTCGGCGCCGATCACGCGGTCCAGCCGGAACAGCCGCTCGTCGCCCGCGCGCAGGCACCACGCCTGGAGGTACGACCGCTCGTCGCTCGTGGTCAGGCGCAGCGGGTCGACGTCCCGGTCGCTGGTCACGTCGGAGGCGTTCACGTAGCGGATGCGCAGCCGGCGGCCCCGGGCGAGCGCGGTGCGGATCGCGGCGACCACCTCCGGCAGCCCGTCGACCGCCAGCCGCACGTCCACCGCGTTCGCCGCCTCCCCCGTCGCGGCCGCCAGCTTGTCGAGCGCCGAGCGCAGCACCGCCGCGTGCTCCGGCTCGAGCGTCGGGCCGAGGTCCGCGACCATGGCGCTCAGGGCCGCCAGCAGGGTCACCGCCTCCCGCGTGCCCAGCCGCAGCGGCTGCGTCATGCCGCGCGACTCGGTGAGCCGGATCTCGCCGCGGTCGTAGGAGTCCGCGTCGAAGTCGATGAGGTCGTGCGGGTAGTACCCGGGGGTGCCGCTCATCCACAGCGTGTCGACGTCCGCCATGACCTGCGACGACGACACCCCGAAGTGCTCGGCCAGTTGGTCGACGGGGACGCCGTCGTGCCGGTCCAGGTACCCGATCATCCCCAGCAGCCGCAGCAGCCGCTCGCTCGCCCGCTCAGCCACGTCCGTCCTCCCCCGTGCCGGGTCCCGCACCCGCGTCCGGTCCCGCCAGCGCCGCGGCGCTCCGCAGCAGCCGCAGCACGGCCGCGCGCAGCGCCGGCGGGTCCGCGACCAGCACCGCGTCGCCGTACCCGGCGACCTCCTCCGCGAGCTCCCACGTCGCGCGGTACGGCACGCGCACCAGGTCGCGGTCGGCGACCACCGCGCGCAGCGCCGGGTCGGCGTCGGCCGGCAGCGCCGTGGCGGAGCCGCGCGCCCGCAGCGCCTCCGCCCGCTCCGGGCGCAGCGCCAGCACCGCCGTGCGCTCCTGCCCCGCGTCCCACGACCGCAGGGCCGACTCCATCTGCTGCGTCGCGGGCGGGTCGAACGCGCCGTCGTCCCCGTCCGGACGCACGCGGCCCTCGATGCGGCTCAGCCGGTACGACCGGGGCGCCGCGCGGTCGACGTCGCGGCCGACCAGGAACCAGCCGCCGCGGCGCGCCACGAGCCGCCACGGCTCGACGAGACGCTCGCGCACCTCCCCCGTGTTCGCCGCGCGGTACGTGAACCGCACCCGCTGCCGGGCCTGCACGGCGTCGAGCAGGGGCCGGAACGCGTCGCCGCCGGCCCGCACCCGCGGCACCAGGCCCGCGGCGAGGTCGGTCGCACCCGAGCCCGCGCCCACCGCGCGCAGCTTGGTCAGCGCCCGCGACGTGTCCGCCCGCACCGAGCGGTCCTGCCAGAACTCGGCCGCCAGCGACAGCGCGCCGAGCTCGGCGGCCGTCAGCTCCAGCGGCGGCAGGGCGTACGCGTCCTGGTCGACCCGGTAGCCGATGTCGTCGCCGTGCCCCGCGGCGGTCACCGTCGTCACGGGGATGCCGAGCTCGCGCAGCGTGTCCTTGTCCCGCTCGAACATCCGCTCGAACGCCTCGTCGGACGCGGCGTCGCCGTAGCCCGCGACGGTGCGGCGGATCTGCTCCTTCGTCATGCGGCCCGGGGTGTGCACCAGGGCGATGACGAGGTTGAGCAGCCGCTCGGCGGGCTGGATCTGTTCGGGCATCGGCACAACCGTAGTGGCCGGTAGCGTGGTCCGGTGATCACGTGGCGCTCGGGTGTGGTGGAGTCGGTCGGACGCGCGTGGCCGGGAGCCGTGGAGCTGTCCGTCGTCGTCGAGGACGGCGTGAGCGGCCCCGACCCGGTGTCGGTGCGGGCGCTCGCCTACCCCGCCCTGGTCGGCTCGCCCGGGCCCGGGGACCGCGTGCTGCTGAACGTCTCCGCGCTCGCCCGGGGGCTCGGCACCGGCGGGTACGCGCTGGTCGTCGCGCCCGGCCGGCTGCCCGCCGACCCGCAGGCCGGCCCGGGGCACCTGGTGAAGGCCCGGTACACCCCGCTGCAGGCCATGGTGCTCGGCGTCGACGACCAGGAGTCGCCGCACCACGAGGTGCTGCGGGACGCCGACGACCTGGCGGGGCTCCCCGTCGTCGTGGCCGACCTGCACTCCGCCCTGCCCGCGGTCGTCGCCGGGGTCCGGTACGCCGACGCGCTGACCGGCGGCCACGGCGGCGAGCCGCTGCGGGTCGCGTACGTCATGTCCGACGGCGGGGCGCTGCCGGCGTGGTTCTCGCGCGCGGTGGCCGGCCTGCGGGAGGCCGGCTGGATCGCCTCGTGCCTGACGGCCGGGCAGGCGTTCGGCGGCGACCTCGAGGCCGTCACGGTCCACACGGCCCTGCTCGCCGCCCGCCACGTCGTGCGGGCCGACGTGGTGGTGGTCGCGCAGGGGCCCGGCAACCTCGGCACCGGGACGCGGTGGGGCTTCTCGGGCGTCGCCGCCGGGGAGGCCGTGAACGCCGCGGCCGTGCTCGGCGGCCGGCCGGTCGCCTCGCTGCGGGTCTCGGGCGCCGACGCCCGGGAGCGGCACCTGGGCGTGTCGCACCACTCCCTGACCGCGTACGGGCGCGTGGCCCTGGCCCCGGCGGACGTCGTGGTGCCCGTGTTCGAGCCGGCGGCACCGGCGGAGGACGGCACCGGCCCCGACGCCGCGCAGACGCCGGCGGGCCTCACCGTCCCGGATCCCCAGGAGCACCCGGGCGCCCACCTCGCGGCCGTGGGCCGGCGGGTGCGGCAGCAGGCGCTCGCCCTGGGCGCCCCCGCCGGCCGGCACCGGCTGGTCGAGGTCCCGGCCGGCGCGGACCTGCTCACCGCGCTGGGCGCCTCGCCCGTCCGGCTCTCCACGATGGGCCGGGGCCTCGCCCAGGACCCGGCGGCGTTCCTCGCGGCCGCCGCGGCCGGGGTGCACGCCGCCCGGCTCGCGCGGGGGGTCGGCGACGACGGGACCGCGCCGCAGGCCTGACGGGACCGCGCCGCAGGCCTGACGGGACCGCCGGACGGGCCCGCCGGGCGGGTAGGCCCGGCGGGTCGGGCCCGGCGGGTCAGGTCGGCGGAGCGCGCGGTCAGTCGTCGCGCGCGGTCCGCGTCCGGGACGCCACCAGCGTCGCCAGGCGCCGCGCCTCGCGCTGCGCCAGCTCGCCGTCGGCGCGCTGCACGCCCATCACCGCGAGCGTGTCGCCGTCGTCCAGGTCGAGCTGCACCCACGGCCGGCCCTCACCGAACCGCACCCAGACGATCTGCGCCCACGGGACGGTGCGCGTGGTGGCGAGGTTGCGCACCCGCAGGCCCTCGGGGGTCGGGGTGGCGGACACCGTCGCCTGCCGCCAGCAGAACCAGACGATGGCGGCGCCGAGCAGCCCGAACCCGAGCCGGTCCCCCGCCCCGAGACCGACCAGGCCGGTGCGGGGCAGCAGCACGAGCAGCAGCACCGTGGCGGCGGCCACGACCACCGCCAGCACGGTCGTCACCCAGCGCGCCGCCCGGGGCCGGAACACGTCGTCCAGCGCCCGTCCGGTCCCTGCGCCGCCCGGCGCCGCCCCGTCGCCCCCCGCACCCGGCACGTCGCGGCCCTACAGCCGGCAGGCGTGGATCGAGGTGACGAGGATCGCGCGCGCGCCCACGTCGTACAGGGCGTCCATGACCTTGTTGGTCTCGCTGCGCCGCACCATGACGCGCACGGCCGCCCAGTCGGTGTTGTGGAGCGGGGAGACCGTCGGCGACTCCAGGCCGGGGGTCACGGCGACGGCCCGGTCCACCAGCTCCAGCGGGACGTCGTAGTCCATGAGGACGTACTCGCGGGCGGTCAGCACGCCCTGCAGCCGCCGGGTCAGGACGTCGAGCCCCGCAGGCTCCGGGCCGTCGGCGCGGCGCACGAGGACGGCCTCCGAGGTGAGGATCGGCGCGCCGAACACGTCGAGCCCGGCGGCGCGCAGCGTCGTGCCCGTCTCGACGACGTCGGCGATGACGTCCGCCACGCCCAGCCGGATCGCGGTCTCGACGGCGCCGTCCAGCCGCACGACCTCGGCGGGCTCGACGCCCTGCGAGGCGAGGTACTGCCCGACGAGCACCGGGTAGGACGTCGCCACGCGCCGGCCGGCGACCTCGCGGACGTCGTTCATCGTGCCCGCCTGCGTCGCGAACCGGAACGTGGAGCGGGCGAACCCGAGCGGCAGGTGCTCCGTGGCGGGCGAGCCGGAGTCGAGCAGCAGGTCTCGCCCGGTGATGCCGACGTCGACGGTGCCGGTGCCGACGTACACGGCGATGTCGCGCGGGCGCAGGAAGAAGAACTCGACGCCGTTGTCGGCGTCGGGCAGGACGAGCTCGCGGGAGTCGCGGCGCTGGCGGTAGCCCGCCTCGCGCAGCATCTCGGCGGCGGGCTCGGCGAGCGAGCCCTTGTTCGGGACGGCGATCCTCAGCACAGGGGGGTCCTCAGGTCGGTGGTGCGGCGGGGGCGGGTCACAGGTGCGCGTACACGTCGTCGAGGGTCAGACCCTTCGCGACCATGAGCACCTGCAGGTGGTACAGGAGCTGGGAGATCTCCTCGGCGGTGCGGTCGTCCCCCTCGTGCTCCGCGGCCATCCAGACCTCGGCCGCCTCCTCGACGATCTTCTTGCCGATCGCATGGACCCCGGCGTCGAGCTCCCGGACGGTCCCGGAGCCGGCGGGCCGGGTGGTCGCCTTCTCGGTCAGCTCAGCGAACAGCGCGTCGAACGTCTTCACGCCCGTCAGGGTAGACGGTCGCCGCGTGCCCCTCCCGCCGCGCCCGCTCCCCGGGACGGCCGCCGCCCGCGGCCCGGGGGCGCCCCCTCAGCCCGCGACGCCGGCCGCGGCGGTCACCTGCTGCGGTGCCTCCCGCCGCCGGGCGCGCCACCACACGACGAACCCGGACAGCACCACGCCCGCGTAGACCAGGTACAGCACCGCGGAGGGGTAGTACCCGGCGCTGAGCAGCAGCGGCACGCCCACCGCGTCCACCGCGATCCAGATGAGCCAGAACTCGATCCAGCCGCGGGCCATGCCGTACGTGGCGAGCAGCGAGCCGACGAAGATCCAGGCGTCCGCCCACGGGCCCCACGACCCGAGCGCGTCGAACACGAGCGCGCAGACGACGGTCCCGACCACGCCGATGCCGATGATCTGCACCCACCCGGACCGCCCGGCCCACCGCGGGACGACCGCCGGCGCGTCCGGCGCACCGTGCTCGCGCGACGCCCGCCGCGTGCGGGACCACCGCACCCAGCCGTACACCGCCACCGCGACGAAGAACACCTGGCGTCCGGCCTGCCCGTACAGGTCGCGCGCCTGCGGGGTGTGGAAGACGCCGCCGAGGAACACGGTGAACAGCAGCACGTTGCCGACGATGCCGACCGGCCACGCCCAGATCCGCCGCCGCAGCCCGCCGAGCGCCGACGCGAGGCCGAACAGGTTGCCGACGACCTCGCGCCACAGCACCGGGTGACCGGCGACGACGAGCTGCGCGTCGAACAGCCAGGTGAGCAGGTTCACAGCGCGCGCAGGGCGACGACCGTCGCCACCGCCGCCTCGGCCGCCTCGGCGCCCTTGTCCTCGTGCGACCCCGGCAGGCCGGCGCGGTCGAGCGCCTGGGCCTCGTCGTCGCACGTGAGGACCCCGAAGCCGACGGGCACGCCCGTCGTGACGGCGACGTCGGTGAGGCCCGAGGTGGCGGCCTGGCAGACGTACTCGAAGTGCGGCGTGCCGCCGCGGATCACGACGCCGAGCGCGACCACGGCGTCCACCTCCCCGCTGCGCGCCGCCCGGGCGGCCGCGACGGGCAGCTCGAACGTGCCCGGGACGCGGACCTCCCGCACGTCCTCGACGTGGGCCGCGGCCAGGGCCCGCCGCGCGCCCGCAAGCAGGCCGTCCATGACGGTGGTGTGCCAGGACGCCGCGACGACGACGACCCGCAGGCCGGTGCCGTCCGTGGTGATCTGGGGTGCGCCGCTGCCGCTCATCGTGGGTCCTCCGGGGTGTGGTCGAGGCCGGGCAGCAGGTGTCCCATCGCCCGGGCCTTGGTGCGCAGGTAGGTCTCGTTGTGGGGGGTGCGCCCGACCTCCAGGCCGCGGACCTCCGCGACCTCGATGCCGTGCGCCGTCAACCCGGCGACCTTCGCGGGGTTGTTCGTCAGCAGGGTGATGCGGCGGGCGCCCAGGTCCTCGAGGATCGCCGCGGCGGCGCCGTACTCCCGCCGGTCCGCGGGCCAGCCGAGGTCGAGGTTGGCCTCGACCGTGTCCCGGCCCGCGTCCTGCAGGGCGTAGGCGCCGATCTTCGCGACGAGGCCGATGCCCCGGCCCTCGTGGCCGCGCAGGTACACCACGGCGCCGCCGTCGCGGGCGGCGAGCTCCAGGGCCGCGTCGAGCTGCGGTCCGCAGTCGCACCGCTCGGAGCCGAACGCGTCCCCCGTCAGGCACTCGGAGTGGACCCGCACCACGGGCTGCTCGACCAGGCCGGTCGCCGCGACGAGCGCCACGTGCTCGGCGCCGGTGCGCAGGTCGCGGTACGCGTGCACCGTGAACGCGCCGTGCCGCGTGGGCAGCTGGGCGGTGTGCGCCCGGTGCACCCGCCGCTCCGGCGCGGTGGCGGCCGACTCGGGACCGGGCGCCGGTTCCGACGGCAGGTCCCCGTGGGCGGTGCGCCAGGCGATCAGGTCGGCGATCGTCAGCACCACGAGCCCGTGCTCGCGCGCCAGGGCGGCGGTCTGCGGGAGCCGCATCATCGTGCCGTCGTCGTTCACCAGCTCCGCGATCGCGGCGACCGGCTCGACGCCCGCGAGCCGGCACAGGTCGACCGCCGCCTCGGTGTGGCCCGCGCGGTGCAGCACGCCGCCCGGCACCGCGCGCAGCGGCAGCACGTGCCCCGGCCGGATGAGGTCCTCGCGTCCCGAGGCCGGGTCGGACAGCAGGCGCAGCGTCTGCGTGCGGTCGGCCGCGGAGATGCCCGTCGTGACGCCGTGCGCGGCGTCGACGGTGACCGTGTACGCGGTCCGCCGGGGGTCCTGGCTCTGCGGGACCATCAGCGGCAGGTCGAGGGCGTCGGCACGGGCGCCGGTCATCGGGGCGCAGAGGTAGCCCGAGGAGTGGCGGATGGTCCAGGCGACCCACTCGGGCGTGGCCCGGTCCGCGGCCAGGATCACGTCCGCCTCGTTCTCGCGGTCCGGGGAGTCCGCGACGAGCACCGGCCGGCCCGCGCGCAGCTCGGCCAGCGCCTGCTCGACGGTGCCGAGCACGACGTCCTCGTCGGCGGCCGCGGCGCTCACCGCGCACCCCCCTCGACCGGCGCGGTGCCCGCGACCGCCCCGGCCGTCAGCAGCCGCTCGACGTACTTCGCCAGCACGTCGACCTCCAGGTTCACGCGGGTGCCCGGCGCGGCGTCCCCGAGCGTGGTCGCGGCGAGCGTGGTGGGGATCAGCGAGACGCCGAACCAGTCCGGGCCGACCGCCGTCACCGTGAGGGAGACCCCCGCGACCGCGACCGAGCCCTTCTCCGCGACGTACCGGGCCAGCGCGGGGTCCAGGGCGATCTCCACCTCGTCCCAGCGCGGGCCGGGCGTGCGGCGGCGGACCGTCCCCACGCCGTCGACGTGCCCCTGCACGACGTGCCCGCCCAGCCGGGCGTCGGCCCGCACGGCACGCTCCAGGTTCACGGGGTCCCCGGGTCGCAGGTCGCCGAGCGCGGTGCGGCGCAGGGTCTCCGGCATCACGTCGACGACGAACGTGCCGTCCCCGGGCAGCACCGCGACCGTGAGGCAGACCCCGCCCACGGCGATCGAGTCGCCCGGCGCGGCGTCGGACACGACCAGCGGGCCGCGGACGGTCAGCCGGGCGTCACCCGCGCCCCCGTCCGCCGCTCCCTGCGTGCCGGGTGCCAGGTCGAGCGCCACCACGGCGCCGACCTCCTCCACGATGCCGGTGAACATCAGCGGTCCTCCTCCTCGGTGTCGGCCACGACGAGCACGTCGGGCCCCAGCGGCAGCACCTCGCGCGGGTGCAGCCGGATCGCGTCGTCGACGGTCCTCACGCCGAGGTCGCCGACGGCGCTGCGGCCGGCCCCGAGCAGGACGGGCGCGACGTACGCGTGCACCTCGTCGACGACCCCGGCGCGCAGGAACGCCGCGGCGAGCGTCGGCCCGCCCTCGACGAGCGCGTGCCGGACCTCGCGGGCGTGGAGCGCGGCGAGGGCCTCGCGGGGGTCGCGGGTGCGCAGGTGCACCACCTCGCCGCCGGGACCCGCGAGCCGGCCGTCCAGCGGCAGGGCGCGCTCACCGACGACGACGCGGAGCGGCTGGTGCTCCGCGAGCGAGCCGTCCGGCGTGCGGGCGGTGAGCGACGGGTCGTCCGCGAGCACGGTCCCGGTCCCGACCACCAGCGCGTCGACCTCGGCGCGCAGGGCGTGGGCGTGGGCGCGCGCCTCCGGCGAGGTGATCCACCGCGACGTGCCGTCCGCGGCGGCGACCCGGCCGTCCAGCGTCGCCGCGGTCTTCAGCGTGACGAACGGACGCCCGCGCCCGACGGCGAGCAGCCACGGGCGCAGCAGCGCGCGGCCCGCCGCCTCCTCGACCCCGGCGACCACCTCGACCCCCGCCGCGCGCAGGCGTGCCGCTCCCCCGGCGGCGTCCGGGTTCGGGTCCGCGACCGCCACCACGACGCGGCGCACACCCGCCTCGATCAGCGCGCGCGAGCAGGGCCCGGTACGTCCCGTGTGGTCGCAGGGCTCGAGCGTCACGACGGCCGTCGCGCCCCGGGCGCCGGTGCCGCGCTCGCGGGCGTCGGCCAGCGCCGCCACCTCCGCGTGCGCGGTCCCGGCCCCGCGGTGCCAGCCCTCGCCGAGGACCTCGCCGTCCGGGCCGAGCAGCACGCAGCCCACGCGGGGGTTCGGTCCGTGGGCGGGGCCGCGCCGCGCGAGGTCGAGGGCGCGCAGCATCGCGTCCCGCTCGACCGCCGTGGCGTCCACCGCCCCGCTCCCTCCGTCGCCGTCAGGCTCCGGGGTGCGGGCGGCGCGCTGGTGCACGACGACCACGGCGCACCCGGCTCACGCCGAGCACGCCGCCACGTCTCCTCCCATCCGGACTGTCACCGTCGGTCCTGGAGTTCCACCAGGTCAACCGCTCACGCCGAGGCGCTTGCGGGTCGCGGACTGTCACCGCCGGCTCGGAATTGCACCGACCCCGGAGCACGTGTGTGTACTTCGCCAACGATGATGCCACAGCCGGCATTCCCGGCGTGACGGCCGTTCGTCCCGGCCGGGGTGCCGCGTGGCGCGGCCGGGCCGCACCCGCGCCGGGTCACCGCCGGAGCAGCGCCTCGTCCGCGAGCCCCCGCAGGGTGTCGATCTCCGCCGCGACGTCCGGCGCACCGTACACGGCCGACCCCGCCACGAAGACGTTCGCGCCCGCCTCGGCCACCGCCGCGATCGTGCCGCGCGAGACGCCCCCGTCCACCTGCACCCACGTCGCGGCGCCCTGCTCGTCGATCGCGGCGCGCAGCCGGCGGATCTTGGGCAGCGTCCCCTCGATGAAGGACTGCCCGCCGAACCCGGGCTCGACGGTCATGACCAGCACCATGTCGAACTCCGGCAGCAGGTCCAGCAGCGGCTCGACCGGGCTCGCGGGCCGCAGCGCGATGCCGGCCCGGGCGCCCGCCGACCGCAGCTCGCGCGCCAGCCGGACCGCCGCCTGCGCCGCCTCCGCGTGGAACGTCACCGACGCCGCACCCGCCCGCGCGTAGTCCACCGCCCACCGGTCGGCGTCCTCGATCATCAGGTGCACGTCGAGCGGCACCGGCGACACCTCGGCGATGCGCCGCACCACCGGCAGCCCGAGCGTGAGGTTCGGCACGAAGTGGTTGTCCATCACGTCGACGTGCGCGTAGTCGGCCCGGGCGATGCGGCCGAGATCGCGCTCGAGGTTGACGAAGTCGGCGGACAGGATGCTGGGGCTGATCAGTGCGGGCACGCGCCCCAGCGTATCGAGCACGCCGCGGGGGCGCCGGGGCGTGCCGGCCGGGACCGTCGCGCCCCCGACGCGCGTCGCCCCGCCGTCAGGACGTCCGGCGCAGCAGCGTGAGGTGCATCGCGTCCGTCCCGTGCACGTGCGGCCAGAGCTGCGCGTCCTCCCGGTCCGGCAGGTCGAGCCCGGGGGCGGTGCGGTGCAGCACCTCGGGCGCGGGCAGCACCTCGGTCTCCAGGCCCGCGCGGCGGGCGGCGCGACGCGCGTCCACCACCGCGAGGCTCGTCTCGGCGAGCACCGGCGAGCACGTCACGTACGCGACGACCCCGCCGACGCGCACCGCGCGCAGCGCCGACGCCAGCAGCTCCCGCTGCAGCGAGCCGAGCGCCGCGAGGTCGGCGGGGGTGCGCCGCCAGCGCGACTCCGGGCGCCGGCGCAGCGCACCCAGCCCGGTGCACGGGGCGTCGAGCAGGACGCGGTCGTAGGCGCCCGGCTCGTCGTCGCCGGCCTGGCGCCCGTCGCCCACCCGCACCTCCTCGACGGCACCCGCCGGCGCGGCCGCGAGGGCCTGGCGCACGAGCCGGGCGCGGTGCGGCTGCACCTCGTTGGCGACCAGCCGGGCGCCCCGCCCGCCGGCGAGGGCCGCCAGCAGGGCCGCCTTCCCGCCGGGGCCGGCGCACAGGTCGAGCCACCGGGCGTCGCGGCCGTCGAGCGGGGCGTCCGCGAGGGCGAGCGCGACGAGCTGGCTGCCCTCGTCCTGCACGCCCGCGCGTCCGGCCCGCACCGGGGCGAGCGCCGCCGGGTCGCCGCCCCCCGCGAGGGTGACGGCCGTGGGCGCCCACCGGCCGGGCTCGGCCCCGTCACCGGCCGCGGCCAGCAGCTCGTCCGGCGCGACCAGGCCGGGCCGGGCCACGAGCGTCACGCGGGGCGCCTCGTTGTCGGCCGCGAGCAGCGCGGGCAGCTCGGCGGCGTCGCGGCCGTGCCCCACGAGCGCCTCGCGGAGCGCCCGGGTCACCCAGGCCGGGTGGCTCTCGACCACCGACAGCCGGGCGACCTCCGCCGCGGTCCCCTGCTCCCGCGCGGCCGCGGCGTCCCCGACCCGCGCCAGCCAGACGTCCAGCGGCTCCCGGGCGACGGCGCGCAGCACGGCGTTGACGAACTGCGCGGGACCGGCCCCGACCCGCTCCCGCACCAGGCCGACGGTCTCCGACACCGCCGCGTGCGGCGGCACCCGCATCCCGAGCAGCTGGTGCGCGCCGAGGCGCAGGGCGTCCAGCACGGGCGGGTCTACCCGGTCCAGCGGCCTGCCGGCGCACTGCGCGATCACCGCGTCGTACCGGCCGCGCAGCCGCAGCGTGCCGTACGCCAGCTCGGTGGCGAAGCCGGCGTCCCGCCCGCGGATGCCGCGCTCGCGCAGCAGCGGCGGCAGCACGAGGTTCGCGTAGGCGTCCGAGTCGGCCACCGTGCGCAGCACGTCGAACGCGACGGTGCGCGCCGGGTCCGTCCCGCGACGCCGCTCGGCGGGCGCCGCGGCGGTGCGCCGGCGCGGGCCGCGACGGCCGCCCTGCGGCGCGCTCACGCGGCGTCCCCGCCCAGCACCGTGCCGGGCGCGAGGCGGGCGCCCCGGGCCCAGTCCGGTGCGGGCATCGCGCGCTTGCCCGCGGGACGGACCTCCTCCAGCCGCACCGCGTGCGTGCCGGTGCCCACGAGGACCTCGCCGCGCCCGGCCCGCAGCTCGCCGGGCCGCAGGTCGGTCACCGCGGGCTCGGGCCGCACCGGTCCGAGACCCAGCCGGGACCCGTCCGGCAGGGTCGTCCACGCGCCCGGGGCCGGGGTGCAGCCGCGCACCCGCCGGTCGACCGCCATGGCGGGGTGGTGCCAGCGCACCCGGGCGTCCTCGGTGGTGAGCCGCGGGGCGAGGCTGACGCCGTCGGCGGGCTGCGGGACGGGCGTGAGGATGCCCTCCTCCAGCGCGTCGAGCG
The DNA here is from genome assembly GCF_030053835.1 of Cellulomonas sp. ES6. Classification (NCBI taxonomy): domain Bacteria; kingdom Bacillati; phylum Actinomycetota; class Actinomycetes; order Micrococcales; family Cellulomonadaceae; genus Cellulomonas; species Cellulomonas sp. ES6. Next base: position 246,600 of record NZ_CP125655.1, on the reverse strand, counting down.
TGCGCACCAGCAGCCCGGAGCCGGCCTCCGCCAGCCGTCCCAGCAGGTCCCCGGCGGTGTCGCGCGGGCGGATGGTCTCGGTGAGCGTGCCGTACACCGGGCCGGTGTCGAGGCCGGCCTCCAGCCGGAACGTGCTCGCGCCGGTCACCTCGTCGCCCGCGATGACGGCGTGCTGCACGGGGGCCGCACCCCGCCAGGCCGGCAGCACCGAGAAGTGCAGGTTGACCCACCCGTGCCGGGGCAGGTCGAGCAGCGCCGCCGGCACGAGGTTGCCGTACGCCACCACGGGCGCGGCGTCGGGCGCCAGCTCGGCGAGCCGTGCCCGCACGTCCTCGTCCCGCAGGGTCGCCGGCGTCAGCACCTCGATCCCGGCGTCCAGGGCGCGCTGCTTGACGGGGCTCGCGGCGAGCGTGCGGCCGCGGCCGGCGCGGGCGTCGGGTCGCGTGAGGACCGCGACGACCTCGTGGCGGGAGGCGATCAGGGCGTCCAGCGAGGGCAGCGCCACCGCGGGCGTCCCGGCGAAGAGCAGGCGCATGGGCACCGATCCTAGGCCGTCGGGGGCAGGACCCCGTGGGCCACCAGCTCGGCCCGCAGCTCCGCCGCGCCGGTGAACAGCACCGCCTGGAACCCCTCCGCGGCCGCCGCGGCGACGTTCACCGGGCTGTCGTCGGTGAACAGCGTCCTCGCCGGCACCAGGCCGTACCGGTCGGCGAGCAGCCGGAACACGCGCGGGTCCGGCTTGGCCACCCCCTCGCGGCCCGACACCAGCACCGCCTCGAGCCGGTCGACCACGGGCGCGACCGGTGCCGCGTGGTGGAACGTCTCGGCGGACCAGTTGGTCAGCCCCAGCACCCGGACACCCGCGGCCCGCAGCTCGTCGACGACGGCCGCGCTGCCCGGAACGGGACCCGGCAGGGACAGGGGGAACCGCTCGACGTAGAGGTCGAGGGTCGCGACGTGCTCCGGGTGGCGGCGGGCCACCTCCGCGCGCGCCTCGGCCCACGGCCGTCCCGCGTCCTGCTGGTGGTTCAGCTCCGCGAAGCCGACGTCCGCGAAGAACCGCTCGACCTCCGCCTCGTCCAGCACCCCCGCGAACGGCAGGACGGGGTCCCACCGCACCAGGACGTTCCCCAGGTCGAACACCACCGCGTCGACGGCGCCGCTCACAGCATCTCCTCCGGGTCGAGCCGCACCCGCACCGTCCCGCCCTCCCGGCGGGCGCTGCGCACGGCGAGGGACGCGGCGAGCGACCGGGCCAGCGCCCGGCCCTCCGCCACGGGGACCCGCACGAGCGTGCGCACGGGCGGGTCGAGCGAGTCGTCGCCCGGCAGCGGCACCGGGCCCAGCACGTCGGCACCGGGCGGCAGCTCGACGCGCGCGAGCACGCCCGCCACCACCTCGCGCGTGCCGGTGAGCTCCGCCACGCGGACCGCCGGCGGCAGGCCGACCTCCGTCCGCTCGGCGAGCTCCCGCTCCGCGAGGCCCGCCGGGTCCCACCGCACGAGCGCCTGGGTGGGGCGCTCCGCGCCGTCGCCGACGAGCAGCACCACGCCCCCGTCGGGCCCCGGCCGCACGAGCGCCGCCGCCGCGAGCCACCGCCGCAGCGCGTCCTCGGTGGCGCGCAGCGACGTGGACCCGGTCGTCACCGCGGCGTCCAGCAGCACGGCCGCCGCGTACCCCGCCGGCGCGACGGGCTCGGCGCCCGGGGTGGACACCACGAGCGCGGGCCGGTCCGGGACCTCCGCCAGCACGCCCCCGGCGGACCGGGCCCCCGACGTGCGGACGGTCGCCCCGGGGAACGCCCGCCCCAGCTCCTCCGCCGTGCGGTCGGACCCCACGGCCACCGACCGGAACGTCCCGTTCCCGCACGCGTCGCACCGCCACCGGGTCGCCAGCCGCCCGCACCAGCCGCACTGCGCCGTCCCGTCGCCGGACGGCAGCTGCAGCGGGCCGTGGCAGTGCCCGCAGCGCGCGACCTGACGGCACCGGGCGCACGCCACCGCGGGCAGGTAGCCGGCCCGCGGCACCTGCACGAGGACGGGACCGTGCGCCAGCCGCTCGCGGATGGTGCGCCAGGCCTCCCCCGGCAGGCGCGCGGCGGCCGCGGCGCCCTCGCGGGCCAGCTCCACGCTCGTGAGGGCGCGCACGCGCGGCGTGCGGGCGCGCACCACGGTCCGGTCGGCGGTGACCGGACGCACCCAGCCCGACGCGACGAGCGCCTGGACCTCGACGGAGCGGCCGTGCGCGGCCAGCAGCAGCGCGCAGCCCTCGGAGTCGGAGCGCAGCGCGAGCACCTCGCGCACGTGCGGGTACGGCGCGCGCGGCTCGGCGTGCAGGTCGTCGCCGTCGTCCCAGCACACCGCCAGGCCCAGGTCCCGCACGGGCGCGAACGCGGCGGCGCGCGTGCCGACCACCACCCGCGCGAGCCCCCGCAGCGCGGCGAGGTACGACCGGTACCGGCGTGCCGGCCCGTCGTCCGCCATGAGCCGCACGTGGGAGGCGTCCGTGCCGTCGGGCGTCCACGCGGGCACGCCCGCGGCCTCCAGGGCGGCGCAGACGCGGTCGACGTCGCGGGCGTCCGGGACCACGACGAGCGCGCCGCGCCCGCTCGACAGGGTCGCGGCGACGGCCTGCGCCACCGCGGCCGGCCACCGCTCCCCCGCCGGCCCCGGCAGCGCGGACCACGCGGCACGCGGCGCACCGCCGGCCGCGAGGTGCGCGAGGAACGCCGGGCCGCCGCGGTAGGGCGCCCAGGCGGTCCCGGCCGGCGCGGGCCGCTCGGCGACGGGCGCCGCCGGGTCGACGACGGCACCCGGCTCCGCCGGCGTCGTCGCGGCACCCGGCTCCGCCGGCGTCGTCGCGGCACGCGGTCCCGCCGGGGCGCCGGGCACCTCGCTCTCCGTGCGGGCGTGCCGCGGCGGGATCGCGAGCCGCAGCACGTCGGGCAGCGTGCCCGCGTACCGGTCCGCGACCGCCCGCGCGAGCCGCGCGACCGCGGGCGTCAGCACCGGCTCGGCGGACACGACCCGGCGCAGCGGGACGAGCCCGCCGTCGTGGTCGGCCTCGGCGACACGCTCGAGCAGGTACCCCTCGACGTCCTGCGACCCGAACCGCACCTTGACGCGCGTGCCCGGGCGCGCCGCCTCGTCGAGCGCGGCGGGGACCAGGTACTCGAACGGGCGGTCGAGGTGCGGCGGCGAGAGCTCGACGGCCACCCGCGCGACCGGCAGCGCACCCGCCGGTTCGACGTCGACGTCCCGCGCCCGCGCGCGCCGCCGCGGGCGGGCCGGCGCGTCGAGCCCCGCGAGCACGGGCTGCTCGGGGACGCCCGCCGGTTCCCCGCGCGCCGCCGCGCCGGTCACGTCGGTCAGGACAGCGCCGCGCGCAGGGCGTCCGCGCGGTCCGTGCGCTCCCACGTGAAGCCGGGCAGCTCGCGCCCGAAGTGCCCGTACGCCGCGGTGCGGCGGTACACGGGCCGCAGCAGGTCGAGGTCGCGGATGATCGCGGCCGGGCGCAGGTCGAACACCTGGCGGATCGCGTCGGTGAGCCGGACGTCCGGCACCTCACCGGTGCCGAACGTCTCGACGTACAGCCCCACGGGGTGCGCCTTGCCGATGGCGTACGCCACCTGCACCTCGCACCGCCGCGCCAGCCCGGCCGCGACGACGTTCTTCGCCACCCAGCGCATCGCGTACGCGGCGGAGCGGTCGACCTTCGACGGGTCCTTGCCCGAGAACGCGCCGCCGCCGTGCCGCGCCATGCCGCCGTAGGTGTCGACGATGATCTTGCGACCGGTCAGGCCGGCGTCGCCCTGCGGTCCGCCGACCACGAACTGCCCGGTCGGGTTCACGAGCAGGCGGTACCCGTCGGTGTCCAGGTCGATGCCGGCCTCGGCGAGCACGGGGGCGACGACCTCGGCGGCGATCGCGGGCTCGAGCTGGGTCTCGAGCTGCACGCCCGGACCGTGCTGGGTGGACAGCACCACCGTGTCGAGCCGGACCGCCCGGTCGCCCTCGTAGCCGATGGTGACCTGCGTCTTGCCGTCCGGGCGCAGGTCCGGGACCACGCCCTCCTTGCGCACCACGGCGAGGCGCTCGGCCAGGCGGTGCGCCAGCCAGATCGGCAGCGGCATGAGACCGGGGGTCTCGTCGCTGGCGTAGCCGAACATGAGTCCCTGGTCGCCGGCGCCCTGCAGGTCGAGCGGGTCGTGGTCCTCCGCGTCGTGCCGCGACTCCCACGCCTTGTCGACGCCCTGCGCGATGTCGGGCGACTGCTGCCCGATGGACACCGACACGCCGCACGAGTCGGCGTCGAAGCCGATCTCCGAGGAGGTGTAGCCGATGCCGCGCACCACCTGCCGGACGATCTGGGGGATCTCGACGTAGGCGCTGGTGGTCACCTCGCCGGCGACGTGCACGAGGCCGGTGGTCACCATCGTCTCGACCGCCACGCGGGCACCCGGGTCCTGCTCGAGGATCGCGTCCAGGATCGCGTCGGAGATCTGGTCGCAGACCTTGTCCGGGTGGCCCTCGGTGACGGACTCGGACGTGAAGAGGCGCATGTCGGCGGTCATGCGCACAGGCTATCGGCCCCCGCCGACCGTCAGCGGCCGAGCCTGTGGACCACCGCGTCCCACAGCCCGTCGGCGACGGCGTCCTTGGTCCCCGCGACGTGCCCGACGACCTCCCCCGTGGCGTCCAGCACGGTCACGGCGTTGTCGTCCGTCCCGAAGCCGAGCCCGCCGCCGACCGCGTTGACGGCCAGCAGGTCGGCCCCCTTGCGGCGCGCCTTCTCCCGGCCGTGGTGCAGCACGTCGCCGGTGGCGTCGCCCGTCTCGGCCGCGAAGCCCACGACGACCTGCCCGGGCCGGGGCGGGTCCGCGACCAGCCCGGCGAGCACGTCCGGGTTCTGCACCAGCTCCAGCGGCGCGACGCTGCCGTCGGCGGACTTCTTGATCTTGTGGTCGCTGCCCGCGGCGGGGCGGAAGTCGGCCACCGCGGCGGCCATGACGACCACGTCGGCGTCGACGGCGCACCCGCGCACGGCGTCCTGCAGCTGGGCGGTCGTCTCGACGGGGAGCACCCGCACGCCGGCGGGCGGCCGGACCTGCAGGTTCGCGGCGACGAGCGTGACGCGCGCGCCGCGGGCCAGCGCCGTGCGGGCGAGCGCGACCCCCTGGCGCCCGGACGACCGGTTGCCGAGGAACCGCACCGGGTCCAGCGGCTCGCGGGTCCCGCCCGCGGAGACCACGACCGTCAGGCCGAGCAGGTCCGGCGTGCGGGGCTTGCCCTCGGGGTCGACCAGCGCGAGGGCGGCGTCGACGACCGCCTCCGGCTCGGGCAGCCGGCCCGGGCCGCTGTCGGCGCCGGTCAGCCGGCCGCTGTCGGGGTCGAGCACGTGCACGCCCCGCTGCCGCAGGGTGGCGACGTTCGCCCGCGTCGCCGGGTGCTGCCACATCTCGGTGTGCATCGCCGGCGCCATGAGCACCGGGCACGTCGCCGTCAGCAGCGTCGCGGCGAGCAGGTCGTCGGCGCGGCCCGAGGCGGCGCGCGCCAGCAGGTCCGCCGTGGCGGGCGCGACGACGACCAGGTCGGCCTGTCGCCCGAGGCGCACGTGCGCCACCTCGTCGACGTCGTCGAACACCTCGGGCGTCACCGGGTGCCCGGACAGGGCCTCCCACGTGGCGCGCCCGACGAACTCAAGCGCGGCGCGCGTGGGCACGACGCGGACCTCGTGGCCCGCCTCGGTGAGCAGGCGCAGCACGTGCGCCGCCTTGTACGCGGCGATGCCGCCCGCGACGCCCAGGACGATGCGCACGCCGCGCCCCGGGGCCTCAGCCCTCGTTCTGGGCGGTGACCGTCAGGAGGCCGGCGTCGATCTCGCGCATCGCGATGGACAGCGGCTTCTCCTGCGGGCGGGTCTCCACCAGCGGGCCGACGTACTCGAGCAGGCCCTCGTTGAGCTGGGAGTAGTAGGCGTTGATCTGGCGCGCGCGCTTGGCCGAGTAGATGACCAGCGCGTACTTGGAGTCCGCGCGCTCGAGCAGGCGGTCGATGGGCGGGTCGGTGATGCCGATGGGCTCGGCGACGGTTCCGGACACGGTGGCTCCCGTTGTCGAAGGGTGGGGACTGCCGGTCAGTCTACCGCGGCCGGCAGGCCCATCAGGGCGACCAGCTCGTCGGTGGCGCGCCGCACGTCGTCGTTCACGATGACGTGGTCGAACTCGGACTCCGCGGCCATCTCCACCTCGGCGGTCGCCAGCCGGCGAGCGCGCTCCTCGGCGTCCTCCGTGCCGCGCCCGACGAGCCGGCGCACCAGCTCCTCCATCGACGGCGGGGCGAGGAAGACGAACTGCGCGTCGGGCATGGTCGTGCGGACCTGACGCGCGCCCTGCAGGTCGATCTCGAGCAGCGCGGGCTCCCCGGCGGCCAGCCGGTCCTCGACGGGCCGCCGGGGGGTGCCGTAGCGGTTGCGGCCGTGCACGACCGCCCACTCCAGGAGCTCGCCGTCCGCCACCATCGCGTCGAACTGCTCGGGCGACACGAAGTGGTAGTGGACGCCGTCCACCTCCCCCGGCCGCGGCGGGCGGGTGGTGGCGGAGACCGACAGCCAGACCTGCGGGTACCGGGCACGGAGGTCGGCGGACACGGTGCCCTTGCCGACGGCGGTCGGTCCGGCGAGGACGGTCAGCCGGGCGCGCGGCGTCGTCATGCGGTCTGGTGCTCCTGGAGTTGTGCGGCCCTCACCGGGCCGGGGACGGGGAGGGCGTCCGGCTCACCCGAACCGGTCGACCAGCGCCTTGACCTGGTGCGGGCCGAGGCCGCGCACCCGGCGGGTCTCCGAGATGCCGATCTCGGAGATGATCTGGCGCGCCTTGACCTTACCCACTCCGGGGAGGGACTCGAGCAGCGCCAGCACCTTGAGCTTGCCGATCGTCTCGTCCTTCTGGCCCTGCGCGATGACCTCGGACAGCGATCCCTGCGAGTACTTCAGCCGGTTCTTGACCTCCGCGCGGGCCTGGCGGGCGGCTGCCGCCTTCTCGAGAGCCGCTGCGCGCTGCTCGGGGGTGAGAGTCGGAAGTGCCACGTGAGTCACCTTCTCATCACTGTCAGGAGGCAGGGACATGGAACATACGTGATCCGCAGGGACCCCGGTGCGACACCGCGCCAGGACCGACGTGGACCCCATCACCCGAGGATGGCACGCCCCGCCCGTCCCGGCACGTTCCGGCAGCGTGTCGAGCCGAAATCCGGTGGCCGCGCGCCCGGAGCGGCGTGCTCAGGGCCCCGCTCGCGGGCCGCCGTCCCCACCACGGAGCCGTCGTCCCGACCGCAGCGCCGCGGTCCTCACCGCAGCGCGCGCGCCGCCTCGTCGGCCGCCCGCCGCGCCGCGTCCCGCAGCGCCCGCGCGTCCGGCCCCGCGGCGAGCACGCCCCGCGAGCTGGAGGCCAGCACCGCGGGGCGCGCCGAGCCGAACACCGCGGCGAGCTCGGCCGCTCCCGCCCCCTGCGCGCCCACGCCGGGCGCGAGCAGCGGGCCGCGCACGGCCGCGAGGTCGACCCCCAGCCGCTCGGCCGCGTCGCCGGTGGTCGCGCCGACCACCAGCCCCGTCGACCCCAGCGACCCGCCGTGGGTCGCGAGCTCGGCCGCGTTGGCCGCCGCCGCCTCCCGGGCCACCCGGTCCGCCACGGCGACGCCCTCGGCGTCCCGGGCGTGCTGGACGGCGGCGCCCTCAGGGTTCGAGGTGAGCGCGAGCACGAACAACCCGCGGCCCGTGGCGGCGGCCGCCTCGACGGCCGGGGCCAGCGAGCCGAACCCGAGGAACGGCGAGACCGTCAGCGCGTCGCCGGCCAGGGGCGAGCCGTCCCGCAGGTAGGCGTCGGCGTACGCGCCCATGGTGGAGCCGATGTCGCCCCGCTTGGCGTCGACGACCACGAGCGTGCCGGTCTCGCGCCCGGCGGCGACGACCTCCTCGAGGACGGCCACCCCGGCGGCGCCGTGGCGCTCGAAGAACGCGGACTGCGGCTTCACCGCGGCGACCCGGCCGCCCACGGCCTCCATCACCGTCAGCGCGAAGCGCCGCACGCCCGCGGCGTCGTCCGGCAGCCCCCACGCCTCCAGCAGCGAGGCGTGGGGGTCGATGCCGACGCAGAGCGGCCCGTGCTCCGCCATCGCGTCCGCGAGGCGGGCGCCGAAGGGCCTCACGCCGTGGCCCCGGCCGCGCGCCGAGCGGCGGTCGCCGCGTCGTGCTCCTGGAGGCTGGCGACGCCGAACGGCCCGGCGAGCGCCGCCTCGATGCCCTGCACCGCGGCGCCGAGCTGCTGCACCGTCGTGACGATCGCCTTGTCGGCGGCCGTCGTCGCGGCGCGGATCTCGTAGCCGTCGGCGCGCGCGCCCTGCCCGGAGGGGGTGTTGACGACGATGTCGACCTCGCCGGCGGTGATGAGGTCGACGATGGTCGGCTCCCCCGCCGGTCCGCGGCCGCGGGAGAACTTCCGGACCACCCGGGAGGCGATGCCGTTGCGGCGCAGGACGGCCGCGGTGCCCTCGGTCGCGAGGATCTCGAACCCGAGCTCCGCGAGGCGCTTCACCGGGAACACGATCGACCGCTTGTCGCGGTCGGCCACCGAGATGAACGCCCGGCCCGACGTGGGCAGGCCGCCGAACGCCGCGGACTGCGACTTCGCGAACGCCGTCGGGAAGTCCGTGTCGAACCCCATGACCTCGCCGGTGGACCGCATCTCCGGGCCGAGCACGGTGTCGACCACGGTGCCGTCGCCGGTGCGGAACCGCTTGAACGGCAGCACCGCCTCCTTGACGGCGATGGGCGCGTCGAGGTCGATCACGCTCGCGTCGTCGGCCGGCAGCAGGCCCGCGGCGCGCAGGTCCGCGATGGACCGGCCCGTCATGACGAGCGCCGCGGCCTTGGCGAGCGGCACGCCCGTGGCCTTGGAGACGAACGGCACGGTGCGCGACGCCCGCGGGTTGGCCTCCAGCACGTAGAGCACGTCGGAGACCAGGGCGAACTGGATGTTCAGCAGGCCCCGCACGCCGACGCCCGCGGCGATCGCCTCGGTGGACGCGCGGATCCGCTGCAGCTCGGACTCCGACAGGCTCACGGGCGGCAGCACGCACGCCGAGTCGCCGGAGTGGATGCCGGCCTCCTCGATGTGCTCCATGACGCCGCCGAGGAACAGCTCGGTGCCGTCGTACAGCGCGTCGACGTCGATCTCGATGGCGTCGTCGAGGAACCGGTCGATCAGCAGCGGCGGCAGCGCCCCGCCGCGCGCGGTGGCCTCGGCCAGCGCGCGCTCGACGTACTCGGTGAGCTGCTCGTCGGAGTAGACGATCTCCATGCCGCGGCCGCCGAGCACGTACGACGGGCGCACCAGCACGGGGAACCCGATCCGGTTCGCGGTGGCCTTCGCGGCGTCGAGCGTGGTCGCGGTGCCGAACGCGGGCGCCGGCAGCCCGGCGGCGGCCAGGACCGCACCGAACGCCCCGCGGTCCTCGGCGGCGTCGATCGCGGCGGGCGGCGTGCCGAGGATCGGCAGGCCGGCGTCGGCGAGCCGCTGCGCGAGCGACAGCGGGGTCTGCCCGCCGAGCTGCACGATGAGGCCGGCGACGGGGCCGGCCGCCTTCTCCGCCTCGTAGACCTCGAGGACGTCCTCGAAGGTCAGCGGCTCGAAGTACAGCCGGTCGGCGGTGTCGTAGTCGGTCGACACGGTCTCGGGGTTGCAGTTGACCATGACGGTCTCGTACTCGCCCTTGAGCGCCAGCGTCGCGTGCACGCAGGAGTAGTCGAACTCGATGCCCTGCCCGATGCGGTTCGGCCCGGAGCCGAGGATCAGCACCGCGGGCCGCTCGCGCGGGGCGACCTCGGTCTCCTCGTCGTACGCCGAGTAGTGGTACGGCGTGCGGGCGGCGAACTCGGCGGCGCAGGTGTCGACCGTCTTGTAGACGGGCCGGACGCCCAGCGCCTGCCGCACGACGCGCACCACGTCCTCGCTGACCCCGCGCAGGGCGGCGACCTGCGCGTCGGACAGGCCGTGCCGCTTGGCCCGGCGCAGCACGGCCGCGGTGAGCTCGGGCGCCGCGGCGGTCTCGGCCGCGACCTCGTTCACGAGCTGCACCTGGTCGAGGAACCACGGGTCGATGCCGGTGCGGGCGTACACCTCGTCCACCGACACGCCGGCGCGGAGCACCTGCTGCACGTCGATCAGCCGGTGCTCGGTCGGGCGGGAGATCGTGGCGACCAGCGCGTCGAGCGCGTCGCCGGTGAGCGGCTCGCCGTCCCAGTGGAACGTCGACCCCTTCCGGTCGATCGACCGCATGGCCTTGCCGAGCGCCTCGGTGAAGTTGCGGCCGAGCGCCATGGCCTCGCCGACGGACTTCATCGTGGTGGTGAGCGTCGGGTCGGCGGCCGGGAACTTCTCGAACGCGAACCGCGGCACCTTGACCACGACGTAGTCGAGCGTCGGCTCGAACGACGCCGGCGTGGACCCGGTGATGTCGTTCGGGATCTCGTCCAGCGTGTAGCCGACGGCCAGACGCGCGGCGATCTTCGCGATCGGGAACCCGGTGGCCTTCGACGCGAGCGCGGAGGACCGGGACACGCGCGGGTTCATCTCGATGACGATGATGCGGCCGGTGTCGGGGTTCACCGCGAACTGGATGTTGCAGCCGCCGGTGTCGACGCCGACCTCGCGGATGACCGCGATGCCGATGTCCCGCAGCCGCTGGTACTCCCGGTCCGTCAGCGTGAGCGCCGGGGCCACCGTCACCGAGTCGCCGGTGTGCACGCCCACCGGGTCGACGTTCTCGATCGAGCAGACGACCACGACGTTGTCGTGCTTGTCGCGCATGAGCTCGAGCTCGTACTCCTTCCAGCCGAGGATCGACTCCTCCAGGAGCACCTCGGTGGTCGGCGAGTAGTGCAGGCCCTGCCCGACGATGCGGCGCAGGTCGGCCTCGTCGTACGCGATGCCGGACCCGAGGCCGCCCATGGTGAAGGACGGCCGGACTACCACCGGGTAGCCGAGGTCCTCGACGGCGCCGAGGGCGTCGTCGACGGTGTGCACGATCGCGGACCGGGCGGACTCGCCGCCGCAGACCTCGACGACCTGCTTGAACTGCTCGCGGTCCTCGCCCTTCTGGATGGCGGGGATGTTGGCGCCGATCAGCTCGACGCCGTACTGCTCGAGCACGCCCGCCTCGTCCAGCGCGATCGCGGCGTTGAGCGCGGTCTGGCCGCCCAGGGTCGGCAGGATCGCGTCGGGGCGCTCCTTGGCGATGATCGCGGTGAGCACCTCGGTGGTGATCGGCTCGACGTAGGTCGCGTCGGCGAACTCCGGGTCGGTCATGATCGTGGCCGGGTTGGAGTTCACGAGGACGACCCGCAGGCCCTCCTCCTTGAGCACGCGGCACGCCTGGGTGCCGGAGTAGTCGAACTCCGCGGCCTGGCCGATGACGATCGGGCCCGAGCCGATGACGAGGACGGAGTGGATGTCGGTGCGGCGAGGCATCAGGCGCCCTTCGGGGAGTCGGTGACGTCGGTGGCCTGGCCGGCTGCTGCGGCACCTGCGGACGGCTCGCGCATCAGGTCCAGGAACCGGTCGAACAGGTAGGCGGCGTCGTGCGGGCCGGCGGCGGCCTCCGGGTGGTACTGCACGGAGAACGCCGGCAGGTCGAGCGCCGCGAGGCCCTCGACGACGTCGTCGTTGAGGTCGACGTGCGAGACGGTCACGCGGCCGTACCGCCCGCCGTCGTGCGGCGCGACGGACACCTCGTCGAGCGGCGCGTCGACCGCGAAGCCGTGGTTGTGCGCGGTGATCTCGACGCGGCCGGTCGCACGGTCGAGCACCGGCTGGTTCACGCCGCGGTGCCCGTACCCGAGCTTGTACGTGCCGTAGCCCAGTGCGCGCCCGAGGATCTGGTTGCCGTAGCAGATGCCGAAGAACGGGATCCGCCGGTCCAGCACCTCGCGGAGCAGCTCCACCTCGTGCGTCGCGGCGCCCGGGTCGCCCGGGCCGTTGGAGAAGAACACGCCGTCGGGGGCCGTGGCCAGGACGTCGTCGATGGTCGACTGCGCCGGCAGCACGTGCACCTCGATGCCGCGCTCCGCCATCCGGTGCGGCGTCATGGCCTTGATGCCGAGGTCGACGGCCGCGACGCGGGCGACGGGCTCGGCCAGCGGCGCACCGTCCGGCCCGAGGGCCGGCACGACGTACGCGGTGTCGGTGGACACCTCGCCCGCCAGGTCGGCGCCGGACATCGCGGGCAGCGCCTGCACCTGGGCGACGACCTGCTCGGTGGGCAGCGGCCGGCCCTGCTCGTCCAGCAGCGCGTCGCCGGACAGGATCACGGCGCGCATCACGCCGCGCTCGCGGAGGTGCCGGGTCAGGGCGCGGGTGTCGATGCCCGAGATGCCCACGACGCCCTGCGCGGCGAGCTCCTCGTCCAGCGTGCGGTCCGCGCGCCAGCTCGACGCGCGCCGCGCGGGGTCCCGGACCACGTAGCCCGACACCCAGATGCGACCCGACTCCGGGTCCTCGTCGTTGACGCCCGTGTTGCCGATGTGCGGCGCGGTCATCACGACGATCTGGCGGTGGTAGCTGGGGTCGGTCAGCGTCTCCTGGTAGCCGGTCATCCCGGTGTTGAAGACGATCTCGCCGCCCGTCCGCCCGGTGGCCCCGTAGGCCTCGCCGGCGAACGTCCGCCCGTCCTCCAGGACCAGCAGTGCGTCCGTCATGAGCTCTCCTCCTCACCCGCGGGGGCGGGCGCCGTTCCGATGAGTCCGTGGGTGGCCGCGCGCAGCTCGTCCGCCTCGTGGGCGTGCCGCAGCCGCAGACCGGTGTCGAGGCCGCGCGGGTCGTCCTCCGACGAGGGCACCCAGGTCAGGACGACCAACCCCTCGCCGCCGACGACCTTGCCGGCCATGCCGCCGGAGGTGCCGACCGCGCGCAGCGCCGCGCGCGGGACGAACACGTCCGGCGCGCCTCGTCGTCGCAGCACCACACCCGCGTCGCGCACCTGCACCGTCGCCGCCGAGCGGACGCCCAGCCCGTGGGCGCCCACGCGGTCGAGCCAGTCGCCGGCCCGCGTGGTCGAGACGTACGTGGCCTCGAACGCGGCGGTCCGCGCGTCGCCGAGCTCGTCCTCGCCGGGCACCGCGGGGGGCGCCGGCACCTCGCCGGTGCCGCGCGTGAGGCGCCGCCAGCCGCGGGCCATGCCGACCAGCAGGCATGCTCCGAGCAGCACGAGCAGCGTGACCGAGAGCCAGGGCGGCATCAGGGCGTCACCCGGCCGGCGGCGTACCCGGCCCGCGCGGGGTCGTCCTGCGGCACCCCGTCGAGCACGGTCGCGCGGCCCCGCAGGAACGTCGCGACGACGCGCCCGGGCAGCTCCCGCCCGCGCAGCGGCGAGTTCGCCGAGGCGGTCGCCTGCTCCTCGGGGACGACGACGCGCCGGGCCTCGGGGTCGACCAGCACGAGGTTGGCGGGCTCCCCCACCGCGATCGGCCGGCCCTGGTCGGCGACCCGCCCGATGCGCGCGGGCGTCGTCGACAGCACGCGCGCCACGTCGGCCCAGGTCATCCGGCCCGTGTCGACCATCGTCTGCTGCACGACGGACAGGGCGGTCTCCAGCCCGGTCATGCCGAACGCGGCCGCCGCCCACTCGCAGTCCTTGTCCTCGCGGGTGTGCGGGGCGTGGTCGGTGGCGACGATGTCGATGGTGCCGTCGGCCAGGCCCTCGCGGACCGCGTCGACGTCGGCCTGCGTGCGCAGCGGCGGGTTGACCTTGAACACCGGGTCGTAGCCGCGCACCTCCTCGTCGGTGAGCGCGAGGTGGTGCGGCGTCGCCTCCGCGGTGACGTCGATGCCGCGCGACTTCGCCCACCGGACGATCTCGACGGAGCCGGCGGTCGACAGGTGGCACACGTGCAGCCGGGAGCCGACGTGCTCGGCCAGCAGCACGTCGCGGGCGATGATCGCCTCCTCCGCGACGGCCGGCCAGCCCGCGAGCCCGATCTCCGCCGAGACGACGCCCTCGTGCATCTGCGCGCCCTCGGTGAGCCGCGGCTCCTGCGCGTGCTGGGCCACCACGCCGTCGAACGCCTTGGTGTACTCCAGCGCGCGGCGCATGAGCACCGGGTCGTGCACGCACTTCCCGTCGTCGCTGAACACCCGGACGCGGGCCGCGGAGTCCGCCATCGCGCCCAGCTCGGCCAGGTGCTCCCCCGCCAGGCCGACCGAGACGGCGCCCACCGGGTGGACGTCCACCCAGCCGGCCTCGCGGCCCAGGCGCCACACCTGCTCGACGACGCCCGCCGTGTCCTGCGTCGGCGTCGTGTTCGCCATGGCGTGCACCGCGGTGAAGCCCCCGAGCGCCGCCGCGCGGGTGCCGGACGCGACCGTCTCCGCGTCCTCCCGCCCCGGCTCGCGCAGGTGCGTGTGCAGGTCGACCAGACCGGGCAGCAGGACCATGCCCGTGGCGTCGATGACGTGCAGGTCGTCCGGGGCGTTCTCCGCCGCGTCGCCCGCCTCGGCGCCGAGGGCCGCGACCAGGCCGCCCGCGATCAGCACGTCCGTGCGGTCGCCGCCCAGCGGCGCGACGTCCTTGAGCAGGTACTGGGTGGTCATGCGGTCGCTCCGGAGGTCGTGGCGGCGGTGCCGGCGGTGCCGGTGGTGCCGGCCGTGCTGGTGAGGGCGGGGACGGCGCCGGTCGCCGGCGGGGCGCCGGTGTCGCCGTCGCCCGCGAGCAGCAGGTACAGCACCGCCATCCGGACGGCGACGCCGTTCGCGACCTGCTCGACGATCACCGACCGCGGCGAGTCCGCGGCGTCCGCCGAGATCTCCAGCCCCCGGTTCATCGGGCCGGGGTGCAGGACGATCGCGTGGTCCGGCAGCCCGGCCAGCCGCCGCGCGTCCAGGCCGTACAGCCGGGTGTACTCCAGCGGGCTCGGGAAGAACCCGCCCCCCGCCGTCGACATCCGCTCCCGCTGCACGCGCAGCATCATCACCGCGTCGGGGCCCTGCGCGAGCACGTCGTCCAAGCGGTAGGACACCTCCGCCGGCCACGGACCCACACCGACCGGCAGCAGCGTGGGCGGCGCGACCAGCGTCACGCGGGCGCCGAGCGTGTGCAGCAGGTCGACGTTCGAGCGGGCGACCCGGCTGTGCAGCACGTCCCCGACGACGGCCACGTGCAGGCCGTCCAGGTCGTGGCCGACGCCGTCCGGGTTGCCCGGGACCCCAATCAGGTGCCGGCGGATCGTGAACGCGTCCAGCAGCGCCTGCGTGGGGTGCTGGTGCATCCCGTCGCCCGCGTTCACCACCGCGGCGTCCGTCCAGCCCGCGTGCGCCAGCGTGTGGGGCGCGCCCGACGCCTGGTGCCGGATGACGATCGCGTCCGCGCCCATCGCCTGCAGGGTCAGCGCCGTGTCCTTGAGCGACTCGCCCTTGGACAGGCTCGACCCCTTGGCCGAGAAGTTGATGACGTCGGCGCTCAGCCGCTTGGCGGCCGTCTCGAACGAGATCCGCGTGCGCGTCGAGTCCTCGAAGAACAGGTTGACCACAGTGCGGCCGCGCAGCGTCGGCAGCTTCTTCATCTGGCGGCCCTGGGTCGCGGCCATCTGGGCGGCCGTGTCGAGCACCCGGATCGCCGCGGCACGGTCCAGGTCGGCCGTCGAGAGCAGGTGCCTCATCGCGCCGCCCCCTCGATGACCACGGCCGTCCGGCCGTCGGTCTCGGCGAGCAGCACGCGGACACGCTCGGCGGTCGACGTCGGGAGGTTCTTGCCGACGTAGTCCGCGCGGATGGGCAGCTCGCGGTGCCCGCGGTCCACCAGCGCCGCGAGCTGCACCGCCCGGGGCCGGCCCAGGTCGTTCAGCGCGTCCAGGGCGGCGCGGATCGTGCGGCCCGAGTACAGGACGTCGTCCACGAGCACCACGACCTTGCCGTCCACGCCGCGCGCCGGGACGCTCGTCGCGCCGATCGCCCGGGTGGGGTGCTGCGACAGGTCGTCGCGGTACATCGTCACGTCCAGGCTGCCGACCAGCTCCTCGGCCACCAGGCCGGGCTCGACGGCGGCCAGCCGCTGCGCGAGGCGCTGCGCCAGCGGGACGCCGCGGGTCGGGATGCCGAGGACGACGAGGTCGTCGCCGCCCTTGTTGCGCTCGAGGATCTCGTGGGCGATGCGCGTCAGCGCGCGGGCCACGTCCTGCTCGCCGAGCACGACGGTCGCGGTGGTGCCCTCGACGTTCACGTCGTCGGGCACGGGGGTGCCGGAGGTCATCCGGGCCTCTCCTTCCCCGCCTCACGGGACGGTGTTAAAGGAATGCCTGTCCCGGGCACCCTACCGTCCGGCCCGGCGCCCGGCGCGGCACGTCCACGCTCCGGTCGCCGTGACCCTCGCCACGCCCGGGCGCCGGCCCGACGCACGACGGCCCCCGTCCCACGAGGGGGACGGGGGCCGCGCGGCGGAGCGGGTGTCAGGCCAGGAGGGTCGGCTTGAGGTCGACGAGGCGGCCCAGCAGGCCGTTGACGAACCCCGGTGACTCGTCCGTCGACAGGCTGCGCGCCAGCTCGACCGCCTCGTCGACGGCGACCGCGTCCGGGACGTCGTCGTTGAAGAGGATCTCCCAGGCGCCGAGCCGCAGCAGCTCCCGGTCGACCGCGGGCATCCGCTCGATCGTCCAGCCGTGCGAGTGGGTGGCGATGACCTCGTCGATGCGGGCGCGGTGCGCCTGCACCCCCTCGACGAGCTCCACCGAGTACTGCGGCAGCGCCGCCTCGGTTCCCGGCTGCGCGATCCGCTCCGCGAGCAGCGTCAGCGGGTCGAGCCGCCGCTGCTCGGCCTCGAAGAGGACGTCGAGGGCCCGCTTGCGGGCCTTGGTACGGGCTCCCACCTCAGTCGTTCACGCGACCCAGGTAGCTGCCGTCGCGGGTGTCGACCTTGACCTTGGTGTCGGCCTCGAGGAACAGCGGCACCTGGATCTCGTACCCGGTCTCGAGCGTCGCGGGCTTCGTGCCGGCGGACGAGCGGTCGCCCTGCAGGCCCGGCTCCGTGTACGTGACCATGAGCGTCACCGACGGCGGCAGCTCGACGTACAGCGGCACGCCCTCGTTGGTCGCGACCATCGCGTTGGTGCTCTCGAGCATGAAGTTCGCGGCGTCGCCCACCGTGGCGGCCGGGACGGTGATCTGGTCGTACGTGTCCGTGTCCATGAACACGAAGTCGTCGCCGTCCTTGTACAGGTACTGCATGTCGCGCTTGTCGACGTTCGCGGTCTCGACCTTCAGGCCCGCGTTGAACGTGCGGTCGACGACCTTGCCGGACAGGACGTTCTTGAGCTTGGTGCGCACGAACGCGCCGCCCTTGCCGGGCTTGACGTGCTGGAACTCGACGACCGTCCAGAGCTGGCCGTCGATCTTCAGCACGGTGCCGTTCTTCAGGTCGTTCGTCGTCGCCACGTGTCGCTGCTTCCTGTCCTGGGTGCGTCGGTCGGGGGGCCGCCACGCGCGCCCGCGGGTCGCGGACGGGGCTGGGCCGCCGACCATCGTACCGTGCGGGCGGTGGGACCGTCGCGCGCGGCAGCCCCACCGCCCGCGCGTCGGCGACGTGCCGCAGGTGCCAGCCCTCGGGGGCGAAGCCGGTGACGTCCCGGTTCGCCGCGGCGTACCGGACCAGGAACCCGAAGGCCGTCGCGTGCTCCACGAGCCACCGGCCCTCGGGCGTCGACCCGAAGCAGTCGGGGACCGGTACCCGTGACCCGGCGTCCCCGCCGGGCCCGGGACCTGCCGGGCGGTCAGCGCAGCAGCAGCCAGCGTCCCAGCACGCCGACGCCCGCGGACCACACCAGCGACGCGAGCGTCCCGATCACGAACCGCTCGGAGACCCCGGAGTCGTCGCCCGCCCGCAGCTCGGGGTAGCGCCCGAGACCCTTGACCGCCACGACGACCGCCACACCCCCGGGCTCGCCCGCCAGCAGGGTCCCGGTGACGGCCAGGCGCTCCAGGACACCGATCCAGGTGCCACCGCGCAGCCTGGCGCGCGCCCGGTCGCCGTCCGGCCCGTCGCCGCCGCGGGGCGCGCCGCCCTGGGCGCGCCGGTTGACCCGGCCCTTGCGGTACTCGCGCCGGTGCTCGTTCGCGGGCTCGGCGGCGGGCGGTCCCGATCGGGGCGCTGGGCCGGAGCGGCGTCCCCCGCGGTCGGCGAGCCGCAGCACACCGGCCGCGGCGACCCAGCCGAGCCCCGCGCTGACGGCCAGCGCGGCCACCACGACCACGGTCCCCCACAGCGGCGTCATGCCGGCTCCTCCCCCTCGACGGCCGACCCATCGTCCCGGGGTCCGGCCGCGAGGCGGAGCAGGCGCGCCGCGGCGGGCCGGGCGGCGAGCTCCTCGGCCCAGAGCGCCGTGCGCAGGCGCTCGCTGACGGCCTGCTGGCTGATGCCCAGCGCCGCGGCGGCGTCCTCCTGCCGCGGCGGCTCGGCGCCCGGCACCGGCGTCATGCGGTCGACGACGGCCCACCCGGCGGCCGTCCGGCGGGCGACGACGGCGCCGAGCAGCGCGAGCACCGCCTCGGACTCGGCCGCCGCGGACGGGTCGGCGCCGCGGACGGCCACCGGCACCGTGCGCGAGCGGGACTTCGCCGCCTCGACGGCCTCGCGGGCGTGGATGAACGCCCCGCCGGACGCCTCCCGGGACGTCGCCGGCAGCGGCTCGTCGACCTCCCCGGCGCCGATGCCGACGCTCCAGCCGCCGATCCGCACCAGGTGCAGCGTGAGCGACACGACGAGCGCGGGATCGCCCAGCACGGCCTGGACCTCGTCCCCGACGGTGCGTTCGAACGGCAGGACCACCGCCCCGGGCCCGGCCGCGGTGAGCGGGGACGCCTCACCCCCCAGCGCGTCGAGCAGCACGGCGACGCGGTCGCCCACGCGCCGGCTGTCCTGCTGGTCGACGGTCATGATCCACATGCGCACAAGGCTACGACCTTGTGTCGATCAGATACAAGGTCTGGACCTTGTATCGGGGCGAACAAGGCTGTGGCCTTGTCCGGTGTCAGCCCAGCGAGAGGCCGCGCGGGGCGGCGACGCCCTCGGAGATCTCGGCGTACGCCGCCACGAGCAGCGCCGGGTCGGGGCCCTCCAGCCGCGCCGGCCGGGCCACGTCGTCCAGCACGACGAACCGCAGACGGTCGCCCCGGGTCTTCTTGTCCCGCCGCATCGCCGCGTGGAGCTGGTCCCAGCGGTCGCCGCGGTACGACGTCGGCAGGCCGAGGCCCTCGAGCACCGACCGGTGCCGCGCGACGACGGCCTCGTCCAGGCGCCCCGCGAGCCGCGCGAGCTCGGCGGCGTACACCATGCCCACCGACACCGCGGCGCCGTGCCGCCACGAGTAGCGCTCCACGTGCTCGATGGCGTGGCCCAGCGTGTGGCCGTAGTTGAGGATCTCGCGCAGCCCCTGCTCGGTGAGGTCCTCCCCCACGACCCGGGCCTTCACCGCCACCGACCGCTCGACGAGCTCGGCCAGCACCGGCGACGCGGCGCCGCGCACCGGGTCGGTGATCTCGTCGCGGTGCGCCTCGACCAGGTCGAGGATGCGCGGGTCGGCGATGAACCCGCACTTCACGACCTCGCCCAGCCCCGCGACGTAGTCGTGCCGCGGCATGCTCTCCAGGGCCGCCAGGTCGCACAGCACCCCGGCCGGCGGGTGGAACGTGCCCACCAGGTTCTTGCCCTCGGCGGTGTTGATGCCCGTCTTCCCGCCGACGGCCGCGTCGACCATCGCGAGCAGCGTCGTCGGCACCTGCACGACCTTCACGCCCCGCAGCCACGTCGAGGCCACGAAGCCCGCGAGGTCCGTCGTCGCGCCCCCGCCGAGTCCGACCACCGCGTCGCTGCGCGTGAAGTCGGCCTGCCCCAGCACCTGCCAGCAGAACGCCGCCACCTGCGCCGTCTTGGCCGGCTCCGCGTCCGGGACCTCCGCCAGCAGCGTCTCGTAGCCCTGGGCGGTCAGGTCCTCGCGGACCGTCTCGGCCGTCGCGGCCAGCGCCGCGGGGTGGATGACCAGGACCTTCCGGACGCCGTCGCCCAGCAGGCGCGGGAGCTCGCCCAGCAGGTGCCGGCCGATCAGCACCTCGTACGGCCGCTCCCCGCGGACCTCGACCGCCCGTGCCCCGCCGCCGCTCATGCGCCCGTCCCTCCGTCGACCTCGCCGTGCCCGCCCTCGCCGCCCTCGGCGATCCGCGCGGCGACCTCGTCCGCGACCTGCTCCGGCGTGCGCCCGTCGGTCGCCACCGACCACGACGCGACCTGCTCGTACACGGGGCGGCGCTCCTCCAGGAGCTGCTGCCAGCGCGCCCGCGGGTTGCCGAGCAGCAGCGGTCGCGCCTGGTTGAACCCCACGCGCGGCGCGGCGTGCCGCAACGACACCTCCAGCAGCACCACGACGCCGCCGCGCGCGCGGTAGGCCCGCAGCGCCTCACCGGTCGCCGGGTGCAGCACCGCGCCGCCGCCCAGCGCGAGCACCACGCCATCCGCGGCGAGCGCCGCCCGCGTCGCCTCGTGCTCGAGCTCCCGGAACCGCGGCTCGCCGTCCTCGACGAAGACGTCCGCGACCGGCTTCCCCGCCGCCCGGGCGACGTCCGTGTCGGTCTCCCGCACGGGGACGCCCCAGCGCGACGCGAGCAGCGCGGCGACGGTCGACTTGCCCGCCCCGGGCGGACCGACGAGGACGACCCGCGGGCCGGTACCGGTCACCGCAGCAGGTCGGGCACGGACGCGACGTACGCCTCGAGGTTGCGCCGCACCTCCCCGACCGAGTCGCCGCCCGTCTTCTCCAGCAGCGCGTCCGCGACCACCAGCGCGACCATCGCCTCCGCGACGACCGCCGCCGGCGGGACCGCGCACACGTCGGAGCGCTGGTGCTGGGCCTTCGCCGGCTCGCCGCTGGCGGTGTCGACCGTGTCCAGCGCGCGCGGCACCGTCGAGATCGGCTTCATCGCCGCGCGCACGCGCAGCACCTCGCCGTTCGTCATGCCGCCCTCGAGCCCGCCCGCTCGGTTGCTGCGGCGCCGGATCACGCCGTCGGCGTCGCGCTCCATCTCGTCGTGCGCCTGCGACCCGCGCCGCGTCGCCGTGCGGAACCCGTCGCCGACCTCCACGCCCTTGATCGCCTGGATGCCCATGAGGGCGCCCGCGAGCCGGGCGTCCAGGCGCCGGTCGGCGTGCACGTACGACCCCAGGCCCGACGGCAGGCCGTACACCAGCACCTCGACGACTCCGCCCAGCGTGTCGCCGTCCTTGTGGCACTCGTCGATCTCGGCCACCATCGCCGCCGACGTCGCCGCGTCGAAGCAGCGCACCGGGTCCGCGTCGAGCGCCGCGACGTCGTCCGGGCCGGGCAGCGCCGCGTCGTCCGGGACCGCCACCGGGCCGATGCCCACCACGTGCGACACCAGCCGGACACCCGCCGCCTGCTCCAGGAACCGCGCCGCCACCGTGCCGAGCGCCACCCGCGTGGCCGTCTCCCGCGCGGACGCCCGCTCCAGCACGGGACGCGCGTCGTCGAACGCGTACTTGCGCATCCCGACCAGGTCGGCGTGCCCGGGCCGCGGCCGCGTCAGCGGCGCATTGCGCGCACGGTTCAGCTTCTCCGGGTCGTCCACCGGGTCCGCCGACATCACGTCGACCCACTTCGGCCACTCGGTGTTGCCGATCTCGATCGCCACCGGGCCGCCCTGCGACAGCCCGAGGCGCACGCCGCCGAGGATCCGCACCTCGTCCTGCTCGAACTTCATGCGCGCGCCGCGGCCGTACCCCAGCCGCCGCCGCGCCAGCGCGTCGCGGATGTGGGCCGACTCGACCTCGACACCCGCGGGGAGGCCCTCCAGGACGCCCACCAGGGCGGGGCCGTGCGACTCACCGGACGTCAACCAACGGAGCATGGTCGCGATCCTCCCATGTCGGGCGGGCAGCACCGCGCCCCGGTCCACGGGGTGGGCCGGGGCGCGGGGAGGGGGTCAGGCCCCCGCGGTACCGCCCGACAGAGGGCTGGAGTCCTGCGGCTCCACCGACGGCGGGGAGGTGCCGTCGTCGTCGGCGCCGTCATCGGGGCGCGGGTCGTCGAGCACGAACAGGTACCCGGAGAGCACGACCTCCGCGTCGCCCTCCTGCGTCGCAGGACGCCCGTCGCTCGCGGCCTGCTCCGGCTGACCCGTGACGGTCACGTCCGTGACCAGCAGGAGCCGACCGTCGGCGGACTGCAGATCGCCGACGAACCCGGTCGTCGCCGGGAAGGAACCCATCACCGTGAGCGAGATCGGGACCGCCTGGAACCCGTCGAGCTGGGACGCGAGCTCCGCCATCGCCTGTGCGAGCGCCTGGCTCTGCGCTTCGTCCTGCTCGGTACCGGGCGTCGCGCTGGGAGCGGGGGTCGCGGTCGCCCCGTCGGTCGGAGCGGCACCGTCGGCCGGAGCCGCCGACCCGTCGAGCTGCGACTGGCTCGGGACGACACCTGTCGGGACGCCAGGGGTGACAGAGGTGACGGTCACGCCGCGCGCGGCTGCCACCTCGTCGATGCGCCGCAGGTACTCGGTCAGGTCGGCGTCGGTCGGGATCCCCGCGCGCAGCGTCTCGAGCTGCGCCTCGTACTGGGACAAGTTCGGGGCGTCCGCGACGAGCGCGTCGAGCTTCGCCTGCAGCCCCGCGTTCTGCGCCTCGACCGACTCCGTCTGGATGCGTGTGTCGGAGGCGTCGGAGAGCGCCGGCGAGACGCCCAGGAACCACGTCCCAGCCATCAGCCCGGCGGAGAGCACGCCGGCCCCCGCGGCCCAGGTCTTGCGTGTGGCCACGGCTCAGCCCTCCTTCTCGGGGGAGAATCGGCCCGACATCGCGTCCTCGGTCAGCGTCGCCGTGAGCTGCACGCGGTAGAAGATCGTGCCGTCCTCCCCGCTGTACGTCGCCGAGCCGACCCACGCGTCGACCACACCCGGCACGGTGAGCAGCTGCTCGACCCAGGCCGACGTGTCCGGGAGCGTCGACGAGCGCGCGACGACGGTCACCGACCCGAAGCCCTCGGTCGTCGACTCCGGCGTCACCAGCTGTTCCTGGGTGCCGACCACCGAGTCCGCCTGCAGCCCGATCGACTCGAACGTCACACCCTCCGGCGCCGTGACGGCCAGCGACCAGAGGTACTGGCTCCACTCGACGTCGGTCGTCATCGCGATGCGACGCAGGTCGGTCGCGCGGGCGAGCTCGGTCTGCGTGCGCTGGAGATCCGCGTACTGCTGCGTGTCGGCGGCGATCCGGCCGGTCTCGGCCTGCGCCATCACGAGCTCGTCCTGCGCGTCGGCCGCGACCACGAGCGAGGCACCCCACGCGAGGCCGCAGACCCCCAGCACGCCGAGGATGCCGATGGCCAGCCAGCGACGCACGCGACTGAGCTCGCGCGCCTCCCGGACCTCGGGCGGCAGCAGGTTGACACGCGGCACCATCGGCGTCAGGGACGGCGCGACGACGGTGTCGGAGCCCTGACGCTCCACGGTGGCGGTCATGCCGCCGCTCCGTAGGCCAGCCCGAGCGGCATCGCCATCATCGTGCCCATCCCGTCCCCGATCATCGGCGCGACCGCCTTCTCGACCCGGACGTCCGCCAGGACGTCGCCGTACGCGACGGGCAGCCTGCTCGCGCTCGCGAGGAACTGACCGAAGCCCGGGAGGTGCGCGCCGCCGCCGGTGAGCAGCACGCCCTCGATCCCCGCTCCGGGGTGGTTGCCCTGGTAGTACACGAACGTGTTGCGGATCGCCTCGACGAGGCCGGTGACCACCGACGAGATGACGTCGCCCGCGCTCTGCAGCTCCGGCGGCGCCTGGAACCCGATACCGGCCTCTCGCTTGAGGTTCTCCGCCTCGGGCGCCGCGATGCCGAGGCGAGAGGCCAGCGCGGTCGTGACCTGCTGGCCGCCGAGCGGGATCGTCCGGACCAGGCGCGGGACCCCGTGAGCGGCGACCACGACCTGCGTGGTGCTGGCGCCGATCTCGACGACACCCACCACGCGCCCGGCGTACTGACCGCGGACAACGGCGCGCATGAGGGCGAAGGCCGACAGGTCGACCATCAGCGGACGCAGGCCCGCGGACTCGACCGCCATGACGTTCGCCCGGACGGTGTCCCGCTGCGCGGCCACCAGCATCCCGTGCATGACCCGACCCTGCGCACTGTCGCTCTGGCCTGTCGGGAAGTAGTCGAGGAGCGCCTCGTCGATCGGCATCGGGAGGAGCTCCTGCACCTGGAACGGGAGTGCGGCGCGGATCTGGTCCGGCGGCATCCAGGGCAGGTCGAGCTCGCGGACGATGACGCGCTGGTTGCCGACGCCGATGGCGACGTCCTTCGAGGAGAAGCGCTGCTCCGCCCACAGCCGCCGGATGGCCCCGGCGACGATCTCCGGCTCCGCGACCTCGCCGTCGCGCACCGCTCCGGGCGGGAGCGGCTGCGATCCGAAGCGGGTGAGGGTGGCGCCCGCTCTGACGCGCTTCCCGGCCGGGGCCAGCGCGACTTCTGCTGCCCGGACCGCACTGGTGCCGATGTCGAGTCCGATGACGCGCGGTGCGGCCACGTGCTCCTCCTCCCGGTGGTGGACTAGAGCACCTATCGGCAGCGCACCCCGCGCGCTTGAGGAGCGCAGGCGGACGTCAGCCGCTCAGCCCAGCAGGCCGAGGTACCACGCTCCGACCGGCTCGCCGACGAGCAGCGCGAGCCAGGCGCCGAGCAGCATCCAGGGACCGAACGGGATCTGCGTCCGGCGTCCCGCGGCTCCGCGCACGACGAGGGCCACGGCGAACAGCCCACCGAGCAGGAACGCTGCGAACCACCCCACGACGAGCGTGGACCAGCCGAACCAGCCCAGGTACACGCCGAGCAAGCCGGCCAGCTTGACGTCGCCCAAGCCCATGCCCGCCGGGTACACCAGGACGAGCGCGAGGTAGGCCAGGAGCAGGAGCGCCCCGCCCAGCACAGCTCGACCGAACGCACCCCAGGACGGCTCCCCACCCGGGTCGGCCGCCGCCAGCGCGAGCAGCGCGAGCGAGACCGGGTACGAGGGGAGCACGATCGCGTCAGGGAGCCGGTGCACGTCGAGGTCGATCAGCCCGAGCGCGATCGACGCGGCTGCGAGGTACAGCAGCGCAGGGAGCGTCCACGACGGCCCCGTGACCCACGCGACGGCCGCGAAGGCGACCGCGGTCCCGCCCTCCACCAAGGGGTAGCGAACCGCGATCGGTCCACCGCAGTCCCGGCAACGGCCCCGTAGCACCAACCACGACAGCACCGGGACGTTGTCCCGCGCACGCACGCGGTGCCCGCAGTGCGGGCAGGCGCTCGGCGGCGCCACGACGGACTCTCGCCGGGGCACGCGCCAGACGACCACGTTGAGGAACGAGCCGATCAGGAGGCCGAGCACGCCGCACAGCACTGCGGTGACGAGCTCGACCCTCATCGGGTGACCGTAGTGGGACGCCCGGCGCGCTGACAGAGGCGGTTCATCCTGTGGCGTCGCGCTTCGACAGCAGCTGCAACGTGGTGGGCGTGGCAGGCGCGGGCGACCCCACCGGTGTGAGCGTCACCCCGGGGATGCCGATCGGTGTGTACGTGATCGTGGTGTCCACCGACAGGCTCAGCTCCCCTCCCCAGACCTGACCGGGGAACGTCTGGCTGTTGGTGAGCGTGACGCGGCACGGGCTGTACAGCATGAGCGGCATCGCCGAGCCGTACCCGACGGTGAAGTCGATGGTCCCCCGGTTGTTCGGGTACTGGCAGATCGCCCCGGTGTCCGCCGCCGGGACGATCATCCACATGGTGTGCGTCGCCCCGTCACCCGAGTTGATGTAGAAGTTGTTCGTCGCGTTGATCTTGGTCGCGATGATCGCGACGTTGGCCTTGAGCCGGATCTCGTGGGTGTTGTTCCACTCGATCCCGCCGGGGCACGCCGTGCGGGTGTCCACGACCGTGGCCGATCCGTAGGCGGACAGCGTGCTGGTCATCCAGTTCGTGTTGTTCGTGTCGGTGCAGGCAGACCCGGCAGGCCAGGTGACGACGGTGAAGCCCTGCGCCTGCCAGTCCGCCGGCTTGAAGGTCACGCGCGGGAAGGCGATCGTCGGCTGCGTGGTCGGCGCGGCGGGCGCGACGGCCGGCGTCAGACCCGTCTGACGGCTGTACGCGCCGGTGGGTGAGTTGATCGCGGTCCTGCTCACCCGGGCGCCGCCGATCATCGGGTCGGCCCACGCGTTGAACAGCGCGGCCGAGCGGAGCTGGCCCGTGATGGTGATGCTGCCGTCCATCCCCGTCGTCGCACCGGTCGTGGACGTGATGATGACGTCGCCGTTGATCCGCGACCCCCCTTGGAGGGAATCGAGCGACGCGACCCGCAGCGAGCCGATCGTGAAGGCGCCGTACGACTCCGACGAGCCCTGGGGCGACGTCACCATGCCCGAGACCGTGAGAGCCCCGTTGAGCTTCACGCGCTTCGCGACCCGGAAGTCGCCGCCCACACGGGTGCCCGCGAAGAGGTCGCCGATGCCCCCCGAGCTCGTGACGGTCCCCAGGACGGTCGAGCTCTGGAGCGAGACGTCGCCCGAGACGCTCGCGGAACCGCCGATCCACGGGCGCTGGCCGATCGCGTCGGACCCCCCGCCGGACATCGTGAGCCCACCGGCGGGCGCCACCGCGTTCCCACCGATGTACGCGTGACCGGACATGGTGACCCCGTCGCGGGCGTACACGTCACCGTTGACGCGGCACTCGTTCGACATGATGACCTTGCCCGCCGGGACGAACAGCGACCCCGTGATCGTCGCGGCGACCGAGCAGCCGAAGTCCCCCGTCGTGACGTACACGTCCCCCGAGGCCGTGACCTGCAGGTTGTTGGTCGCGTTGGTCGCGGAGCCGCCGAGGATCGCGTAGCCCGGCGACGGGGCCGGCGCCGCAGGCAGGTAGAAGACCGCTTCCATCGTCCGTGACTGGCCGGACGTGTTGCCCGCGACCGGCGCGGTCGACGCGAGGCCGACGGAGACGACCCTCTTATAGTCGCCGCCCGTGCAGCCGGGAGTGTTCTGCGCCGCCTGGCTGCCCGAGAACACGGTCACCGTGTAGCGGGGGTCGGTCCCCGCCGGCACCGTGGCCGTGCAGCCGGATGCCTTGAACAGCGCGGCGCTGGCGTCAATGCCCGCCTCGGCCGCCGCCTTGGCCTGCACACTCGCCCGGGTCGCGACGGTCACTCCCGTGCTGAACACGGTGGCCGTCATCAGGGACATGATGACCACGGCCGCTACGGCCATGAGTCCGATGACGGCGGCCATCGCGACGCCCTCGTCCGTGGGACGACCCCGAAGTCGTCGGCGGAGGCTGCGCAGCGTCAGAAGCATGGGGCGCTCCCGGTGTCCGAGCTGGGTAGGGGGTAGACGACGGACTCGACCTCGACGGGCTTGACCTTGCCCGCGGCGACGGAGAAGGACAGGGCCACCTGGGAACGGCCCGCCACCGTCGTGAGTGGCAGCAGGGCCGTTCCGGTGGACGGCGACACCTTGTCGATGATCAGCGACCAGGTCGAGGAGGTGGCCGGGTCGATCGCCGATGCGGCGGTCGTCCGGCGCAGCGTGTGCGCCGAGGGGTCGTAGGCGTAGGCCTCGCAGCGGGTGCTCGCGCCGCCTGCCGAGCCGGTTCGCGTGCGCATCCGCAGGATCTCGACACCCGACGGCGTCGTGAGGTGGCTGACAGCCGTGGCGTTCCGCACCGAGCGCTCCACGCTCGCCGCCGCGGTCTGCGCCTGGTTGGTCGCCTGCGTCAGGCTCGTCACGTCGCGCTGGGTGACCAGGGTGCGGTACATCGTCGCGCCCACGAGCAGCAGTACGACGATCCCGATGCTCATGGCCACGAGCAGCTCGACGAGCGTCATGCCGCTGTCCCGCGACCGACCAGGTTCCTCCGGCGCGGGGCTCATCCAGTGATCCAGATCAGCGTCGTGGCCTCCGCGATCACCTTCGTCGTGTCCGACTGGGGAGTCACCCAGGACCGGAACTTCACGGTCCCGCCTGTCGCGCACGTGCCAGTCAGCGCCCGGTGGGCGACCACGACCCGGCCGCGCGGGTCGGTCTGGGGCGTGAGCGAGGAGTCGGACACCGCAGTGAGGGCGGCGAAGGCGGTGAGGTCCGCGCATGTCGCCGGAACCGTCCGCACGCGTTCCATCTGGTCCGCGACGAGCTGCGTCGCCGAGGCCCGCGAGCCCATGGTGCTGGACACCCGCAGCGCGCCCACCAGAGCAGGGGCGAGGACGGCGAGCAGCAGGCCGAACAGCACCATGGCGACGACGATCTCGACGAGCCCGAGACCCTCGTCCTGCGCCAGCCCCTGGCGTTCTGCTCTCATCTTCCGACCTCCTTCACCGCAACGGCCGACGGGTGGGACGTGCGCAGCACGTCCCACCCGTCCGGATCAGCCCTCGATCACGGGCACGCGTTGTCAGAGATGCCGCTCGCCTGCGTGGTGTGGAACTGCTTCGTGGTCGCCGAGGTGGCCTCGATGCAGAAGGTCCCGGCCGTCCCGTCGTAGGAGTCGACGACCACCGTCACGTTCGGCGACGGCGTGAAGCCGATCAGCGCGTTCGTGACGTTCATGCCGGCGGTGATGGCCGCCGTGGGGTTCTCGGCGAGCACTGCGACGACGGCGGTCTTCGCGTTCGCGAGGTCCGACTTCGCGGCCGAGTCCTTCGCCTTGTTCTGCTGGTTGAGGTACACCGGGATCGCGACGGCCGCGAGGATGCCGATGATGATCACGACGACGAGGAGCTCGACGAGGGTGAAGCCCTTGTCCTTCTCCTCGATGGACTTGCGGATGCGTGCGAGCACGGCTGCTCCTTCGATCGAGCGTGTGGGAGGGAACTGTCAAAGCCAATTCCGGCGAACCATCTGCCGGCCGGGTCCTGCATCCGCTACATCGTCGTGGTCACCCGGCTCCTTGAGTGCTGGCACCCGTTCTTCACTCGAACGCCATCACCCCAAGGAGTGAGTCACTCCACGAGGTTGAAGATGTTGAAGATCGGCAGGTACAGCGCGATGATCATGCCGCCGATCACCACGCCGAGGAACGCGATCATCAACGGCTCGATGAGGCTCGTGAGCTGCTCCGTGGTGGCCTCGACCTCCTGGTCGTAGAACTCGGAGATCTTCTCGAGCATCAGCTCGATGGAGCCGGAGTCCTCGCCGACGGCGAGCATCTGGACGACCATCGGCGGGAACACGTCGTGCCTGCTCAACGGCCCTGTCAGGGACTCCCCGCGACGGACGCTGTCCTGCACGTCGGCGACCGCCCGCTCGATCACCCAGTTGCCGCTCGTCTCGCCCACGATCTCGAGGGCCTGGAGGATCGGGACGCCGGCGCCGAGCATGGTGCCGAAGTTGCGGGCGAAGCGCGAGATCGCCACCTTCTTGAAGAGCGTGCCGAACACCGGCGTGCGCAGACGCCAGGGATCGACCCGGCTGCGAACCCCGACATCGTGCTTGTGACGGTTCCACCAGAATGCGCCAAGAATGCCCGCGACGACGAGTGCGGGCCCGACCCAGCGAATCACCTGGGAGAACCAGACGAGGATCCGCGTGGGAAGAGGCAGCTCGCCACCCATCCCCTCGAACATGTCCTTGAAGATCGGCACGATGAAGATCAGCATCGCCGCGACCGCGACGATCGCCATGACGAAGACGACGACCGGGTACGTCATCGCCGACTTGATCTTGGCGCGGAGCTTGACCTCGGACTCGTAGTTGTCCGCGACGGACAGCAGCGCCTGCTCGAGGAACCCGCCCACCTCCCCGGCCCGCACGATGTTGACCATGAGCGGCGGGAAGGCCGTGGGGTGCTTGCCCAGGGCGGCGGACAGCGACTGCCCCGTCTCGACGTCGGTACGGACCTGCGCGAGCACTCTGGCGAGCGGCTTGCTCTCCGTCTGGTCCGCGAGGATGCCGAGCGCGCGGATGAGTGAGAGCCCCGCCGAGACCATCGTCGCGAGCTGACGCGCCATCACGGCAAGGTCCTTGAGCTTGACGCGGCCCCCTGAGCCCGACAAGTGGATCTCGCGCTGGAGCCCGGTCGTCTGCACCTCGGTGATCGACGTCGGCGCCAGCCCCATGGTCTTCAGACGGTTGGCGACCGCGGCCGAGCTCGCCGCGTCGATGCGCCCCTTGACCATCTTGCCCGCTCGGTCGCGGACGACGTACTCGTACGTCTTCGTCCCCGCCATCAGAAGGCACCTCCCCCGACCCCGTAGACCGGGGAACCGAACACGGGCGCGTCCGCGCGCACGGTTGCCGATCCCTGGACACCGCCCGAGAACCTCCCGGTCAGGCGGTTGAAGTCCTCGCTGTGGTGGCTCTTCTCCAGGCCGGTCTCGTAGGAGATCCGTCCCTGCTTCACCAGCTCCGCCAGGTGCTGGTCGAGCGTGTGCATGCCCTGCTGCGCACCGGCCTGCATCGCGGAGTAGATCTGGTGCGTCTTGCCCTCGCGGATCAGGTTCCGCACGGCGGACGTGGCGATCAGGACCTCCGTCGCGACCACCCGCGCCTGCGCATCGGAGCGCTTGCACAGCGTCTGGCACACCACGCCCTGGAGCGCGCCGGCGAGCTGGGTCCGCACCTGCGCCTGCTGGTGGGCCGGGAACACGTCGATGATGCGGTCGATGGTCTGAGCAGCGTCCTGCGTGTGGAGAGTTGCGAACACGAGGTGGCCGGTCTCGGCCGCGGTGAGAGCAACCGAGATCGTCTCCAGGTCCCGCAGCTCCCCGACGAGGATGATGTCCGGGTCCTGCCGGAGCACGTGCTTCAGCGCCGACGCGAACGAGTGCGTGTCCTGTCCCACCTCACGCTGGTTGATGAGCGATCGCTTGTGCCGGTGGAGGAACTCGATGGGGTCTTCCACCGTCATGATGTGGTCGGCTCGGGTCCGGTTCGCCAGATCGATGATGGCAGCGAGCGTGGTGGACTTGCCGGAGCCTGTCGGCCCGGTGACCAGCACGAGCCCACGGGGCAGACCGGCGAAGTTCGCCACCACGGGCGGGACGCCGAGCTGTTCGAGCGGCTTGATCTCGTACGGGATGACGCGGAAGGCGGCGCCGAGCGACTCACGCTGCTGGTACAGGTTGACCCGGAAGCGGGCGAGCCCTCGTACGGAGTACGACATGTCGAGCTCGAGGTCGGCCTCGAACTTCTCGCGCTGCTTCTGGGTCAGGACCGAGTACAGCGTGCGGCGCAGCGACTCGGCCTCCAGGCCGCCGAAGCCCTCGAGGGGCTGCAGGGCACCTGCGAGCCGGATCGTCGGTGCCGCGCCCGAGGTGAGATGCAGGTCCGATGCGCCAGCTTGCACCATCGCCGCCAGCGCTCCGTCGAGATCCAGGTCGCCGTCGACGCGCTGGATGCCCATCGACGCGCGCCCGCTGCCACCCCGCAGAGCGGCCCGCGTCGGGGCGGGCTCCGCCGCTGCCCGCGGCACTGCCGTGGGTGCGTGCGCCCCGGACACCGCAGCCCGTGACATCGGCGACGGCGCGGCGTACCCCGGAGACTGGTGGGTCTGCCCCGCGTACGGGTCGCCGACCCCCGGCACGGCCCCGCTGGACTCGGTCACCCTCGGACCCCTCTCGTGCACCCACGCGCGACGCGATCGCGCCGACTGACCTCATCGGCGCCGGCCCACGACCACTTGAGCCCCGAGGCGCAGGTGCACCCGTTCACGCGACCACCCGCAGGATCTCCTCGATCGAGGTCTGCCCCAGCGCGACCTTCTGCCACCCGTCGTCGCGCAGCGTGATCATGCCCTGGGCCCGCGCCGTCGCCGCGATCTCGGCGGACGACGACCGCGCGACAGCATGCCGCTCGATGTCCTCGGTGACGCGCATGACCTCGTGCAGCGCGATGCGCCCCCGGTACCCGGTCCGGGAGCACGCGACGCACCCCTCGGGCCGGAACAGCTCGGGCAGCGTCTCCCCGGGCACCCACGGGAACCGCGCCGAGATGAGCTCCGTCTCGGTGGGCAGGTAGGGCTCCTTGCACTTGTCGCACAGCCGGCGCGCGAGCCGCTGGGCGACGACGGCGTCCAGCGCCGACCCGACGAGGAACGGCTCGATGCCCATCTCCACGAGCCGTGTCACCGCGGACGGCGCGTCGTTGGTGTGCAGCGTCGACAGGACGAGGTGGCCGGTGAGGGCCGCCTCGATGGCGATCTGCGCGGTCTCGTGGTCGCGGATCTCGCCGAGCAGGACGACGTCGGGGTCGGACCGCAGGATCGAGCGCAGCGCGCCGGCGAACGTGAGGCCGGCCTTCGGGTTGACCTGCACCTGGTTGATGCCGGCGAGGCGGTACTCGACCGGGTCCTCGACGGTGATGACGTTGATCTCGGGACGGGAGACGGCGTTCAGCGTCGCGTACAGCGTCGTGGACTTGCCCGAACCGGTGGGGCCGGTGACGAGGATCATGCCGTAGGGCTTGGTGTACGCCTCGCGGTAGGTGGCGTAGTTGTGCTCGAGGAACGCGAGGTCACGCAGGTCGAGCGACGCCGTCGAGTTGTCGAGGATGCGCATGACGATCTTCTCGCCCCACACGGTGGGCAGCGTCGCGACGCGGAGGTCGATCTTGCGGCCGTTGTGCGTCACCGACATGCGGCCGTCCTGCGGCTTGCGCCGCTCGGCGATGTCGATGTCCGACAGGATCTTGACGCGGGAGATGACACCGCCCTGGATCTGCTTCGGTGAGCGCTGCATCTCGTGGAGCACACCGTCGATGCGGTACCGGACGCGCAGGTCGTGCTCGGTGGGCTCGATGTGGATGTCCGACGCCCGGTCGGAGATCGCCTGCGTGACGAGCAGGTTCACGTACCGGACGATCGGGGCGTCGTCCTCGACGACGTCGCCGACCCGCGACAGGTCGACGTCCTGCGGCGCCTGCTCCTCCTCGAACGCGGAGGACAGGTCCTCCATCTCGCCGTCGGCCCGGCAGAACCGGTCGATCGCCCGCGTGAGGTTCTCGAACGTCGCGACGATCGGCAGCACCGTCATCCCGGACACCGTCCGCACGTCGTCGACGGCGACGACGTTGCCGGGGTCCGCGGTGGCCAGCACCAGCGCACCGTCCTGGAACGCGACGGGCAGCACGGTGTACCGCCGGCACAGCGCGGCCGGGACCATGGACACCGCGGCGCGGTCCACCGGGTAGTCGTCGAGGTCGACGAACGCCATGCCGACCTGCCGCGCGAGCGCCGCCACGAGCTGGCCCTCGGTGAGCACGCCGATCTCCACCAGCGTCCGCCCGAGCGACTGGCCGCGCACCAGCTGCTCGTCCAGCGCGGCCATGAGCTGCGCCTCGGTGACCAGCCCCTCGTCCAGCAGGATCTCGCCGAGCTGCTTCACCCCGTGTCCCTTCGTCCCCGGGGCCGGCCCGTGCACCCGCCCCGAAGGGACCATCGGCAGGAGGGCGGGGGGAGATGAGGGACCGCCGGCCACCGGCACGCCGGGGACCCGGGCGGCTCAGCCCGCGGGCGCCTCGAGGGCCTCGCCGAGCGCGGCGTCCATCGCGTCGAGCGGCCCGGGGCGTCCGGTCATGAGGCGCACCTGCTCGACGGCCTGGTGCAGCAGCATCCGCTCCCCCGCGACGGCGACGCCCCCCGCGGACTCCCACGCGGCGGCCAGCGCGGTGCGCCGCGGGTCGTACGCGACGTCGAGCAGCACGCCGGGCGCGGCGACGGCACCCGCACCGCCGCCCGCGAGCTCCGCCGCCAGGCCGTCCGCGGCGTGCGGCGGCAGCGTCGACACCACGAGGTCCGCCCGCGCCAGGGCGGCGGAGGCCTCCGCGAGGGGTCGCAGCACCGGTTCCACGCCCATCCGGTGCGCCGCCCGCGCGAGCCCGCCGGTGCGACCCACCGAGCGCACGAGCACGACCGGCGTGGTGCAGCCGAGCTCCGCGAGGGCGGCCAGCGCCGACGCGGCGGTGGCGCCCGCCCCGAGGACGACCGCGGTGCGCCCTCCGGCCGGCGGGGTCGCCGCCCGCCCGCGCACCGCGAGCCCCTCGGCGAGCGCCGCGACGATGCCGTGCACGTCCGTGTTCGCGCCCGTGAGCACCGGACGCCGGCCCCCGGGCTGCACGAGCACGGTGTTGACCGCCCCGACCACGCCCGCGAGCGGCTCGACGTGGTCGAGCAGCGGCATGACGGCGTGCTTCAGCGGCATCGTCACGCTGAGCCCGGCCCAGCTGTCGTCGAGCGCCGCGACGAAGCCGGGCAGGGCGTCCTCGGTGACGTCGACCGCGTCGTACCGCCAGCCGTCGAGGCCGAGCGCCGCGTACGCGGCACGGTGCAGCCGGGGCGACAGCGAGTGCGCGACCGGGTGGCCCAGCACGGCCGCCCGGCGGGGGGCGGTCGTCACTGGTTCGCGGCCTGCCACTCCCGCAGCTGGTCCACGTAGGTCTGGTGCTCCGCGAACGTCTCCGAGAACTTGGTCTCGCCGGTGTCCAGGTTCACCGTCGCCCAGTAGAGCCACGGGCCGTCGGCGGGGTGCAGCACCGCGTCGATCGAGACCTCGCCGGGCGAGGCGATGGGAGTCGGGGGCAGCCCGTACACCTTGTACGAGTTGTACGGGTTGTACGGCGGCTGGGCGTCGCGGGTGTCGGCGTACGTCAGCTCCGCGCCGGACTTGCCGAGCCCGTACGCCACGATCGCGTCGATCTGCAGCGGCATCTCGATGTCGAGCCGGTTCTGGATCGCGCGGGCCATCTTCGGCCGGTCCTCGTCGAGCTTGCCCTCGCGCTCGACGATCGACGCCTTGTTCAGCACCGTCTCCCACTGGTCCTGCGGGACCTGCTTCTCGGTGAGCACCGCGACGGTGCGCTCCACCATCTGCGACAGCACCTCGGTGGCGCTCGTGCCGGGCTCGATCTCGTAGGTCGCGGGGAACAGCCAGCCCTCGACGTTGCCGTTCGCCTCCGCCGGCAGGCCGATCGCCGCCGTGTCGGCCGCGGCGGCCTCCAGGTCCTCGACGGGGATGGTCGTGATCTCGTACACGCGCTGGTAGATCTGCTTCGCGGTGTAGCCCTCGGGGATCGTCACCCGGTTGGACACGCGGTTCTCCGCGTCGAGCAGCGCGTTGACGGCGTCGCTCGCCTTCATCTCGAACTGCAGCGCGTAGGTGCCCGGCTGGATCGACTGCGCGTTCGGGTTCGTCGCGTACGCGTCGGAGAACGCGCGCGCGGTCGCGACCACGCCGGCCTCGGCCAGGGTCTGCCCGATCGCACCGCCGGTGTCGCCCGTCGCGACGGTCACCTGGACCTCGCCGCTGCCGGGGCCCGGGTAGTCCTGGACGGTCTGCTCGCCGTCGTCGCCGGAGAACAGCCCGCCGACCACGCTCCAGACCACGAACGCCGCGCCGCCGACGAGGGCCAGGGCGAGCACGAGGACGACGACGGAGCGCCGGCGGCGCGTCTTGCGCTGCCGGACCTGCTGCTCCTTCGTGTCCCGGCGCGAGCGCCGCGAGGGCTGGGGTGCCTCGCCGTGCTCCTGCTCCGGAGCCCCGAGGAAGAGGTCGCTCACTCGGCTGTCCCTTCGGTGTGTCCTGCCTGACCTGCGTCCCCCAGACCCCCCTGGCGCGGACCCGGGGCGACCTGCGGGCGGGTCGCCGTGACCCGCTCGCCGGGCCGGCGGCCCGAGGAACGCTCCGCATCCAACGCGGTCTGCAGGATGACCACGGCGGCCGCCTGGTCGACCACCGCTCGATGCCGACGACCCGACCGGCCTGACGCGTGGAGCGCCTGGTGGGCACTCACGGTGCTCATCCGCTCGTCGACCAGCCGCACCGGGACCGGTGCGACAGCCGTCGCCAGCGTCCCAGCGTACGCGCGCGCGGCCTCCGCCGCAGCGCCCTCCGCACCGGACAGGTGCCGCGGGAGGCCCACGTAGACCGCGGCGGCGGACCGCTCGGCCACCTCGGCGGCGACCTGCGCGACGTCGAGGGGCAGGTCACGGGGTGCGGGGCGGCGCGTGTCGCGCGCGAGCGTGGCGACCGGCGTGGCGACCAGGCCGTCCGGGTCGCTCGCCGCCAGGCCCACCCGCACGGAGCCCACGTCGACGGCCAGGCGCGCGCCCCGGACCACCGCGTCGGCGTCCGGGACCCCGTCGTCCCCCGGCGCGCGGCCCGAGCCGTGCGCGCCGGCCGCCCCGCTCAGGCGCCCGCCCGGATCGCGTCGCGCACCCCGGCGAGGGCCTCCGGCAGCCGGGCCGCGTCGGCGCCGCCGCCCTGCGCGAGGTCGTCCTTGCCGCCGCCCCCGCCGCCGAGCAGCCCGGAGGCGGTCCGCACGAGCGCACCGGCCCGCACGCCCTTCTCGCGCGCGCCCGCGTTCGTCGCGACCACCACCACGGGCCGGCCCTTCGCGACGCCGCCGACGGCGACGACCGCCGGCGAGGACTCTCCGAGCCGGTTCCGGACGTCGAGCACCAGCGTGCGCAGGTCGTCCGCCGTGGCCTCGCCGGCGTCGTGCGTCACGACGCGCACGCCGGCCTCCTCCTCGGCCGACGCGGCGAGACCGCCCGCCGCCGCGAGGACCTGCGCGGCGCGCGCGGACGCGAGCTGCTTCTCGGACTCCTTGAGCCGCGTGAGCAGCGAGGACACGCGGTCCGCGAGCTCGTCGGGGCGCGCCCCGAGCAGGCCCGAGAGCTGCCCCACCAGCGCGCGCTCCTTGGCGTGGAAGCCGTACGCCCCGTCACCGACGAGGGCGTCGACGCGCCGCACGCCGGAGCCGATGGACGACTCGCCGAGCAGCGTCACGAGGCCGAGCTCGCCCGAGCGGCGCACGTGGGTGCCGCCGCAGAGCTCGCGCGACCAGTCGCCGCCGATCGACACGACGCGCACCTGGTCGCCGTACTTCTCGCCGAACAGCGCCATGGCGCCGAGCGCCCGCGCCTCCGCGATCGGCATGACCGCGTCGGTGACCTCGAGGTCCTCCTGCAGCCGGGTGTTGACCCGGCCCTCGACCTCGGACAGCACGCCCTGCGGGACGGCCTGGCCGGAGCGGAAGTCGAACCGCACGCGGCTCGGGGCGTTCTCCGAGCCCGCCTGGGTCGCGCTCGGGCCGAGCGCCTCCTGGATCGCCTTGTGGACCATGTGCGTCGCGGTGTGCGCGCGGCTGATCGCGATCCGGCGCTCCGTGTCGATCGCCGCGACACCCGGCTCGTCCAGCGTGACGGTGCCCTCGACGAGGCGGCCGCGGTGGACCGGCAGCCCCTTGACCGGCGCCTGCACGTCGTCGACCTCGATCGTCGCCCCGCCGTCGAGCACGATCGTGCCGTGGTCGGCGAGCTGGCCGCCCATCTCGGCGTAGAACGGGGTGACGTCCAGGACGACCTCGACGTCCGCGGGCGCGGTCGCCGCCGGGGCGGGCACGCCGTCGACCAGCAGGCCCACGACGCGCGAGCGGGACGTGGTGCGGTCGTAGCCGACGAACTCGACGGGCTTGCCGCCGGAGCCGCTGAGGGTCGCGTGCAGGTCCTGGTACGCCGCGGTGTCCGTGCGGCCCGCGCGCTTGGCCAGGGCGTCCGCCCGGGCGCGGTCGCGCTGCGCCTGCATGAGCGTCCGGAAGGCCTTCTCGTCGACGGAGACGCCCTGCTCGGCCGCCATCTCGAGGGTGAGGTCGATCGGGAAGCCGTAGGTGTCGTGCAGCTGGAACGCCTTCTCGCCCGACAGCAGCGGCGCGGTGCCGGACGCGCCCGCGGTCCTCGCCTCGGAGACGGCCTGGTCGAGGATCGAGGTGCCGGACACCAGCGTGCGCAGGAACGCCTCCTCCTCCGCGTACGCGACCCGGGCGATGCGGTCGAAGTCGCGCGCCAGCTCCGGGTACGACGGGGACATCGCGTCGCGCGAGACCGGCAGCAGCGTCGGCAGCGCCGGCGTGTCGACGCCGAGCAGGCGCATCGCCCGCACCGCGCGGCGCAGGAGGCGGCGCAGCACGTAGCCGCGGCCCTCGTTGGACGGCACGACGCCGTCGCCCATGAGCATGAGGCCCGAGCGCACGTGGTCCGCGACGACGCGCATCCGCACGTCGTCCTCGTGGTCGGCGCCGTAGCGGCGGCCGGACAGCTGCTGCGCGGCCTCGATGACCGGGAAGACCTCGTCGATCTCGTACATGTTGTCGACGCCCTGCAGCAGGAACGCGACGCGCTCCAGGCCCATGCCGGTGTCGATGTTCTTCTGCTTGAGCTCGCCGAGGATCGGGAAGTTCTCCTTGCCGCCCCCGTCGCCCCGCTCGTACTGCATGAAGACGAGGTTCCAGATCTCGATGTACCGGTCCTCGTCCGCGACCGGCCCGCCCTCGCGCCCGTACGCCGGGCCGCGGTCGACGTAGATCTCCGAGCACGGGCCCGCCGGGCCGCGCGCGCCGGTCGACCAGTAGTTGTCCTTCATGCCGCGACGCTGGATGCGCTCGTCCGGCAGGCCGGCGATCTTCTTCCAGAGCTCCGCCGCCTCGTCGTCGGTCTCGTAGACCGTGACCCAGATCGTCTCGGGGTCGAAGCCGTAGCCGCCCTGGTCCTGGGGGGTGGTGATCAGCTCCCACGCGAAGGTGATCGCCCCCTCCTTGAAGTAGTCGCCGAAGGAGAAGTTGCCGTTCATCTGGAAGAACGTGCCGTGGCGGGTGGTCTTGCCGACCTCCTCGATGTCGAGGGTCCGCACGCACTTCTGCACGCTGGTCGCACGCGGCCACGGGGCCGTCTGCTCGCCGAGCATGTAGGGGATGAACGGCACCATGCCCGCGATCACGAACAGCGTCGACGGGTCGGGCGAGATCAGCGGGGCCGAGGGCACCACGGCGTGACCGCGGGCCTCGAAGAAGTCGAGCCAACGCTGGCGGATCTCGGCGGTGCGCATGGTGTCCTCTGCAGTGTCGGTGGGCGGGACCGCGTCCCGCCGCTGTCGTGCTCAGCGTCGCGCCGGCCCGGGGTGTTCCCGTCCGGCCGGGGAGCAGCCTAGGCGGCTGCGGGCCGTCGTCAGTAGAACGAGTACGGCACGTCGCCGTCCTCGTCCTCCGGGTCCTCGGTGGGCTCGTCGGCCCAGCCGCGGCGGGCACGGGCCTCACGGGCGGCCGACCGGGCCTCGGGGTCGTGGTGCCAGGCCGGCGGCACGGCACCGCCGTCGTCCGGCGTGGTCGCGCGCCGCGCGGCGCGCTCGGCCCGCAGGGCGTCCACGTCCACGTCGCCGACGAGGTCGTGCCGCAGCTGCGCCTCGCGCTCCGCCATACCGGCCCGCAGCTCCCGCCGGGCGTCCGCGAGCGAGCGGACCGCGCCGGCGGTGGTCGCCCCGGCCCGGAAGGCGGTGCGCGCGGCCTGGGCCGCCAGGGCGGCGGCCCCCAGGGAGCCGTCCGCGGCGGGGGTCGCCCCGCGCGCGGCCACCGGGGTGTCGAGCAGCCCCAGGCGGCGCGCACCGGCGACGGCCACGGCCGCCCCGACGCCGACCCAGAACAGCCGTCTCATCGCGCCGACCGGCCCTTGCCGAGCCCCGACAGGGCGCGCCGGACGCCGTAGCTGAAGGCCGCGACCTTGATCATCGGCCCGCCGACGGTCGCGG
Organism: Cellulomonas sp. ES6; assembly: GCF_030053835.1. Classification (NCBI taxonomy): domain Bacteria; kingdom Bacillati; phylum Actinomycetota; class Actinomycetes; order Micrococcales; family Cellulomonadaceae; genus Cellulomonas; species Cellulomonas sp. ES6. The sequence continues at coordinate 206,964 of NZ_CP125655.1, read as the reverse complement.
CGAACAGCGAGGTGAGCGCCGAGACGTTCTGCGTGACCTGCGCCGCGGAGGTCGTGATCGCGTCCACGCGCTCGAGCTGGGTGTTGGTCGCCGACACGGTCGTCGCCGCCTCGTCGAGGATCGGCACGGTGTGCTCGGTGATCTCCCGGACGGACGTGCGGGTCTCGTCCAGCACCCGGCCGAGCTTCACCAGCGGCACGGCGAGCGCGCCGACCAGCAGCACGAAGGCGATGGCCGCGATCAGCCCCGCGATGTCTCCCAGCATGGCCAGCCCTTCTGCGTCGTGTCGTCGCCGTGCGGCGTCACCGGAACCCTACCGGGAGCGGCGCGGCGGCCCGGGACGGCCGCGACGCCCCGCACACGGTCCCTGTCGGGCGGTGCGGGGCGTCGCGGTCGGTGTCGCGGCTGCGTCAGCGGGCGTAGTACTCGACGACCAGCTGGACCTCGCACGTGATCGGCACCTCGGCGCGCTTCGGGCGGCGGGTCAGCACGGCCGAGAGCTTCTCGAGCTGCACGTCCAGGTAGCCCGGGACGGCCGGCAGCACGTCGCGGTGCGCACCGGCGGCGGCCACCTGGAACGGGACCGTCGTCTGCGACTTCGGCTTGATCTGGAGGGTCTGGCCCTCCTTCACGCGGAACGACGGGCGGTCCACGATCTTGCCGTCGACCAGCACGTGGCGGTGCACGACGACCTGGCGGGCCTGCAGGATGGTGCGGGCGAAGCCGGCGCGGAGCACCAGCGCGTCCAGGCGGGTCTCGAGGTCCTCGACGAGCGCCTCACCGGTCAGGCCCGGGGCCTTGCGGGCGGCCTCGTAGGCGCGGGCGAGCTGCTTCTCGCGCAGCGCGTACTGGGCGCGCAGACGCTGCTTCTCGCGCAGACGCACGGCGTAGTCCGACTCGGTGCGGCGGCGGGCGCGGCCGTGCTCACCGGGCGGGTAGGGGCGCTTCTCGAAGTGCTTGACGGCCTTCGGCGTCAGCGCGAGGCCCAGGGCGCGCGAGAGGCGCACCTGGCGGCGCGAACGGGTCACGTTGCTCACGGTGTTCTTCCTGTCGTTCGATTCACGGCACACCCGGACGCGGGAGGTTCCGCGGCGGGCGTGGGGCCGACCTTCGTGCCGAACCGCTCGGGAGCGGCGGTGGCTGGCTAGGGCCCCAGGCGCGTCCGGTCAACCCGGACGACCGGTCGACTCTACCGGGTCGGGAGCCCAGCACCTAACCGTCGCCGCGCCTCACCGCGCCGGGGTCAGCCGTGGCCCTCCGGCGCGGGCGCCTGGTCGAGCACCGCCCGGATCCGCCCGAGCCGCTCGCCCACCTGCCGCTCGTAGCCGTTGTCCGTCGGCGCGTAGTAGCGCGTGCCGACCAGGTCGTCCGGCAGGTACTGCTGCGCCGCGATGCCGTGCGGGTGGTCGTGGGCGTACAGGTAGCCCTTCCCGTGGCCGAGCGCCTGGGCTCCGGCGTAGTGCGCGTCGCGCAGGTGCGGGGGCACGGAGCCGACCCGTCCGGCCCGCACGTCCGCCAGGGCCGCGTCGATGCCGGTGTAGGCCGCGTTCGACTTCGGTGCGGTCGCCAGGTGCACGACCGCCTCGGCGAGGATGATCCGCGCCTCGGGCATGCCGATCAGCGCCACGGCCTGCGCGGCGGCGACGGCGGTCTGCAGGGCGCTCGGGTCGGCCATGCCGACGTCCTCGGCGGCGGAGATGACGACCCGCCGCGCGATGAACCGCGGGTCCTCCCCCGCGGCGATCATCCGCGCGAGGTAGTGCAGGGCCGCGTCGACGTCGGAGCCGCGCACCGACTTGATGAACGCGCTGATGACGTCGTAGTGCTGGTCGCCGTCCCGGTCGTAGCGCACGGCGGCGACGTCGATCGCGCGCTCGACCGTGGCCAGGTCGACGACCGCCGGCGCGTCCGCGTCCTCGCCGTCGTGGTCGGCGTCCGGGTCGGCCGCGCGCGCGTCCCGGTCGGCCAGCGCCGCACCCGCGGCGGCCTCGAGGACGGTCAGGGCCTTGCGCGCGTCGCCGCCCGCGAGCCGCAGCAGGTGCTCCTCGGCCTCCTCCTCGAGCCGCACGGCGCCGCCGAGCCCGCGCTCGTCGACGACCGCCCGGCGCACCAGCGCCCGCACGTCCTCGGTGCCGAGCGGCTTCAGCGTGAGCAGCAGGGAGCGCGACAGCAACGGCGAGTTCACGGAGAAGCTGGGGTTCTCGGTCGTCGCCGCGACGAGCGTCACCCAGCGGTTCTCGACGCTCGGCAGCAGCGCGTCCTGCTGCGCCTTCGTGAAGCGGTGCACCTCGTCGATGAACAGCACCGTCTCGGAGCCGTCCGCGGCCAGGCGGCGGCGCGCGTCGTCGACCACCTGCCGAACGTCCTTGACGCCCGCCGTGACGGCCGACAGCTCGACGAACCGCCGGCCCGACGTCGTGGCCACCAGGTACGCGAGCGTCGTCTTGCCCGTCCCCGGCGGCCCCCAGAGCACGACCGACGACGGCGCCGCCCGCCGCGACGCGTCGCCCGCACCGCCCTCGACGAGGCGCCGCAGGGGCGACCCCGGCACCAGCAGGTGCTCCTGCCCGGCGACCTCCGCCAGGCTGCTCGGCCGCATCCGCACGGCGAGCGGCGCCCCCGCGGACGGCGCGGGGGTGCCCTGCGCGGTGGAGGTCACCGCGTCGAACAGGTCCATGCGGCGAGCCTACGCAGCCGCGCCCACAACCCGGCACCGCGGCTCCCGCGCGCACCCGGCGACCCCGCCGCCACCCGTGATGCGCGAGCACCGTCCGGCCTGCGATGCTGACCTGCGTGTTCGAGAGCCTGGGGCGCACCGTCGCCCGCCACCCCCGCCTGACGCTCGCCGTCTGGGCGGTCGTCGCCGTCGCCTGCGCGCTGCTGGCGCTGGTCGGCGTCGGGGGCCAGAACCTCTTCGACCGGCTCACGACCGGCGAGCCGGTGGTGCCGGGCTCCGACAGCGCCCGGGCGACCGAGCTCCTCGCGGAGTCGGACACCTCCGGCGCGTCGCTGACGCTCGTCGTGCAGGGGGTCGACCCCGCGACGGAGGGCCTCGCGGACGCCCTGGAGCCCGCGCGCGCCGAGGTCGCGGACGTACCGGGCGTGGTCTCGGTCATCGACCCGTTCGTGCTGCCGGACGGGGTCGAGAACCCCGCGGCCGCGCCGCTGCTGGCCACCGACGGCGACGGGTTCCTCGTGGTCGTCGAGCTCGACCCCGGCCTGGCGGGCGACACCCAGGACGCGGCCCTGCACGACGTCGAGCAGCGGCTGCGCGAGGTGCCGGCCGCGCTCGACGACGTCGCCCCCGGCGCCACCGGCCTGGTCGGCGGGACCTCCCTGATCGTCTCGGCCATCACCGACCAGGTCGAGCGGGACCTCACCACGGGCGAGGCGATCGCGCTGCCGGTGGCGCTGCTGATCATGGTGCTGGTGTTCGGCGGGTTCCTCGCCGCCGCCATGCCGATCGTCGGCGCCGTCGCGTCCATCGCGGGCGGCCTGGGTGCGCTCGTCGGCCTGTCGTACCTGATGGACGACCTCGAGTCGTCGGTCGTCAACGTGGTCACCGTGCTCGGGCTCGGCCTCTCCATCGACTACGGCCTGCTCATCGTGTCCCGGTTCCGCGAGGAGCTGGGCCGGGCGCTCGGCGACGACGAGGGACGCTCCGCGCGCCGCCGACGCGGGGACGGGGCCGTCGTCACCGCCCTGGTCACGACGATGGGCACCGCCGGGCGCACGGTCGCGTTCTCCGCGCTGACCGTCGGGGTGTCGATCGCGGGGCTCCTGGTGTTCCGGCAGGACATCCTGCGGGCGTTCGGCGCCGGGTCCGTGGCCGTGATCGTGTTCGCGGTCGCCACCGCCCTCACCCTGGTGCCCGCGCTCCTCGTGCTCGCGGGGCGCCGCCTCGCCCGCCCGAGCGTGCTCGCCCGGGTGCCGGGCGTGCGGAGCGTCCTGGCCCGCACCGCCGACGTCGCGTCCGAGGAGGGGACGTTCTCCCGCCTCGCCGGGCGCGTGCAGCGCCGACCCTGGTGGGTGATGGGCGGCTCGCTGGCCGTGCTGCTCGTGCTCGCGTCCCCGCTGCTGCACGTCGAGCTCCGCAACTCCACGACGCAGCTGCTGCCGATGTCCAGCCCCCAGCGCGAGTTCGTGCGCGTGCTCGCGGAGCAGTACCCGGCGTCGTCCTCGCCGTCCGTGGTGCTGGTCGCGCAGACCGGCGAGGCCGACGCCGTCGCGGCCGTCCCGGAGATCGAGGCGCTCGACGGCGTCGCCTCCGTCGACCCGCCCGCGGTGCGCGACTCCGTGGTCGTCATCGGGGTGCGCCCCGACAGCACCGACCCCGGCGGCGCCGTCGCCCAGGAGGTCGTGCACGGGCTGCGCGACCTGGACCTGCCGTTCGACGCGTGGGTCGGCGGGCAGGCGGCCAACCAGATCGACTTCACCGACGCCCTGTTCGACCGCGCCCCCTGGGCGCTCGGGGTGGTGGCGCTCGCGACGCTGGTCCTGCTGTTCCTCATGACCGGATCGCTGCTCGTGCCGGTCAAGGCGCTGCTCACCAACGCCGTGTCGCTGTGCGCGTCGCTCGGCGTGCTGGTCTGGGTGTTCCAGGACGGGCACCTGTCCGGCCTGCTGGGCTTCGAGTCCACCGGCGGCATCGAGACGTACGTCCTCGCGCTCGTCATCGCCTTCGCGTTCGGCCTCGCGATGGACTACGAGGTGTTCCTGCTCTCGCGCATCAAGGAGCTGCACGACGCCGGCGCGAGCAACGACGAGTCCGTCCGCCTCGGCCTGCAGCGGTCCGGGCGGGTCATCACGTCCGCCGCGGCGATCATCGTGGCCGTGTTCGCCGGGTTCGTCGCCGGCGAGCTGCTGGTCATCAAGGAGGTCGGCTTCTCGCTGGCGGTGGCCGTGCTGATCGACGCGACGCTGGTGCGGCTGCTGCTCGTCCCGGCCACGATGACGGTTCTCGGCGACCTGAACTGGTGGGCCCCGGCCCCCCTGCGCCGCCTCCACGCCCGCCTGGCGATCACGCACTGACACCCGGGGCAGGCCCGCGACACCTGCGCGCGGCGACCGGCTACGAGCGGTCCTTCAGCGTCTCGACGAGGGATCGGACCGGGATCAGCGAGATCGCCAGGACGAGGAGGGTGGCGCACGCCCAGCCGGCCACCATGTGACCGGCACCCTGGGCTGCCACGACGGCGACGTCCGTGCCGAGCGCGATTCCGACGCAGGTCACCACGCCCCAGGCCCACACCGCCGCGGGGACCGAGAGCACGAGCCACTCCGAGAGCTGGAGCACGACGAGAGCACGCCGGTGGACGCCGTACGTCACGTACACAGCCAGCCGCGCGCGCCGCGTCCACCGGACGAGCGCCACCATCCCGCCGAGGACCACGGCCGCGCCGAGCCACGCCGTCCCGAGCTCCCTGGTCGCGTACGAGCCCGCGAAGCCCAGGCCGTGCGCGCTCTCCTGCAGTCGCGGTCGCACGACGACCGGGCCGCTCGCCTCGGAACCCAGCGCGAGCGGGAGGTAGCCCGCGACGGCCTCGACGTGGCCGGCGTCGCTGCGGACGTAGCACTGCGTGGCGTCGCGCTCCGTGGGATCGGCGACGACCCACGCGCCGTCGAGGTCACGGCCGAGCACGGCGGAGTCCACCCGGCGGGTCCCCACCGCGACGCCGCGGTACTCCGACGGCTCCTCCACGAGCACCACCTCGTCGCCGTCGCCCAGCCCCAGGGGGATGAGCACCTCGTCCGTCGCCAGGGCCCCGTGTCCCGCGACCGGGGCGAGGTCGAGGAAGTCGAAGATCCCCGGTGACACGATGATCTGCGTGGCCCTGATGCCCGGCTCGGCCGCGAGACCCAGCGCCCCCCGGACACCTGATACCGCGAAGGCACCGTCGACCCCCTCCAGGGCGGACAACCGGTCGCACCGTGGCGCGTCGATCGTCCCGCCCTCCGCTCGGCCGGGCTCAGCCACGAGGACGAACGCCCCGGCGGCCGCCCACTCCGCCTCGGCGCGCACCAGGCGCCCGACGTCGAGGACGTTCGACAACGCCGCGGCCCCGAGGACGCCGGCGACCGCGAGCGCAACGACGACCGAGGCCCACCGACCGGACCTGGCGTTCTCCGCCCCTTCCGCGAACGCCAGGGCCGACGGCCAGACCTGGCGTCGTCGCACGTCCGTCATGATGCCGGCGGCGGCGACGGCCGGCGACCGTCCAGCCGGAGCACCCGGTCGCAGCGGCGAGCCGCCCGCTCGTCGTGCGTCACGAGGACGATCGTGCGTGCCGCCACGGCGAACATGGCGTCGAGCACCAGGTCGGTCGTCCTCGAGTCGAGCTGACCCGTCGGCTCGTCCGCCAGCAGCACCGGCCTTGCCGAGGCCAACGCCCTCGCGATGGCCACCCTCTGGGCCTCGCCACCCGACAGCACCGACGCGCGGTCGTCGGCGCGGTTCGCGAGCCCCATCGAGTCGAGCGCCTCCCCGGCGAGGCCGCGGGCCTCCGCGCGCCCTGCCCCGTCCAGGAAGGCGCCGAGCATCACGTTGTCGAGCACGGACCGCTCCGGGAGCAACGAGACCGTCTGCAGCACCCACGTCGTGACCTCGCGCGGGTCCCGGACACCGCCGCTGTCCCGCCACGCGACAGTGCCCCCTGCTGGCGCGAGCAACCCACCCAGGATGGACACGAAGGTGGTCTTCCCCGACCCGGACGGTCCGACGACTGCCAACGTCTCGCCGTCCTCGAGGCTGCACGTGGTCCCTGCCAGCACCGGCCACGCGGCCCCGGGAGGGGTGTAGCGGAGTCCGTCGACGGTCAGCCGCACGTCTCCCCCACACCCGCCTCACGAGGGTTGATGACGAGCGGGGTCCCGATCAGCCGGGCATCCACCTCCACCATGCCGAGCGACCCGCCCAGGGGGTCGATGCGCACCGACCCGCCGTCGAGGTCGGTGAGCACGCACGCGTTGCCGGCGTCGTCCGTGAGGACGGCCGAGGCGGGGACCCCGCCGACCTCGTGTGACCCGGCTGTCGTCACCACCACAGCAGCCGTGTCCTGATCTGCCATCACGACGCGGATCGCTGCGACGTCCTCCGGGTCCGAGATCGCGGACTGCCCGGGAGGCAGGGGGACGGTCGCGTCTGCGAGCGAGACCGTCCGTCGGGCCGGATCCCCCTCGATGTCGACGTCGACCCGCTCCGGGTCCAGGACAGCCCGGTAGATCGGCGTCGGAGGCTGCAGCAGGTCGCCGACCTCGATCGAGACGTCCACGGGCACGGTCGCGCCCTCCGGGATCCAGATGACGGAGGACCGCGCGAACGTGCGCCCGTGGGGCAGACCGTACGACGCGTTCCAGCGCTCGATCGCGTCGGCCGTCGCCGGGCCTGCCAGCCCATCCACCCGGTCGAGCAGCCCGCGGTCCACGAGGACCGCCTGCACCGACCGCACGTCGTCGCCCTCCATCCCCTCGACGACGTCCCGATAGAGCGGTGCCGGGGCAGCGAACGCGATCACGGGAAGCCCGTCGACGCGCACCACCACGTCGCCGGCCGCGATCGGCCGGCCGGGCTCGATCGCCAAGCCTGTCACCGTTCCCTCCGACTGCGCGGCGACGACCCGCTCCACGGGCGCGACCCACGTCGCCGTGACGGTCTCGGACGCCGGACGCGCCACCGGCTGCACCTGGCCGACGAGCGGCGCGGCGGGCACGTCCGACTGCAGCGGCGAGCGAGCCAGCGCGAGGAGCGCGAGCCCACCACCGATCACGAGCGGCGCAGCGAGGACGAGAGCCACCGCGACGACGCGGAGACGCGACCCGTTCCTCACCACGCGTCGACACCGGCCTCGGCCAGGCAGTCGATCCGGCCGTCCGATGCCTGGAGCGCCTCGGAAGCCGCCCTCGCGAGGTCGGGACCGGACGGATCCCGCCCGGTCCGCACGTCGTTCCGGTCGAGGCAGGCCCGGATCACGGGCGCCTGCTGCTCGAGGTACCGCTCGGACGCCTCGACCGAAGACGGCTGCACCTGGTAGAGCTCGTTGACCCAGCCGAACTCACGCTCATCGCACGTCGCGACGTCCCGGTCGACGTCGGCACCCGGCGCGTGCCTGACGACGTATCCCGGGACCACGAGCCCGTAGGCGAGCGACCGCTCGTCGTACTCCGCATCCAGCCCGAGCTCCGCGAGACACGCGACGGCGCGCCTCGCGGCCTCGCGGACCACCTCCAGGGAGATCCGCCCGGTCTCCGCGCCCTCGCGTAGAGCCGAGATCTGGGCGTCCGACGCGGACGTCGATGCCTCCGCCTGTGCGAGAACCTGTGCGAAGACGACCGAGCCGTCAGGACCTTCGGCCTCGGTGGGGGCGCAGGCGCCGGTCGCCACGAGAAGACCGACCAGGACAGCCACGAGCCGGCCCCGGGTCGCCCCCTCCGACGCCGCCACGTGCGCGCGGGCACGCGACGCCGGCCGGCGGGACGTGCCACCGGCCGGCGGGCTCAGTGCCACACCTTGTAGTGCGTCATGGACCTGCCGGTGATGGTGATCGACGTCGCCGCGAACACGGCGGACGGTGTCGTCGTGGCGGTCTTGGCCGACAGTCCGACAGAGCCGGACGCATCACCGTCGTCGGCGGTGACCTTCGATGAGCTCGAGATCACCGCGACGCTCACGTCGCGGACGGTGTGGAGGGTGCACGAGCCCACCTTCGTCCAGGCCGAGCTCGCCGCTGACGCCGCCGGGCTGCTGAGCACGACGAGACCGGCCGCGAGAACAGCGGCCGGCAGGGCACGAACCGTGGTGCGCATGAGAGCCTCCGAGTCGAGGTGGACGCCGAGGGGACCCCGCCGTCCTCGTGGAACGCGCATCGAGCGGCGCGCCCCGGAAGCCTCTCCCGGATGCGAGCACCCATCCGGACGATCCCGACCTCGTTGAGTGCCGACTGAGTGCTGTCGCCCCACTACTGGGTGCCGGTTCGCCTCGGCGGTGGGCGACGACTGAGTGGAGCGGACCCGATCCCGGCCCTGACTGGTCCGCTGCACCACCCCCCGCCCGCCGGCACCCGTCGGAGGCTCCCACGTGCCATCGAGGTGGTCCGGGGGTCACCACGATGGCGCTTCGGAGGCTCCGAACGGTCGCGGCGGGGCGGGGTGCGCGCGGGGAGGTGAGGGGTCAGGGGTGGCGGAGGGTGGTCATGCGGTGGACCGTACGCAGGCCGAGGCGGTGGTAGATGCGCCGGGCGCCGTCGTTGTCGTCCCACATACCCAGGGACACCCAGTCCGCGCCGTCGGCGAGCAGCGCGCGCGTCGCGGCGGCGGTCAGGGCAGCACCGAGGCCGCGCCCGCGGTCGCCGGGGCGGACACCCAGGCCGTGCAGATGGGCGGACCCGGCGGATCCGGGCTCACCGGCGCGCCGGCCACCGCGACCCGCGCGCGGTCCGGACCCGATGACGCCCGCCAGCGTGCCGTCGGGGGCACCGCTCCCCCACCACCGTTCGCCCGGGCCCGCCGGGTCAGCGTCCGTGGTCGGGTTCGCGGCCGCGAGGCACGCGCGGATCGCGTCCGCGTCGGCGACGGGGTCGAGCTCGCGCACCGCCACCTCCCCGGTGACGGCCGGGGGCGCCTGCTCCGTGACCATCCACTCCCAGCCCGTGCGTGCGGGGAGCAGGCCGAGCCGGGCCACCTCGGCGGGTCGCAGCATCCCGAGCGCCGCCGTGTCGACCCACGCGACGGCGTGCGTGGCGTCATCGTGGTCGCGCAGCAGGTCCGACGCCGGGCCGGCCGGCCCGAGCACGATCAGGCTCGTGCGCGTCCCCGGTGCGCCGGACGCCGCGACGGCGCGCTGCACGAGGAGCAGCGCGCCGTCACGCGCGACCACGCGCTCGGGCGACCACAGGGGTCGGTCGTCGAGCAGGAACGGGTCGTCGGCCCAAGGCGCCGGGAGCGTCGCAGGGGCCCCGACGTCCGCCGTCACGCCGAGGCGGTCGCCGCGGCGGCCCCGTCCTGCGCGCCGGCCTCCGCGTCGGCACCCTGCTGCGCGGCGGCGGGCCGCTTCGGGCGGGCGTCGACCCCCGCCTCCTTGCGCTGCTGCTCCGTGATCGGCGCAGGCGCACCCGTGAGCGGGTCGTAGCCGCCGCCCGACTTGGGGAACGCGATGACGTCGCGGATCGACTCGGCCCCGGTCAGCAGCGCGACCACCCGGTCCCAGCCGAGCGCGATCCCGCCGTGCGGCGGGGCGCCGAACTGGAACGCGTCCAGCAGCCAGCCGAACTTCTCGCGCGCCTCCTCCTCGCCGATGCCCATGACCGCGAACACGCGCTCCTGGACGTCGCGGCGGTGGATACGGATCGAGCCGCCACCGATCTCGTTGCCGTTGCAGACGATGTCGTAGGCGTAGGCGAGCGCCTGGCCCGGGTCCTCCTCGAAGCGGTCGATCCACTCGGGCGTCGGCGACGTGAACGCGTGGTGCACCGCCGTCCAGGCGCCCTCGCCGACCGCCACGTCGTCGTCCTCGCCGGTCGGCTTGAACAGCGGGGCGTCCACGACCCACACGAACGACCACTGCGACTCGTCGACCAGCCCGCCGCGGCGGCCGATCTCGAGGCGTGCCGCACCGAGCAGCGCGCGGGCCTCCGAGGGGCGGCCGGCGGCGAAGAACACCGCGTCGCCCGGCTGCGCCCCGACGGCCTCGACGAGCCCGGCGCGCTCCGCCTCGGAGATGTTCTTGGCGACCGGCCCGGCGAGCGTGCCGTCCTCGGCCACCGTGACGTACGCCAGGCCCTTCGCCCCGCGCTGCTTCGCCCACTCCTGCCAGGCGTCGAACCCGCGCCGCGGCGTCGACGCACCGCCGGGCTGGACGACGGCGCCGACGTACGGGGCCTGGAACACCCGGAACGGGGTGTCGGCGAAGAACCCGGTCAGCTCCACCAGCTCGAGCCCGAACCGCAGGTCCGGCTTGTCGGTGCCGTACCGCGCCATCGCCTCCGCGTAGGTCATGCGGGCGATGGGCGTCGGGATCCGGTAGCCGATGAGGTCCCACAGCGCGACGAGGATCTGCTCGCCGAGCGCGATCACGTCCTCCTGGTCGACGAACGACATCTCGACGTCGAGCTGCGTGAACTCCGGCTGCCGGTCGGCGCGGAAGTCCTCGTCGCGGTAGCAGCGCGCGAGCTGGTAGTACCGCTCCAGACCGCCGACCATGAGGAGCTGCTTGAACAGCTGCGGCGACTGCGGGAGCGCGTACCAGGAGCCCGGCGCCAGGCGGGCGGGCACGACGAAGTCGCGGGCGCCCTCCGGCGTCGACCGCGTCAGCGTGGGGGTCTCGACCTCGACGAAGTCGTGGGCGTCCAGGACGCGCCGGGCGGCCTGGTTGGCCTTCGCGCGCAGCCGCATCGCCCGGGCCGGCTCCGGCCGGCGCAGGTCGAGGTAGCGGTAGCGCAGGCGCGCCTCCTCGCCCACCGGCTCGTCGAGGGACGACGACACCTGGAACGGCAGCGGCGCGGACTCGTTGAGGACGACGACCTGCGCGGCGACGACCTCGACCTCACCGGTGGCCAGGTGGGCGTTCTCGTTGCCCTCCGGGCGGCGGCCGACCTCTCCGGTGACCTGCAGGACGTACTCCGAGCGCAGCCCGTGCGCGACGGCCTCGTCGCGGATGACGACCTGGGCGATGCCCGACGCGTCGCGCAGGTCCACGAACGCGACCCCACCGTGATCACGGCGGCGGTCCACCCACCCGGTCAGGGTGACGGTGGTGCCGATGTGCTCGGCCCGCAGCGAGCCGGCGGTGTGGGTGCGCAGCACGACAAGTCCTCTCAGGTGGTGGGTCGCTGCACGCAGCAGCCCGGCGAGTCTACTGCCGGAGGCGCACGCCCCCCGGACGCCCGCCGTCCACCGCCGGTACCGACGCCACCCGCCCCGGCCCACCCGGCCGCGCCCAACCCACCCGGCCGCGCCCAACCCACCCGGCCGCGCCCGGCCCACCCGGCCCACCCGGGCCACGGCCGGGCTCAGAACAGCACGGGCTGCACCGCGCCCGTCGCACCGCCGGGTGCCATCGCCGCCATCACCGCCTCGGGGCTCTCGGCCGGCCGCGCGCGCCAGGGCGACGGCTCCCCCGCCGCCTCCCCGGGGCCGGGCAGCCCGTGCCGGCGCCGTAGCGGGCGCACCCGGTCGCGCAGCCAGCGGCGGTACTCGTCCGGCACGTACGCGCCGCGGCCGTACAGCCGCTGGTAGCGGGGCACCAGCTCGGGCCGGTGCTCGCGCAGCCACCCGAGCACCAGGGGCCGCACGGGCCCGCGCAGGTGCAGCGGGATGACGGTCACCCAGGAGGTGCCGGCCTCGGCCAGGTCGCCCAGCAGGGCGTCGAGGTGCTCGGTCGAGTCGGTCAGCCACGGCAGCACGGGGGCGACCAGCACGCCGCACTCCAGCCCGGCGTCCCGCACCGCGCGGACGAGCGCCAGCCGGGCCCGGGGCGTGGGGGTGCCCGGCTCGAGCGCCTGCTGCAGGCCCTCGTCCCCCACCGCCAGGGACACGGCCACGCTCACGCCGACCTCCGCCTGCGCGGAGGCGAGCAGCGGGAGGTCACGGCGCAGCAGCGTCCCCTTGGTCAGCAGCGACAGCGGCGTCCCCGAGCGCGCCAGCGCCTCGATGATGCCCGGCATGAGGGCGTAGCGGCCCTCGGCCCGCTGGTAGGGGTCGGTGTTCGTGCCGAGCGCCACGTGCTCGTGCCGCCACGACGGCCGCCGCAGCTCCGCGGTCAGCACGTCGACCACGTTGGTCTTCACCACGATCTGGGTCTCGAAGTCCGCCCCGGCGTCCAGCCCGAGGTACTCGTGCGTGGGACGCGCGAAGCAGTAGGTGCAGGCGTGCAGGCAGCCCCGCATGGGGTTGACGGTCCACCGGAAGGGCATCGCGGACGACTCCGGCACCTTGTTGAGCGCCGACTTCGCGTGCACCTCGTGGAACGTCACGCCCGCGAACCCGGGGGTGCGCACCGACCGCTGGTGACCCGCCAGCGCGAGCCCGGGCAGCGTCCCGTCCGCCTCCGTCGTGATCTTCTGCCCGTCCCACCGCACCCTACGATTCGAACACGTGTTCGACTCGCTGGCAAGCCCCGCGCCACGTCGTCAGCGGGCCGTCCTCCGGTTGCCCCGGCGACCGCGCGCACGGACCGTGGAGGCATGACCTCGACGCACCCCGACGTCCCCGCCACCACCGGCCGGGACGCGGCGCCCGCCTCCCGCGGCTGGCCCGTGCTCGTCGCGCTGCTGGCGGTGAACGCCGCCGTCGCGTGGGGCGGCGGCCTCGCGTCGGCCTCCGCGGTGGACGGCTGGTACGCCGCGGCCGACAAGCCGGCGTGGACCCCGCCGGACTGGGTCTTCGGGCCGGTCTGGACCGTCCTGTACGTGCTCATGGCCGTCGCGGCGTGGCTGCTCTGGCGCCGCCACGGCGCGCACGCCGCCCGCACCGCCCTCGTGCTGTACGGCGTGCAGCTCGCCCTCAACGCCGCGTGGACGCCGGTGTTCTTCGGGGCGCAGCACCTCGGCGCGGGGCTCGCGATCATCCTGGCGCTGGAGGTCGCGCTGGTGGCGACCGTCGTCGCGTTCCACCGGCTCTCCCCGGCCGTGGCGTGGCTGCTCGGCCCGTACCTGGCGTGGGTGCTCTACGCGACGACGCTCAACGCGGGCGTGCTCGCGCTCGCCTGAGCACCGGGGCCCGGGGCGGCCCGGACCGCGTGACCCGGGCCGCGCCGGCCTCAGCCCTCCGCGGGGACGACGCGCGGGTGCAGGTCGTCGGCAGGGGGCGCCCAGACCGCCGGGTCGGCGTCGACCTGCTCCCCGGACCGGATGTCCTTGACCTGGTCGGCGGCGCCGTCCTCGGTCGCGGGGAACCACACGAACGGGATCCCGCGCCGGTCCGCGTGCCGGATCTGCTTGCCGAACTTCGCGGCCGTCGGCGCGACCTCCACCGGGACCCCCCGGGCCCGCAGCGCCGTCGCGACCGCGTCGGACGCCGACCGCGTCTCCTCGGACGTCACCGCGACCAGCACGGCCGCCGGGACGCCGCGCGTGGCGCGCACGAGCCCCCCGGTCAGCAGGCGGGACACGAGCCGGGACACGCCGATCGACAGGCCGACGCCCGGGTAGGTCTGCTTGCCGTCGGACGCGAGCGTGTCGTACCGGCCGCCGGAGCAGATCGACCCGAGCTGCTCGTGCCCCACCAGCACCGTCTCGTAGACGGACCCCGTGTAGTAGTCCAGGCCGCGGGCGATCTTGAGGTCGGCCACGACGACGCCGGGCGCGCGGACCGCGGCGGCCTCGACGAGCTGGCGTAGCTCGGCCAGCCCCTGCTCCATGAGCTCGGACTCCACGCCGTGCCGTGCCGCGAGCTCCCGCACCCGGTCGACCACCCCGGCGTCGCCGCCGGAGATGCCCGCGAGCTCGAGGCACGCACGGGCCTGGTCCGCGGTCGCGCCCGCCTCGGCGACGAGCAGCCCTGCGACGGCGTCGGGCCCGACCTTGTCGAGCTTGTCGATGCCGCGCAGCACCGCGTCGACGTCCGTCAGGCCGAGCCCGCGGTAGAAGCCCTCGGCGACGCGGCGGTTGTTGACGAGGATGCGCACCGGCGGCACGCCGATCTCACGCAGCGCGCCGAGCGCCTCCGCCATGACGAGCGGCAGGTCGACCTCGTAGTGGTAGGGCAGCTCCCCCGCGCCGACGACGTCGATGTCCGCCTGCACGAACTCGCGGAACCGGCCGTCCTGCGGGCGCTCCCCGCGCCAGACCTTCTGGATCTGGTAGCGCTGGAACGGGAACGCGAGGTGCCCGGCGTTCTCCAGCACATAGCGGGCGAACGGCACGGTCAGGTCGAAGTGCAGGCCGAGCTGCCCGCCGCGGTCGGCGTCCGTCGCGTCCGGCTCCTCCTGGAGGCGGCGCAGCACGTAGACCTCCTTGGAGGTCTCCCCCTTCCGCAGCAGCTGGTCGAGGGGCTCGACCGCCCGCGTCTCGATCCCGGCGAACCCGTGCAGCTCGAACGTGCGCCGCAGGGTGTCGAGGACGTGCTGCTCGACGACGCGACCGTCGGGGAGCCACTCGGGGAAGCCGGACAGGGGGGTGGGGCGTGCCATGCGCGTCATCCTGCCAGGTACGGGTTGTGCGCCAGCTCCACGTCCACGCGGCTCGCGGGGCCGTGGCCGGGCAGCACGTGCGTGCGCGGCGGCAGCGCGGCGACCACCTCGCGCAGCGTCAGGGCCATCGCCGCCGCGTCGCCGCCCGGCAGGTCCGTGCGCCCGACCGTGCCGGCGAACAGCACGTCCCCCGTGAACGCGACCCGCTCCCCGGCCGCCTCCAGCAGGTACAGCGTGGACCCCTCGGTGTGGCCCGGGGCGTGCCGCGCCACCAGGCGCACCCCACCGAGGACGAGCTCCTCGTCCGCCGTGCGCGCACCGTCACCGTCGCCGAACGGCTCGGTCCCGGGACGGGCCCACGCGGTGTCCGCCCCCGCGGCGGAGAGCGCCGCGAGCAGGCCGTCGGCGACGCCGGCCGCCCCCTCGCCCAGCGTGCCCACCGGGTCGTCGAGCCGGTACGCGTCCCGCGCGTGCAGGCGCAGCGGGACGCCCGCCGCGGTCGCGACGCGCCCCGCGTCCCACACGTGGTCGGCGTGCCCGTGCGTCGCCAGCACCCCCGCGACGCGCAGGCCGTGCTCGGCCACCGTGCGGGACACGGCACCCGCCACGCCACCGCCCGGGTCGACCACGACGCAGCTCCCGTCGTCCGCCGCGACGACGTAGCAGGTGGCCGCGAACACCGGGGCCGTCAGGGGGAAGATCCGCACGGGGTCACGCTAGCGCCGCCGCACCGCCCCGCCACGGGCCGGTGGGCGCACTCGACCGCAGCCGCGGCTGCCTAGACTGTCGGGCGGGCGCGGGCGTCCTGCGTCCGCGCGCGGGGCGCTGCCCCGGCCGACCGACCGACGAGGAGTGTGCGTGCCGTCCAGCAAGCGCGAGCGCGAGTACGAGCGGCGCCGCTACGAGAAGTGGCAGCAGCGCCAGGCGACGAAGCGCGCCCACCGGCGCCGTCAGCAGGTCGTCGCGGGCGGCGTGGTCGGGGTCCTGGTGCTCGGTCTCGGCGTCGGCGCCGCCCTGGCGCTGACCGGTGGCGACGACGCCCCCGCGCAGGCCGCCGGCACGCCCACCGCGGAGACGACCACCCCGGCCGCGCGCACCGGCAACGGCGGCGTGCTCCCCGACGCCTCGGCCGCGGAGGACCGCGCGTGGACGGGCACGATCAGCACCGACCAGGGCGACATCGGCATCGAGCTGGACGGGCAGGCCGCGCCGCAGGCCGTCGCGAACTTCGTGACCCTCGCGCAGGAGGGCTACTTCGACGGCACCGGCTGCCACCGCCTCACCACGAGCGGCATCTACGTGCTGCAGTGCGGCGACCCGACCGGCACCGGGACGGGCAGCCCGGGCTACGCGTTCGGGCCGATCGAGAACGCCCCGGACGACGACGTCTACCCCGCCGGCACCATCGCGATGGCCCGGCAGTCCGGCGACGGGGAGTCGCAGGGCAGCCAGTTCTTCCTGGTCTACGAGGACTCGACGATCCCGTCGGACCAGGCAGGCGGATACACCGTGTTCGGCCGCATCACGTCGGGCCTCGACGTGGTGCAGGCAGTCGCTGACGCGGGTGTGGCCGGAGGTGCCTCGGACGGCGCCCCGGCGACCCCCGTCACCATCGAGGGAGTGGAGACCCAGTGACCGAGACGCCCGACGCGCAGCAGCACTCGCAGGACGGCGACGACGTCGCCGTCCCCGGGACGCCCGCCGCCGAGACGCCCGAGACGGGCTCCGCCCCCGAGGCCGCGACCGCCGCCCCGGCGGAGGACGACAGCGTGGGCGACGGCACCACCGCGCCCGCCGACGCGGCCCCTGACGCCGACGCGGCAGCGGAGACCGACGCGGCAGCGGAGCCCGACGCGGCCCCTGAGACCGACGCGGCTCCCGAGCCCGTCGCAGCCGCCGAGCCCGACGCGGCCACCGAGCCCGACGCGGCCACCGAGACCGAGGCGACGACGGCCGAGGAGCCCGCGCCGGAGGAGCCCGCCGCGGACGCTCCCCCGGCTCAGCCCGGGACCGCCGGGGTCTCCCCGGACGCCGAGCCCTCCGACGCCCCGGCCGCCGAGGAGCCCGCCCCGGCCGCCGCCACCCCCACCCCGCGACCCGCCCCGCGGCCGCCGCTCCCGAGCGCCTTCAAGCCGCGCCCGCGCCCGGCTGCGGGTGCCTCCCCGGCTCCGGCCGCCGCGCCCGTCGTGCCGGTGCCGGTCCCGGACGACTCGGCCGAGGCCGCCGCCGCGACGCAGTTCGGGCGCGTGGACGACGACGGCACCGTGTACGTGCGCGAGGGCGACGGCGAGCGCGCCGTGGGTCAGTTCCCCGGCGCATCCGCGGACGAGGCGCTCGCGCTGTACGTGCGCCGGTTCCTGGACCTGCAGGCGAAGGTCGCGCTGTTCGAGGCGCGTCTGACGGCCACGGACCTCGCGGTCAAGGAGATCGACCAGACGCTGGCGAAGCTCACCGAGGAGACCGCCGAGCCCGCCGCCGTCGGCGACCTCGACGGCCTGCGCGCCCGGCTCGACGGCTTGCGTGCCGCCGCCGCCGAGCGCCGCGCCGCCGTCGAGGCCGAGCGCGCCGCCGCCCGCCAGGCGGCGCTCGACGCCCGGACCGCGATCGTCGAGCGGGCCGAGAAGATCGCCACCACCGACCCCGCGCGGATGCAGTGGCGCCCGGCCGGCGAGCAGCTCCGCGGCCTGCTGGACGAGTGGAAGGACGCGCAGCGCTCCGGCCCGCGCATCGACCGCACGTCCGAGGAGGCGCTCTGGAAGCGGTTCAGCCACGCGCGCACGACGTTCGACCGGGAGCGGCGGCACTACTTCGCCGAGCTGGAGTCCCGGAACGCCGGCGCGAAGGCCGCCAAGGAGGAGATCGTGCGCGAGGCCGAGCGCCTCGCGTCGAGCACCGACTGGGGCGCCACCGCGGGTGCGTACCGCGACCTCATGGCGCGCTGGAAGGCGTCCGGCCGGGCGAGCCGTGCGGACGACGACGCCCTGTGGGCGCGGTTCCGCGCGGCCCAGGACGCGTTCTTCCACGCCCGCGACGAGGTGAACGCCGCCACGGACCGGGAGTTCCGCGCGAACCTCGAGGTCAAGGAGGCGCTGCTCGTCGAGGCCGAGACCATCGACCCGGCGAAGGGCCTCGGCCAGGCGAAGGCCGCGCTGCGCTCGATCCAGGACCGGTGGGAGGCGGCCGGCAAGGTCCCGCGCGCCGACATCCAGCGCGTCGAGGCCCGGCTGCGTGCCGTCGAGGCGCGCGTCAGGGACGCCGACCAGGCCGAGTGGCGCCGGACCAACCCGGAGACGCGTGCACGCGCCGAGGGTGCCGCCGCCCAGCTCGAGAACGCGATCGCGCAGCTCGAGGCCGACCTCGCGAAGGCGCAGGCGGGTGGCGACAGCCGCAAGGTCGCCGAGGCGCAGGCCGCCCTCGACGCCCGCCGCTCGTGGCTGGAGCAGGTGCAGCGGGCCGCGCAGGACTCGCGGGGCTGACGCCCGTCCACAGGATGCCGGTCGCCCCTCGACGTGCACGGGGGCGACCGGCATCCTGCGTCGGGTGACCCCGCACGCCCCCGACGTCCCGCAGGCCGACGATGCGCCCGCCGGCCCCCCGCCCGGCCCCGCGCACGCACCCGCCCGCCTCGTCCACCCCGCCGCGCTCGCCGCTGCGCCGGGGCTGGTGAGCCGGGCCGACCTGGGCGACGTGGCGTGGCAGGTGCTGCTGCGCGACGGCGACCTCGTGCGGCTGCGCGGCGACGTGGCGCTCCCGCGGGGCGTCGCGGAGACGCCGGCCCTGCGCGCTGCCGCGCTCGCGTCGGAGGTCGCCCGCCGGGACGTCGTGGCGCGGGTCGCGGCCGCCTGGGTCCACCTCGGCGGCCCGCCGCCGCCGCGCGCCGTGGTGGTGGACGGCGCCGCGCTCGGGCCGCGGGACGTCGTCCGGCTCGGCGGCGTCCTGGTCACGTCGCCGGCGCGGACCGCCGTCGACCTGCTGCGCCGGGACGCCCCGGACGTGGTCCACGCGCTGCTGCCGGGGCTGCTGCGCGCGGGGGTGGACGCCGCACGGCTCCGGACCCGGCTCGCGGCCGCGTCGGGGCACCGCGGGGTCGACCGCGGGCTGGCCCTGCTGGGCGAGGTCGTCCGCGCGACCGCCGCCGGGTCGCTCCCGGGTCAGGCGTCGACGGCCGGCTGCTCCGCCTTGGCGCCGGTGATGCGGTAGACGTCGAACACGCCCTCCACCTTCCGCACCGCGGCGAGCACCGAGGCGAGGTGCGACGGCTCGGCCATCTCGAACACGAACCGGGACTGCGCGACCCGGTCGCGGGAGGTGGACACCGACGCGGACAGGATGTTCACGTGGTGGTCGGACAGCACCCGGGTCACGTCCGACAGCAGGCGGTTGCGGTCGAGCGCCTCCACCTGGATCTGCACGAGGAACAGCGCGCTGCTCCCCTGGCTCCACTCGACCTCGACCATGCGCTCGGGCTGCATGCGGAGCTGGGCCACGTTGATGCAGTCGGACCGGTGGACGCTGACGCCCTGGCCGCGGGTGACGAACCCGATGATGTCGTCGCCCGGCACCGGCGTGCAGCACTTGGCGAGCTTGACCCAGATGTCCTCCACGCCCTTGACCACGACGCCCGGGTCGCCGGTCCGGACGCGCCGCGCGGTCTGGCCCGGTCGGGCGACCTCGGCGATGTCCTCCTCGGCACCCGGCTCCCCGCCCATGGCGTGCACGAGCCGCTGCACGACGGTCGCCGCGGAGACCTGTCCCTCGCCGATGGCCGCGTACAGCGCGGAGACGTCGGCGTAGCGCATCTCGTTCGCGAGCGTGACGAGCGACTCGTGGGACAGCAGGCGCTGGATCGGGAGGTTCTGCTTGCGCATCGCCTTCGCGATCGCGTCCTTGCCGTGCTCGATCGCCTCCTCGCGCCGCTCCTTGGTGAACCACTGGCGGATCTTGTTGCGCGCGCGGGGGCTGGTGACGAAGCCCAGCCAGTCGCGGGACGGGCCCGCGGTCTCCGACTTCGACGTGAAGACCTCGACGACGTCGCCGTTCTCCAGCGTGGAGTCGAGCGGCACGAGCCGGCCGTTGACGCGAGCGCCCATCGTGCGGTGCCCGACCTCCGTGTGCACGGCGTACGCGAAGTCCACCGGCGTCGCGCCGGCGGGCAGCGACATGACGTCGCCCTTGGGCGTGAAGACGTAGACCTCGCCGTCCGCGATCTCGAACCGCAGCGAGTCGAGGAACTCCGACGGGTCGGCCGTCTCCTTCTGCCAGTCGACGAGCTGACGCAGCCACGCCATGTCGTTGCCGTCGGTGTCCGTGCCGCCGGCGTTCTTGGCGTTCTCCTTGTACTTCCAGTGCGCGGCGACGCCGTACTCCGCCCGGCGGTGCATGTCGTGCGTGCGGATCTGGATCTCCACCGGCTTGCCGCCCGGGCCGATCACCGTGGTGTGCAGCGACTGGTACAGGTTGAACTTCGGCATCGCGATGTAGTCCTTGAACCGGCCCGGCACCGGGTTCCACCGCGCGTGCAGCGCGCCGAGCGCCGCGTAGCAGTCCCGCACCGTGTCGACCAGGACGCGCACGCCCACCAGGTCGTAGATGTCGGCGAAGTCGCGGCCCCGCACGATCATCTTCTGGTAGATCGAGTAGTAGTGCTTCGGCCGGCCGGTCACGGTCGCGCGGATCTTCGCGCTGCGCAGGTCGGCCCCGACCTGCTCCCGGACGACGGCCAGGTACTCCTCGCGCGCCGGGGCCCGCTCCGCGACCAGGTGGACGATCTCGTCGTAGACCTTGGGGTACAGCGTCTGGAACGAGAGGTCCTCGAGCTCCCACTTGATCGTGTTCATGCCCAGGCGGTGCGCGAGCGGGGCGTAGATCTCGAGCGTCTCGCGGGCCTTCTTCTCCGCGGAGGCGGCCGGGACGAACTTCCACGTGCGGGCGTTGTGCAGCCGGTCGGCGAGCTTGATGACCAGCACCCGGATGTCGCGCGACATCGCGACGACCATCTTGCGCACGGTCTCGGCCTGCGCCGCGTCGCCGTACGTGACCTTGTCGAGCTTCGTGACGCCGTCGACCAGCATCGCGATCTCGGGGCCGTACTCGGCGCGCAGCTGCTCGAGGGAGTACGAGGTGTCCTCGACCGTGTCGTGCAGCAGCGCGGCGGCGAGCGTCGGAGGCGTCATGCCGAGCTCGGCGAGGATCGTCGCGACCGCGACCGGGTGCGTGATGTAGGGGTCGCCGCTCTTGCGCAGCTGGCCTCGGTGCGCGGCCTCCGCCGTGGCGTACGCGCGCTCCAGCAGCGCGAGGTCCGCCTTCGGGTGGTTGGTCCGCACCGCCTGCAGCAGCGGCTCGATGACCGGCGACTGGCCGACGGCACGACCCTGCCCGAACCGGGCCAGGCGCGAGCGCACGCGGCTGGTGGACCCCGTGCTCGGGGGTGCCTCCGGCCGTGCGTCCGGGACCGACGTCCGTGCCTGGTCCGCCATGCGCGCCTCCCGTGCCGGTCGCCGCCGGCGTCCGCCGGTGCCGTGGTGGCGTCCCGGTCTCGTGCCACCGCCCGGCCGGGGGTCGCCTCGGCCGAGCCGCCTATCCGCACGATTCTACGGCGTCGGCGCGGTGCTGCCGCTCGTCAGCCCACGGCGAGCAGCGCGTCCACGTGGTGACCCGCCAGCCGCGACCGCCCCGGGAGGAACGTGAGGTCCAGGAGGAACGACAGCCCCACGACCTCGGCGCCGCACTCGTGCAGCAGCTCGACGGTCGCCGCGGCGGTGCCGCCGGTCGCCAGCACGTCGTCGACGACGAGCACGCGGGACCCGGCGGGCACCGTGAACGGGTGCAGCTCGACCGACGCCGCGCCGTACTCCAGGGAGTAGTCGCGGCGGGCGGTCGGACCGGGCAGCTTGCCGGCCTTGCGCACCGGCAGGAACCCGGCGCCCAGCGCGGCGGCGACGGGTGCCGCGAGGATGAAGCCCCGGGCCTCCATGCCGGCCACCAGGTCGACCGGGCCGGGCGCGCGGGCGGCCATCTCCTGGACGACCGCGGCGAACGCCGGGCCGTCCGCCAGCAGCGGGGTGATGTCCTTGAACACGACCCCGGGCGTCGGGTAGTCGGGGACGTCGCGCACCAGCGCGTCGACCCGGTCCACCAGCGCCTGGCCCGTCAGCGTCACGGCGTCCAGCGGGCGGCCGGTCATCGGCGTCCCTTCCTGCGGGGCTGGGCAACGGGACCCTGGTGCCCGCCGGGGCGGACCTGACCGGTCGCGCGGGCCACGGCGACCGGCGCACCCTCCGTGCCGGGGGCGTCGGTCGCACCGGCCGCGCGGGCGCGGGCGGCCAGCACCTTCGCGGTGTGCTCGCGGATCGGCTGCTCGCGCACCCGCAGGGCGACCTCCAGCGGCGTCGCGAGGAACACCGACGAGAACGCCCCGACGATCATGCCGACGAACAGCGCCAGCGCGATGTCCCGCAGGGTGCCGGCACCGAGCACGAACGCCCCGATGAACAGGATGCCCGCGACCGGCAGCAGCGCCACGACGGAGGTGTTGATCGACCGGACC
Organism: Cellulomonas sp. ES6; assembly: GCF_030053835.1. NCBI lineage: Bacteria > Bacillati > Actinomycetota > Actinomycetes > Micrococcales > Cellulomonadaceae > Cellulomonas > Cellulomonas sp. ES6. The sequence continues at coordinate 184,297 of NZ_CP125655.1, read as the reverse complement.
AGCGTCTGGTTCACGGCCAGGTTCGCGCGCTCGGCGTAGGTCGCGCGGGTCTGGTCGAGCACGCCGGTGGTGTTCTCGCGCACCTTGTCGAAGACCACGACGGTGTCGTAGATCGAGTACGCGAGGATCGTGAGGAACCCGATCACGGTGGCCGGCGTGACCTCCCATCCGACGGCGGCGTACACGCCGACCGTCACGATCAGGTCGTGGAACAGCGCGATGATCGCCGCGACCGCCATCCGCCAGTTGCGGAAGTAGACCGTCAGCACCAGCGCGACGAGCACGAGGAAGACCACGAGGCTGATCGCGGCCTTCTGCGACACGTCCTTGCCCCACGTGGGGCCGATGAACGAGCTCGCGACGTCGTCCTCCGTGACGCCGTACGCCTCCTCGAGCGCGGTCCGGACCTGGTCGACCTGGTCGTTGGTCAGCTCGGTCGTCTGGATCCGGATGGACGACGACCCGACGTTCGTGACACGGGGCACCTCCTCCGGCGCGACCTCGGCGACCGCGTCCATCGCGGGTTGCTGGTCGGACGTCGCGGCGTTCGAGACGGTGAACTCCGACCCGCCCCGGAACTCGATGCCGGGCTGCAGCCCCGGCTTGACCAGGAACACGGCCGACAGGAGCACCAGGACCGCGGAGATCGTGAACCACACGCGGCGGCGCCCGACGATGTCGTACGAGCGGCGGCCGGTGTACAGGTCGTTGCCCCACTGGGCGAAGTTGACGGCCATCAGGCGTCGCTCCCCTCGGTCCGTCGTGCGTCGCCCTGCCCGGCGGGGCCGGTGTCGCCCGGGCTGTCCTGCGGCGGCGCGTCCGGCGGGGCGTCACCCGCCTGCGCGTCCTGCGCCGCCTGCTGGGCGGCGCGGGCGGCCGCCCGCCGCTCGGCGATCGTGCCGCCGGGGGCCGTGGGCGTGGCCACGAGCGTCGAGGCGGCGGCCGGGCGGGTCAGCCCGGCCCGCTCGGCGTCCGGGGTGCCGGCGTCGGCCGCGGGCTCGGTGCGCGGTCCGCGCGCCACCCGGCCGCGGCCCACGTACCGGGACTGGTCCGGGGCGCCGAGGCGGCGCGGGTCGAGCCCGGAGAACCGGTGGCCGCTCGCGAAGAACCGCGTCTTCGCGATGAGCAGCATCACCGGGTGGGTGAACGTGAAGACGATGAGCAGGTCGAGCAGCGTCGTCAGCCCGAGCGTGAACGCGAAGCCGCGCACCGAGCCGACCGCGAGGAAGTAGAGCACCACGGCGGCCAGGAAGTTCACGGCGTCGGACGCCAGGATGGTCCGCCGCGCGCGCTCCCACCCGCGGTCGACCGCCGCCACGAGGGTGCGGCCCTCGCGCAGCTCGTCGCGGATGCGCTCGAAGTACACGATGAACGAGTCCGCCGTGATACCGATCGCCACGATCAGGCCGGCGACGCCGGGCAGCGACAGGCGGTACCCCTGCGTCCACGACAGCAGCGTGATGACGCCGTAGGTCAGGACCGCCGCGATCACCAGCGAGGCGACGGTCACCAGGCCGAGGGCGCGGTACTGGAACAGCGAGTACACGACCACGAGCAGCAGGCCGATGAGGCCCGCGATGAGGCCCTTCTCGAGCTGCTCGGAGCCGAGCGTCGCGGAGATCTGCTCCTGGCTCTGCACCTCGAACGTGAGCGGCAGCGCGCCGAACTTCAGCTGGTTCGCCAGGCCCGTCGCGGTGTCGCGGGTGAACGAGCCCGAGATCTGCGCCTTGCCGTCCGAGATGACGACGCCGGGGTCGAGGGACGGCGCCGAGATCACCAGGCCGTCGAGCACGATGCCGAACTGGTTCTGCGGCGAGGTCAGGCCCTGCAGCCGCTCCGTGACGGCCGCGAACTCCTTGGTCCCCTGCCCGTCGAACTCCAGGTCGACGACCCACTCGTTCGTGACGGTGCCGTTCTGGTTGACCCGCAGGCCCGAGGACGCGTTCGCGATGCTCGAGCCCTGGATCTCCACCGGCCCGAGGATGTACTTCAGCGTGCCGTCCGGGTCGCAGGTGACGAGCGCCTTGTCGGCGTCGCCCGACTTCCCGCCCGTGAGGTTCGCGGGGTCGGTGCAGTCGAGCTCGTCGAACCGCGCCTGCACGGCCGGGGTGATGTAGTACGCGGCGTCGCTCGGGGAGTCCGGGGCGTCCTTGGTCGGCTCGTCCGACGGCTCCTCGGCGTCGCTGCCGGCCGCCGCGTCGTCGGCCGCCGCGTCGTCCGCGGCCGCCGTGGCGCCGTCCGTCGGGGCCGCCGACGGGTCGGCCGTCGCGGCGGCGGTGGGCTGCGGCCCGGCGTACGTCAGGACCGGCCGGAACTCCATCTGGGCGGACGTGCGCACCAGGTCGAGCGTCTCCTCGCTCGGCCGGCCCGGCAGGGCCACGACGATGTTGGACCCGCCCTGGCTCGTGATCTCCGCCTCGGCGACACCCGAGGAGTCGACGCGCTGCCGGATCACCTGGATCGCCTGGTTGATGGTCTCCTGCGTAACCTGCGACTCGTCCTCGGCGACCGGCGCGAGGATCAGCTGCGTGCCGCCCTCGAGGTCGAGCGCGAGCTTCGGCGTCCACGTGGCGTCGGAGAGGCGCGTGCCCGCGAAGATCGTGGCGAAGACCGCGACGGTCAGGACGGCGAGCGTGATCAGGGTGCGCGCCGGGTGCCGGCGGCGGGTGGGTGGGGCCAACGGATCGTCTTCTCTCGTGCGCGTACCGCCCGCGGGCTGCGGGCGGTACGGGTGGTGGGCGGCCGGCCCGGTGGCCCGGCCCCTCGACTACTGCTGCGGCTTCTTGCGGCCGTCCGGGCCCTCGTCGTCGCGCGGCGGCTGCAGCGAGGACAGGTCGTCCGGCACGTCGATGAGGCCCGGCGGCACGGCGCCGGGCTCGTCGCGCCACTCGGCGTCGTCCTCGTCCTCGACCTCGTCCTCCTCGACCGGCGGCTCGACCAGGCGGGCGATCGCGGCCTTGATCCAGCGCGACCGGTTGCCCGGGGTCGACTCGAGCGTCACGACGTCGTCCTCGACCTCGACCACGGTGCCGTACATGCCCGAGCCGGTCATGACCTCCTGGCCCGGCTGCAGGTTGTCCCGGAAGCTCAGCTGCTGGCGCTGGGCCTTCCGCTGCCGGGAGGACAGCAGGAACATCGCCCCGAGCCCGATGGCGAGGATGAGGAGAAACGAGTAGTCCACGGAGAAACAGCTCCTGATCGCGTCTGACGTCGGCCGCAGTCTAGGCGCCACGGTCCCGGGCACCTAACGAGCGGGGGCGCCGGCGGGTTCCCCGCTCAGCCGAACAGCGTGTCCGTGGGCGCCGGCGCCGCGAGCCCGAGGTGCGCCCAGGCGTCGGGCGTCGCGACCCGGCCGCGCGGGGTCCGGCCGATCAGGCCCTCGCGGACCAGGAACGGCTCGGCGACGGTCTCGACCGTCTCCGGCTCCTCCCCGACGGCCACCGCGAGCGTCGTCAGGCCGACCGGGCCGCCCCCGAACCGGGTGCACAGCGCGGTGAGCACCGCCCGGTCGAGGCGGTCGAGCCCGCGCACGTCCACCTCGTACACCTCGAGGGCGGCGCGGGCCGCGTCGAGGGAGAGGGTGCCGTCCCCGCGCACCTGCGCCCAGTCCCGCACCCGGCGCAGCAACCGGTTCGCGATGCGCGGCGTCCCGCGGGAGCGCGACGCGATCTCCGCGGCGGCGTCGTGCGCGAGCGGCACACCCAGCAGCCCGGCAGACCTCAGCAGCACCCGCTCGAGCTCGTCGTCGGCGTAGAAGTCGAGGTGGCCCGTGAAGCCGAACCGGTCCCGCAGCGGCGCGGGCAGCAGGCCGGCGCGCGTGGTCGCGCCCACCACCGTGAACGGCGGCAGCGACAGCGGGATGGCGCTGGCCCCCGCGCCCTTGCCCACGACCACGTCGACGCGGAAGTCCTCCATCGCCACGTACAGCAGCTCCTCCGCGGGACGCGCGAGGCGGTGGATCTCGTCGAGGAACAGCACCTCGCCCTCCTCGAGCGAGGACAGGATCGCCGCGAGGTCCCCCGCGTGCTGGATCGCCGGGCCGCTCGTGACGCGCAGCGACGTCCCCAGCTCCGCCGCGATGATCATGGCCAGCGTCGTCTTGCCGAGCCCGGGCGGGCCGGACAGCAGCACGTGGTCCGGTGCACGCCCCCGGCCGAGCGCCGCCTGCAGCACCAGCGAGAGCTGCTCGCGCACCACCCGCTGCCCGACGAACTCCGCGAGGTGGCGGGGCCGCAGCGCCGCCTCGGCCGCCCGCTCGAGGTCGTCGGCCTCCGGGCGCACGACGGAGTCCGCGTCAGCCACGCCCACCGCCCAGGGCCCGGAGCGCCGCGCGCAGCACGCCCGCGACCTCGGACTCGGCGACCGGCTCGTCGCCGCCCTCCAGCACGCCCGCGACCGCGTCGGCCGCCGCCTTCTGGTTCCACCCCAGCCCGACCAGCGCCTCGACGACCTGGTCGCGGCGGTCGCCGGGGCGCGCCGCCGCCGCCGGGCCGCCCGGGACGCCGACCACCGCGGGGGCGCCGAGCCGGTCGGCGAGCTCGAGGACGATCCGCTGCGCGCCCTTGTGCCCGATGCCGGGGACCCGCTTGAGGGCCGCGAGGTCCTCGTCCGCGACCGCGCGCCGCAGGCCGTCCGGGGTGTGCACCGCGAGCATCGCCAGCGCGAGCCGGGGCCCGACGCCGCTGACCGTCTGGAGCACCTCGAACACCTCCCGCTCGTCGCCGTCCGCGAACCCGAACAGCGTCAGCGAGTCCTCGCGGACGACGAGCGACGTGTGCAGCGTGGCCTGCTGGCCGACGCGCAGGCCGGCGAGCGTGGCCGGGGTCGCCTGCACGAGCATGCCGACGCCGCCGACCTCCACCACGGCGGCGTCCAGCCGCACGGCCTGCACCGTCCCGTGCACCGAGGCGATCACACCGGCTCCTTCCCGTCGGACGCCGCGAGGTCGGACGTCGGCGTGCAGTCTGCCACGGCCGTGCGAACACGTGTACGAACGACACGCGCCGCCCCGCCGGGCGCGGGGTCAGGCGCGGACGCGGCGCGCCGCCTGCTCCGCCTGCGCCCAGGCCCGCTGCGCGGCGGTGAGCGAGCCCGGCGCCCGCTGCGGCGCGCCGACCGCCCCCGCGGGGCGCCACAGGTGGCAGATCGCCAGCGCCAGCGCATCGGCGGCGTCGGCCGGGCGCGGCAGCTCGTCGAGGGACAGCAGCCGCTGCACCATCGACTGCACCTGCGGCTTGTCGGCGCGGCCGTTGCCGGTCACCGCGGCCTTGACCTCCGACGGCGTGTGCATGGCCACCGGGATGCGGCGACGCGCGGCGGCCAGCATCGCGATGCCCGCGACCTGCGCGGTGCCCATGACGGTCCGGACGTTGTGCTGCGCGAACACGCGCTCCACGGCGAGCGCGTCGGGCGCGTGCTCCTCGAGCCACTCGTCGATGCTCGCCGCGATCACCAGCAGGCGCTGGTCGACGTCCTGCGTGGCCGCGCTCTGCGCGACGCCGACGGCGACCATCCGCACCTTTCGGCCGGGCAGCCCGTCGACGACGCCCAGCCCGCACCGGGTCAGGCCGGGGTCCACACCGAGTACGCGCACCCGGCCATCCTCGCAGCCCCCCGACGCACCGTCCGGATCCGGGCGGGCGGACACGCCCGGCGTGTCGGTGCGTCCGGATCCGTCCGCCGCCCCGGCAGGCGCCCGGACGCGACGACGCCCCGCGGCGCACGGGGCGGGGCGGGGCGTCGTCGGGCGCGCGGCCGCGGGGGCCGCCACGCGGGGTCAGTCGGCGTCGAGCTCCGCCATGACCTCGTCGGAGGCGTCGAAGTTCGCGTAGACGTTCTGCACGTCGTCGGAGTCCTCGAGCGCGTCGATGAGGCGCAGGATCTTGCGGGCGCCCTCGGCGTCCACCTCGATCTGGGTGGCCGGGTAGAACACCACGTCGGCGGAGTCGTACTCGATGCCGGCCTCCTGCAGCGCGGTCCGGACGGGCACCAGGTCGGTGGCCTCGGACAGCACCTCGTACTGGTCGCCCGCGTCGTTGACCTCCTCGGCGCCGGCCTCGAGCACCGCCATCATGACGTCGTCCTCGGTGGTGCCCTCCTTGGGGACCATGACGACGCCCTTGCGCGAGAACAGGTACGACACCGATCCGGGGTCGGCCATCTGCCCGCCGCTGCGCGTGAACGCCACGCGCACGTCGGCGGCCGCGCGGTTGCGGTTGTCGGTGAGGCACTCGACGAGCACCGCGATGCCGCCGGGGCCGTAGCCCTCGTACAGGATCGTCTGGTAGTCCGCGCCGCCGGCCTCGGCACCGGAGCCGCGCTTGACCGCGCGCTCGATGTTGTCGTTCGGGACCGAGGTCTTCTTGGCCTTCTGGATCGCGTCGTAGAGCGTCGGGTTGCCCGCCGGGTCACCGCCGCCGGTGCGCGCGGCGACCTCGATGTTCTTGATGAGCTTCGCGAAGAGCTTGCCGCGCTTCGCGTCGATCACGGCCTTCTTGTGCTTCGTGGTGGCCCACTTGGAGTGCCCCGACATCGCTTCCCTCTCGTATCCCGCGCCGTCCCTGCGCTCCCCCGGCCGGCGGTGCGGCGCGACCCGGCAGCGGGTCGCGCCCCGCTCTCACAGGGCGTCGCGGACGATCTCGACGAACAGCCGGTGCACCCGCGTGTCCCCCGTCACCTCCGGGTGGAAGGACGTGGCGAGCAACGAGCCCTGGCGCACCGCGACGATCCTACCGGCGGCGGGCCCGGACTCCACGCGGGCCAGGGCGGTGGCGGCGGGTCCGACCTCCTCGACCCAGGGCGCCCGGATGAAGACGGCGTGCACCGGGTCGGTGTCGCTGCCGGGGACGCCGTCGATGCGCAGGTCGGTCTCGAACGAGTCGACCTGCCGGCCGAAGGCATTGCGCCGCACGGTCACGTCGAGCCCGCCCAGGGTCCGCTGCCCGTCGATGCCGCCCTCGATCCGGTCGGCGAGCAGGATCATGCCGGCGCAGGACCCGTACGCCGGCATGCCGCCCGCGAGCCGCTCCCGCACGGGCGCGTCCAGGTCGAACGCGCGCAGCAGCTTGTCGATGGTCGTGGACTCGCCGCCGGGCAGCACGAGGGCGTCGACGGCGTCGAGCTCGGAGGTGCGCCGCACGGGCACGGCCTCGGCACCGCTGCCGCGGAGGGCGGCGAGGTGCTCGCGGACGTCGCCCTGCAGGGCGAGGACACCGATGGTGGGGGAAGCGCTCACGCGCCTCATCCTACGAATCGGCGGTGACTGCTCCGTCCAGCGCCTCGCGCACGGCCGCCGGGACCTCGACGGCCTGCCACGCGTCGACCATGTCGGCCAGGCGGGACAGCCCCTCGAGCAGCGCCGTGCGCTCGCTCGCGAGCGAGACCCGGACCATGCCCTCGCCCCCGGCGCCGAACGCGCTGCCGGGCGAGACGGAGACGTGCCGCTCGTCGAGGAGCCGCAGGGCGAACGCCTCCGAGTCGGTCGTCGCGGCCGAGACGTCGACCATGAGGTAGAACGCCCCGCGCGGCGGCACGGACGGCACGCCGCGCGCGTCGAGCAGCGCCACCGCGGCGTCGCGCCGCTCCCGGTAGGACGCGACCGCGGCGGCGACGTCGTCCTGCGGCCCGGACAGCGCGGCGAGGGCGGCCCGCTGGCTGACGGAGGACGGGCAGGCGACGGTCGCCTCGGCGACCTGGCCGAGCAGGTCGATCACCCCGGGGTCGCGCGAGACGACGTAGCCGAGGCGCCAGCCCGTCATCGCGTAGGTCTTGGAGAACGAGAAGAACGTCAGCACGCGCCCGTCGGTGTCGAACGCGGCGGGGCTGGCGTGCGGCTGGTCGAACGTGATGGCCTCGTAGCACTCGTCCGAGAACACCCACAGGTCGTGCTCGCGCGCCAGCTCGACGACGCCCGCGAGCAGCTCGGCCGGGTACATCGCGCCGGTGGGGTTGTTCGGGGAGCAGACCACGACCGCGCGGGTCGCCGGGGTGATCGCCGCCTCGATGTCGGCGAGCGTCGGCACGAACCCGTTCGCGGCCCGTGCCGGGTAGGTGCCGACGCCGACGCCCGCGGCCACGGCGGCCATCCGCCAGTTCGGGAACTCCGGGTCCGGCACGAGGATCTCGTCCCCCGGCCCGGCGAGCGCGTTGATCGCCATGGCGAGCCCGTGCATCGCGCCGTGCGTGACGACGACGTCGGCCGCGGTGACGTCGAGGCCGTTGACGCGGCGCACCTTCTCGGCCAGGGCCTCGCGCAGCTCGGGGCTGCCGGTGCTGGACGTGTAGCCGGTGTGCCCGGCGGCGGCGTCGCGGCCGGCCGCCTCGACGACGTGCGCGGGCGTCGGCACGTCGGGCTCGCCGATCTCCAGCCGGATGGCCTCCGGGTCGCGCATCGCCAGCTCCATGAGCGTGCGGATGCCGCTGCGGTGCATGCGGGTCACAGGGGAGGTCGAGATGGGCACCGGCCGACGATACCTGAACCGCGACCCCCGAAGTTACCCCCCGGTACGGAAATCAGTCGTCGCGCTGGAGGCCGAGGTGGCGCACGGTCCCGTCCCACCCGCCGAGCAGCGGCCGCACGAGGTCCGGCAGCCCCTCGGGGAACACCTCGCGGCTCTCCGCGGCCAGGTCGTCCAGGTGCCACCACCGCATCTCGTCCAGCAGGTCGAGCTCGACGTCCGTCCACCCCGCCCGGTCGATCGCCCCGGTGTCGAGCGCCGACCCGACGCGCGCCAGGAAGAACACCTCGTCCTGGCGGCACCGCTCGGCGTAGAAGTCGAACACCGCGGACCGCGTCAGCACCGGCCCCACCAGCGCCCCGTCGTCCAGCAGCAGCCCGGTCTCCTCGCGCAGCTCCCGCAGCGCTGCGGCCCTCTCGTCCTCCCCCGGGTCGATGCCCCCGCCGACCGTGAACCACCAGGACCGCTCCGGCTGGTCGGCGTCGTGCCCGCGCACCAGCAGCAACCGGTCGTCCGCGTCGAGCAGCAGCACGCGGGCGGCCCGCCGGAACCGCAGGCCGTCCTCCCCCAGCACCCAGTCGGCACCGAGCGCCGACGCGGTCGCGGACGGCGACGGCCCGCCGGCCCCCGCGGGGGTCGACGGGCCGTCGGACGGCAGCGGTCCGGTCACCAGCCGCGCTCGGCCAGACGGTGCGGCACCGGCACGTCGTCGACGTTGATGCCGACCATCGCCTCACCCAGGCCGCGCGAGACCTTGGCGATCACGTCGGGGTCGTCGTAGAACGTCGTCGCCTTGACGATCGCCGCGGCGCGCTGAGCCGGGTTGCCCGACTTGAAGATGCCGGATCCGACGAACACGCCCTCGGCGCCGAGCTGGCGCATCATCGCCGCGTCCGCGGGGGTCGCGATGCCGCCCGCCGTGAACAGCACGACCGGCAGCTTGCCGGCCCGGGCGACCTCGACCACCAGGTCGTACGGCGCCTGGAGCTCCTTGGCGGCGAGGAACAGCTCGTCCTCCGGCAGCGAGGACAGGCGGCGGATCTCGTCGCGGATGGTCCGCATGTGCGTCGTGGCGTTCGACACGTCGCCGGTGCCGGCCTCGCCCTTGGAGCGGATCATCGCCGCGCCCTCGGTGATGCGCCGCAGCGCCTCGCCGAGGTTGGTGGCGCCGCACACGAACGGCACGGTGAACTGCCACTTGTCGATGTGGTGCGCGTAGTCGGCCGGGGTCAGCACCTCCGACTCGTCCACGTAGTCGACGCCGAGCGCCTGGAGCACCTGCGCCTCGACGAAGTGGCCGATGCGGGCCTTGGCCATCACGGGGATGGACACCGCGTTGACGATGCCGTCGACCAGGTCGGGGTCGCTCATGCGGGCGACGCCGCCCTGGGCGCGGATGTCGGCGGGCACGCGCTCCAGCGCCATGACGGCCACCGCGCCGGCGTCCTCGGCGATCTTCGCCTGCTCCGGGGTGACGACGTCCATGATCACGCCGCCCTTGAGCATCTCCGCCATGCCGCGCTTGACGCGGGCGGTGCCGACCGCGGGCGCGTCGGCGGGGGCGGAGGGGGTGGTGTCGCTGGTCACGGTGGCCTCGCAGTTCGGGAGGGGGATGGGTTCCTCGGTCATCGTAGTCGCGGCGGAGGGGCCGTCGCGGTGCCGTCCGCGCCTCGGAGGACGGTGTCGCCGCCCGTGCGCCCGGGCGGCCGGTGGCGACCGGCGGCCCGCTGCCCCGGGGCGGGCGACCGGCTCAGGGTGCGGCGGGCGGCGCTCCCGGCCGGCCCAGCGCCGGCGGCCACGCGTCGTCGAGCTCGAGCGTCTGCGGCATGGGCGCGCGCCCGGCGAGCCGCAGCGTGCGGACCGCCCAGCCGCGGCGCATGCGCTGCGCCTGGGCGACGGCCTCGTTGTGGAAGCGCCGGGCGAGCTGCACGCGGTACCAGGCGTCGGCCAGCGCGGCGAGCAGCTCGGCCGCGCCCGGCTCCTCGCGCAGCTCCGCGACCTCCTGCGGGTCGGCGAGGGCCTCGCGCAGCGTCGCGGACAGCTCGCTCTCCACCAGGCCCCGGTCGGCGACGTCGGGGCTGCCGGTGCCCGCACGGGCCGTGCCGCGCAGCTCGGCCGGCAGGCGCGCCATGCCCTGCGTCTGCGCGTCGCCCGCGGTGATGGACGCCCACGACGCCTCGCCCACGAGCACGCTGCTCACGGGGTCGAGCACGCCGGACGCGGCGAGCGTGGACGCCGCGGAGGCACGCCGGAGCAGCTGCGTGTCGACGACGGCGCGCGACGCCGCGACCTTGCGGTGCAGCCGGTCGATCCGGGACGCGGCCACCCACGACCACCAGACCACCAGCAGCACCACGGCCACCACCAGGACGGCCGTCTCGGACCAGCTCACTCGTCACCCCTCCGCCGGCGCAGCACGTCGAGCCGCGCGCCGCGGCGGGACGTCGGGTCCTCGCCGACGGGCGCCTCGCTGCCCTCCACCGCCATCTCGTACACCGTCAGCACCTCGTGGGTGACCGACGACCAGTCGTACCGGCCGACGGCCGCCTCCCCCGCCGCCGCGACGCGTGCGCGACGGTCCGGGTCGGCCAGCAGGTCACCGAGCGTGCGGGCGAGGTCCGCGGAGTCGCCGGTGCGGAACAGCACGCCGGCCCGGCCGTCGTCGAGCACCCGGCGGAACGCCCCGAGGTCCGAGGCCACGACCGCCGTGCCGGCGCTCATCGCCTCCACGAGCACGATCCCGAACGACTCGCCGCCGGTCTGGGGCGCGCAGTAGACGTCGGCCGACGCCAGGAGACGCGCCTTGTCCTCGTCGCTGACGCCGCCCAGGAACTCGACGGCCTCCGCGTCGTCCCCGAGCAGCTCGCGCGCCTCCTCGGGGCCGGTCTCGCCGCGGCCGGCGACCAGGAACCGGACCCCGGGGAACGCCCGCCGGACCGCCGGGACCGCGTCGAGCAGCACCGGCAGGCCCTTGCGGGACTCGTCCAGGCGGCCGAGGAACACCACGGTCGGCCTCTCGGGGGTGCCGACCCAGCGCGGGTCCGTGCCCGCCCGGGCGAACGCGTCCACGTAGACGCCGTTGGGGATCACCACGGCGTCGCCGCCGAGGTGCTCGACGAGGGTGCGGCGCGCGTCCTCGGACACCGCGATCCGGGCGCTGATCTTCTCGAGCGACTGCCGCACCAGCGGGTACGCGAGCTGCAGCGACCGGGAGCGCACGAGCGAGGAGTGGAAGGTCGCGACGACGGGGCCGTCGGCGATCCACAGCGCCAGCATGCTGAGCGACGGGGTCACGGGCTCGTGCAGGTGCAGCACGTCGAACTGCCCGGCCTCGAGCCAGCGCCGGACGCGCGCCGCCGTGAGCGGACCGAACGTCAGGCGGGCGACGGCGCCGTTGTAGCGGACCGGGACCGCCTTGCCGGCCGACGTCATGTACGGCGGGATCGGGGTGTCGTCGTCCGCGGGCGCGAGGACGCCCACGCTGTGACCGCGGGCGATGAGCGCCTCCGCGAGGTCCCGGACGTGGAACTGCACGCCGCCCGGGACGTCGAACGAGTACGGGCAGACGATGCCGATCCGCAGCGGCCGGCCGGCGGCGGGCGTCACGGTGCGGCCTCCCCCGTCGTCTCCCCCGCGGCGGCGCGGGTGCGGGCGTACCGCTCGGGGTCGAGGTCGGCGACGAAGACCTTCTGCAGCATGTGCCAGTCCTGCGGCGCCCGCCCGATGCCGGCCTCCAGGTCGTCCACCCAGGCCTGCGTGAGGACGGCGACCCGCTGGGCGCGCGGCACGTCCTCGGGCACCGTCAGCATCCGGCCGAACTCGATGACCACGCCCCAGGCGGTGCCCGCCCGGCGCCGCCGCTCGCCGTGCAGCCGCTCGTAGGTGATCGAGGCGGCGCACAGCGGGGCGCCGGTGGCCACCGCCAGCGCCGCCGGCCCGGCGGCGACGCGGGCGCGCTCGCCGAACAGGTCGACCTCCACGCCGCGCGCCGTCAGGTCGCGGTCGGCGAGCAGCGGCACGAGCCCGCCGGGGCCCTGCTTGACGGCGCGCACCAGCTCGCGGAACACCCCGCCGCCGGCCCCGGACAGCGGGATGATCTCCAGCCCGATGCCCTCGCGGAAGCGCAGGAACTCCTGGAACAGGGCCTCGGGCTCGAGCCGCTCCGCGACCGTCACCGTCCGGCCCAGGTGCGTCGTCGCCCACGCGCCCGCGAGGTCCCAGTTGCCCAGGTGCCCCAGCGCCATGACGACCATGCGGCCACGCCGGATCTCGCCGACCACCTCGCCGGGGTCCACCAGGCGCACGCGCGCGGCGATCTGGTCCTGCGTGGCGCCGACCAGCGCGAACGCCTCGCCGTAGTAGCGCATGTACGAGCGCATGCCGAGCAGGGTGAGGCGACGCAGCTCGTCGGGCCGGGCGTCCGGCCGCACGCGGCGCAGGTTCGCCTCGAGCTGGCGGACCCCGCTGCCCCGCAGCACCCACGCGACGTCGGCGACGAGGCGGAACAGGCCCCGCACCACCGGGTCGGGCACCTTGCCGACGACGCGCCAGCCGAGCGCGAACACCCGTGCGACGTCGAACCGGCCCCGCGGCTCGTCCGCCGGCGCGCTCACGCCGCCGCCCCCGCCTGCCGCCGGACCGTCACCATCCGCTGCACCACCGTCACGAGCGCCGCGACCGCCAGCAGGGTCAGCGCGACCTCCAGGACCACCTGCGGCAGGCCGACGCCGACCAGCGCGGTCGCGACCAGCACGGTCGCGAGCCGGTCCGCGCGCTCCGCGATGCCGACGGCCGCCGTCATCCCGAGGCCCTCGGCGCGCGCCCGGGCGTACGGCACGACGGACCCCGTCACGAGGCACGCGAGGGCGGCGGCCAGGCCCCAGCGGGAGTCGCCCTCCCCCGCGAACCACAGCACGAGGCCGGAGAAGATCGCCGCGTCGCCGAACCGGTCCAGCGTCGAGTCGAGGAACGCGCCCCACGGGCCGGACCGCCCGGCGCGGCGCGCCATGACGCCGTCGAGCGAGTCGGTCAGCGCGAAGAACGCGATGACGAGGCTCGCCGCCAGGAAGTGCCCGGTCGGGTACAGCCACAGCGCGGCCGCGACCACGGCCACGGTGCCGGTGACCGTGACGGCGTCCGGGGACACCCCCCGCTTGAGCAGGGCGTCGGCCACCGGCGTGAAGAGCCGCGTCATGGCTCCCCGCAGTCCGTTCAGCACAGGCGGGTCATCCTCTCTGGGCGCCGGCCGGGTCCCCGGCGGGCGCGGGCGGCCACGCGGCGGCGAGCCGCGCGCGGGTGTCGGACAGCAGCTCGGGCAGGGCGCGCGTCCGGCCGATCACGGGCAGGAAGTTCGCGTCGCCCGGCCACCGGGGCACGACGTGCTGGTGCAGGTGCGCGGCGATGCCGGCCCCCGCGACGTCACCCTGGTTCATGCCGAGGTTGAACCCGTGCGGGGCGCTGACGGCGCGGAGCACCTGCATCGCGGTGCGGGTGAGCTCGGCGACCTCGGCCACCTCGTCCCCGGTGAGGTCGGTGTAGTCCGCGACGTGCCGGTACGGGGCGACCAGCACGTGGCCGCCGTTGTACGGGTAGAGGTTCAGCAGCACGTACGCCGTCCGGCCGCGCGCGACGACCAGGCCGTCCTCGTCGCTCAGCGTCGGTGCCCGGCAGAACGGGCAGCCGTCACCCGCCGACGCGTCGGCCGGCTTGTTCTCCCCGCCGATGTACGCCATGCGGTGCGGGACCCAGAGCCGCCCGAAGCCGTCCGGCACCCCGGCGAGCGCGGTGTCGTCCTGCACCACCGCGTCGCCGGGCACGCCGTCCGGCGCGTCCTGGACCATCCGCTCAGACCTGCGCGTGCTCGCGCACGGCCGCCACGATGCGCTCGATCGCGTCCGCCACGGGCACGCCGTTCTCCTGGCGGCCGTCGCGGTACCGGAACGACACCGCGCCGGCCTCCGCGTCCTCGCCGCCGGCGATGAGCACGAACGGGATCTTCTGCGTGCTGGCGTTGCGGATCTTCTTGCCGAACCGGTCGCTGGAGCGGTCGAGCTCGGCGCGGATGCCCTGGGCGCGCAGCCGGGCCACCACCTCGTCCAGGTACGGCTCGAACGGCTCGGCGACCGGCACGGCGAGCACCTGGACCGGCGCGAGCCAGGCCGGGAACGCGCCCGCGTAGTGCTCGACGAGGATCGCGAAGAACCGCTCGATCGAGCCGAACAGCGCGCGGTGGATCATCACGGGCCGCTGCCGGGTGCCGTCGGCCGCCGTGTACTCGAGCTCGAAGAGCTCCGGCTCGAAGAAGTCCAGCTGGATCGTCGACAGCTGCCACGTCCGGCCGATCGCGTCCTTGGCCTGGACCGAGATCTTCGGCCCGTAGAACGCGGCGCCGCCCGGGTCGTCGACGAGCTGCAGGCCCGACCCGGTCGCGACCTCGCGCAGCGTCTCGGTCGCCTCGTCCCAGGTCGCGTCGTCACCGACGGACTTCTCCGGGTCCCGCGTCGAGAGCTCGAGGTAGAAGTCGTCCAGGCCGTAGTCGCGCAGCAGGTCGAGCACGAACCCGAGCAGCGAGGCGAGCTCGTCACGCATCTGCTCGCGGGTCGTGTAGATGTGCGCGTCGTCCTGGGTGAACCCCCGGGCGCGCGTCAGGCCGTGCACGACGCCCGACTTCTCGTACCGGTACACCGTGCCGAACTCGAACAGCCGCAGCGGGAGCTCGCGGTAGGAGCGGCCGCGCGCGCCGAACACCAGGTTGTGCATCGGGCAGTTCATGGGCTTGAGGTAGTAGTCCTGGCCCTCGCGCTTGACCGTGCCGTCCTCGTGGTACTCGGTGTCGAGCTTCATCGGCGGGTACATGCCGTCCGCGTACCAGTCGAGGTGCCGGCTGGTCTCGAACAGCTTGCCCTTGGTGATGTGCGGGGAGTTGACGAACGAGTAGCCCGCCTCGACGTGCTTGCGACGCGAGTACTCCTCCATCTCCATGCGGATGATGCCGCCCTTGGGGTGGAACACCGCGAGCCCCGAGCCGATCTCGTCCGGGAACGAGAACAGGTCCAGCTCGGCGCCCAGGCGCCGGTGGTCGCGGCGCTCGGCCTCCGCAACCCGGTCCAGGTACGCCTTGAGCTCGTCCTTGGTCGGCCACGCGGTGCCGTAGATGCGCTGGAGCTGCGGGTTCTTCTCCGAGCCGCGCCAGTACGCCGCCGCGGAGCGGGTGAGCTGGAACCCGTTGCCGATGAGCCTGGTGCTGGGCAGGTGGGGGCCGCGGCAGAGGTCCTGCCACACGACCGTCTCCGACTCCCGGCCCGCGCCGCGCACGTTCTGGTAGTAGGTCAGCCCGCCGGAGCCCACCTCCACCGACGCGCCCTCGCCCGCGGTGTCGGCCGTCGACTTCAGGCCGATGAGCTCGAGCTTGTACGGCTCGTCGGCGGCGAGCTCGCGCGCCTGGTCGTCCGTCACCTCGACGCGCCGGAAGGTCTGCCCCTCGCGCACGATGCGGCTCATCACCTTCTCGAGGGCCTTGAGGTCCTCCGGGGTGAACGGGGTCTCGACGTCGAAGTCGTAGTAGAAGCCGTCGGTGACGGGCGGGCCGATGCCCAGGCGCGCCTTCGGGTTGACCTCCTGGACGGCCTGCGCCAGCACGTGCGCCGCGGAGTGGCGGAGCACCGCCAGGCCGTCCGGCGAGCCGATGGTGACGCCCTCGACGACGGCGCCGTCGGGCAGCGGCCGGGACAGGTCCCAGAGCTCGCCGTCGACGCGGGCCACGACGACGTCGCGGCGGTCGGCGAACAGGTCCGTGCCCGTCGTCCCCGTCTCGGCGGTGGTGCGGGTGCCGTCGACGGTGAGGCTGATGAGCTCGGACACTGAGATGTCTCCTCCGGTCGGCCCGCGCCTGGCGCACGGGGTCCGGGTCGATGCTACCGACCGGTCACGACACCTCCGGGACGCAGGGCCCGGGGACGCGGACGGCCCCCGGTCCGCAGGGACCGGGGGCCGTGAGCCGGTGGGCGATACTGGGTTCGAACCAGTGACCTCTTCGGTGTGAACGAAGCGCGCTACCACTGCGCCAATCGCCCGGCGGTCGACAACTCTACCCGACCCGCGGCCGGGAGACGAAACCGGCGGCGCGACCCCCGGGGATCCCGCTCCACCGGCGGGATCGAGCCCGCCGGGCACCCGTGCGGGGACCGTTCTCGGCAGCCCCGACGCGTCGCTGAGCAGTCCCACCGGGTGAAACTCGCGTCCACGTCTCGGCGCGGGCCACCGTGGCTGCCATCATGGTCTCCACGTCAGACGTGTGGTGAAGGAGGATGCGGTGGCCCAGCGCTCGTACGACGTCGTCGAGTCCGTCGCCATGCAGCTCATCAGCTCCGACGCCAGCGTCCTGCCGGTGACCGCGGAGCTGTCGTACCGCGTGAGCGACCCCTACACGGTGCGCGCCGTGTTCACGAGCCCGCAGTCCACCTCCGTGTGGCTGCTCGGCCGCGAGCTGCTGCTCCAGGGCATGCTCGCCGACGCCGACGACCCCGCGGGCAGCGGCGACGTGCAGGTCTGGCGCGACGAGGACCCGCTGTTCACGCTCATCTCCCTGACGGGCGTCGAGGGCAGCGCGCTGCTCGCCGCCCCGTCGGAGCCGCTCGAGCGCTTCCTCACCGCCACGGAGCAGCTCGTCGCCCTGGGCGCCGAGAGCGACCGCATGGAGGGCGAGATCGCGGCGCTGATCGCCGCGCTCCTCACCGCCTGACACCGGCCGGCTCCACCCGGTCAGGGGTCGAGGTCCGACGCCGACCGCTCGGCGACGAGCGCGGCCACCCGCTCCGTCAGCGGACCCGCGGCCACCTCCGTGCCCTCCACGACGGCCACCGCCGCGAACCCGCGCAGCGACCCGCTCAGCGCCATCCCGGCCCCTGCGCGGCGCAGGTCCTCCACGACGGACCACGGCAGCTCGCCCTCGTGGGCCTCCCGCACCGGCAGGCCGGCCTCCTCAGCCCACTCCAGGACCAGCGCCCGCGTCACGCCGGGCAGGCACCCGGACGCCGTCGCGGGGGTCAGCAGCTCCCCGTCGCGCTCGACGAACACGTTGGAGCCGGTCCCCTCGCAGAGCTCACCGCGCGTGTTGGCCAGCAGCGCCTCGTTCCCCCCGGCCGCCGTCGCCGCGGCCAGAGCGAGCACGTCCGCGGCGTACGACGTCGACTTGTGCCCCGCGAGCGGCGAGCGCTCGTTGCGCACCCAGCGCGAGCGCACCACGTGCGCGGGACCGCGGACGGGCGCCGGGCCGGCGGCGACCACGAGCGAGGGGCGCCTGGACGGGACGCCCGCGCCCACGGTGACCCGGAGCCGGCCCACCTCCGGACCCCCCGCGCCGAGGACGGCCGTGACGGCCTCGCGCACGTCCTGCTCCGGGACGGGCGGCAGGTCCAGCGCCCGCAGCGAGGCGGCGAGCCGCGCCAGGTGCCGGCTCAGGGCGAACGCGCGCCCCGACCGCACCGCGCAGGTCTCGAACACCCCGAGCCCGGTCGTGAACCCGGCGTCGGTGCCGGGCAGCACGGGCTCGGCCGGGTCGCGGAGCCGCCCGTCCGCCCACAGCACCGTCGTCGCCGTCACCACGCCGGTCAGTCTCGCACCGGGGCCGCGTCCCCCGCGCCCGACGCCAGCGCGACGAGCCGCCGCGCCTTGAGCTCCGTCTCCGCCCACTCGGCCTCGGCGTCGCTCCCCCACGTGATGCCCGCACCGGTCCCGAACCGCAGCATGCCGTCCCGCCACGCGAACGTCCGGATCCCGACGGCCAGCTCGCCGGCCACGGCGCCGTCCTCCGCGATGTCGACCAGGCCGACCGCGCCGCAGTACACCCCGCGGGGCACGGGCTCGAGGGACGCCAGCAGGTCGAGCGCCGCCCGCTTCGGCGCCCCGGACACCGAGCCGGGCGGGAACGTCGCCCCCAGCAGGTCGCCCCAGAGCGGACCGCCCAGCACGTCCGCGCGGAGACGGCCGCGCACCGTCGAGACGAGGTGGGCGAGGCCCGGGTGCCGCTCGACGCCCAGCAGCGTCGTGACCTCGACCGTCCCCGGCTCGCACACCCGCTGGAGGTCGTTGCGCACCAGGTCGGTGATCATCACGTTCTCGGCGTGGTCCTTGGCGGTCAGGCCCTCCGGCTCCGGCGCGGTGCCCTTGATCGGCGCGGACGTCACCCAGCCGTCCGCGACCCGCAGGAAGAGCTCCGGCGACGCGGTGACCACCCACACCGGCGGCACCGCCGCCCCCGCCGGGACGTGGACGCCGCCCGCGTACGGCGCGGGGTTGCCCGCCGCGAGCAGGGCGCCCAGGGCGCGCGCGTCGGGCTCGGCGCCGCCCGGACCGGCGGGCAGCGGGGCGCTCAGCACCCGGCAGAGGTTGGCCTGGTAGACCGTCCCCTCCCGGATCGCGGACCGCACCGCCCCGACGCCGTCGACGTACCCCTGCCGGGACAGCGACGACCGCCAGCTCCCGGGGCCGGGGCCGTGCCACCCCGTGCCGTCGTCGTCGTCGACGGCACCAGGTCGCGACGACGCGAACCGCCAGGCCGCGACCCGCCCCTCGAACTCCCCGACCAGCACCCAGTGCCCCGGCGCCCGGAGGCGGTCCGGCTCGGCGGCCACGTCCGGCACGTGCTCGACCGCGTCGTGCAGCACCCGCCCGCCGAACCACGCCACGCCGCCCGCGGCCCCGTCCGGCCGGCGGACGGGGCGGCGGCGAGCGGCACGGGAGTCGCGGGACACGGGCTCACGGTAGCCAGCCGCCGCCCCGCGACTCCCCCGGCGCACGTCCGCGCCGGCCGACACGCCGGGCGACCCGCGTGATCGTGCGGAACTCCGGGGGTGCCGGGGGCCGGTTGGACTCTCGCGTCCGGACTGGGCTAAAGTTCTCGACGCACCCGGAAAGCCGGTGAGAACCGGTGGAACGTGGCGCGCGGACGTGGCTCAGTGGTAGAGCATCACCTTGCCAAGGTGAGGGTCGCGGGTTCGAATCCCGTCGTCCGCTCGGAGGCAGACACTCCCGGCCGACCACCTCGGTCGCTGAGGACTGAGGTCTCAGGGTGGAGTGGCCGAGAGGCGAGGCAGCGGCCTGCAAAGCCGTATACGTGGGTTCGAATCCCATCTCCACCTCGTATCGCCCGGGCGATTGGCGCAGCGGTAGCGCGCTTCCCTGACACGGAAGAGGTCACTGGTTCGATCCCAGTATCGCCCACCACGCAGAGCCCCAGGTCACAGACCTGGGGCTCTCGTCGTCCCCGGGTGCAGGTCACGCCCCCCCGGCTCGGTCGCGACCCCGGCCGGGCGCGACGACCGCGGCGGCCTCCGGTGGGCCACCGCGGAGGGCGGGTCGCGCGGAGGCCGCATAGGCTCGGCGCGTGACCACGGAGAAGCTGAGCTTCCGGACGTCGATCGGCGTCGAGATCAAGGGGGACGTGTGGAGCTGCGTCGAGATCCCGGGATCCGCTGAGTTCTTCGGGACCGGCAGGACCGTCAGGGTCGACGCGACGGTCGACGACGTCGTCCTGGACGACGTCGGGGCCATGGTCACCGGGACGGGCGCGCACATGATCTCGCTCAGCGCGAAGGTCCGCCGGGCGCTCGGCAAGGACGTCGGTGACACCGTCGACGTGACCGTCACCAAGAGGTAGCAGGGCGCTCGACGGCGCCCGGCCGGGGTCGGGCGCTCCCGGGACGCCTCTCCCTCACGCCCCCGGTGCCAGGCCGGTGAGCACCCGCCGCGCGTCGGAGTCCGACGGGACCGGCAGCTCGATCTCGGTGTTGCCGGCGCGCAGCACCACGACCGTGACGTCCGGGTAGCGCGGGTGCCTGAGCTCCTGCACGGCGGTCAGGCGCGCGACCGGCAGGACCAGGCGCGACTCGGAGTGCACCGGGGTGCGGCCGCGGACCAGCCACGCCGCGCGGCCGAACACCTGGAGCTCGCGGCCGTCGGAGCAGATGACCGCGCCCTGGACGGTCATGGGGTGCAGCAGGTGCAGCAGGCGGCTCGCGCCGGACGCCGGCGTGACGACGCGCCGCGGGTGCGCCGCGAGCGTGCGGAGGCGGGGCTCGCGGTCCGCGACCTCCCGGTACGCGCCGACGAGGCCGATCTCGCGGTCGCCCAGCGCCCGGCGGGACAGCACGCGCCCGTGGTCGTCCACCGGACCGCCCGGCGCCGGCGCTTCCGCGTCCGCCCCGCCGGCGCCGGCCGGCCAGGCGAGCAGCCGCAGCAGGTCGACGAAGCCGCCGACGACGTCCGCCGAGGAGCCGCTGAACCGCACCTGCACCGGGCTCCCGGTCAGCGCGTGCACGGTGAGCCGGCCGTCGAGCAGGTCGACGCTGGTGCGGACCGCGGCGACGCCGGCGTACGGCACCTCCCGCACGTCGTAGCGCGCGCCCTCGCGGCGGCTCAGCGCGGTGAAGCGGTCGGGACCGAGGACGAGCAGGTGGTCGTAGAGGTCCATGTCGGGCGTCGCGTCGCGCCGGGCGATGTCGCGCGGGACCTTGAGCACCAGCCTGCTGGCCGCCAGGTCGAGCGGGTGGTCGCGGTAGAGCCGCGGCACGTCCTGGAGTCCGCGGACCCGGTCGACCCAGGGCCCGAACGCGTCGTACTCCGCCGACCTCGTCGTCGCCGCCATCGTCCTCGCCTCCCGCACCCAGGATGCACCCGCGGGACGAGCGCTGCCACGGACCTCCGGCCCCGGCGCCGCTCAGCGCTCGACGACCCAGCCGGGCCGCCTCGGGTCGTCGACGCGCACGACCACGTCCGCGGTGCCCTCCGGGTCCGCCTCCGTGCGGTACCGCTCCTCCGCGGCCAGGCGCCACGCGTCCTGCGGCGGTGTCAGCCGGGCCAGGGTGGCGGGACGGACGGCGAGGTGCACGGTCAGGTCGGCCGGCAGCCGCCGCCCGAGCAGCAGGCCGCCGTGCAGCAGCAGCACCGATCCCGCGGGGGCCGCGGTGCGCCGGGCGCGCGCCGAGCGGTCGCGGGCGGCGTCGCGCAGCGCGGGCAGGTAGGTCCCGTCGCCGTCCGGGCCGAGCGGGTGCAGCACCTCCCGGACCAGCGCGGCGTCGTCGAGCGCGTCGTCGAGCAGCGCGTCCGGGTCCGTGCGGCCCTGCTCGAGGCGGACCCCGGCGGGACGGAGGAAGTCGGCCGCCGCCACGACGACCACCGCGTGCCCGCGGGCCCGCAACGGGTCGACCAGCGCCTCCGCCAGGTCACCCGGGAGGGTGGGCGGTGCGCCGTCGAGGACGACCCGCCACCGCCGTCCGGGCGCCGCACCCGCCAGGTCGGCGTCGACGCGGTCGGTGAGGCGCCGGACGACGACCTCGGGGCTGACGGGCTCGACGCGCACGGGTCGGCGGGGTCGGTGCGGGTGCTCGGGGCGCGCGGCGGTCAGCGCCCGGTGACGACGCCGCGCACGTACGCCGCCTGCCCGGCGTGCTCGAGCACGTCCCCCAGGACGCTGACGAGCCGGACGCCGACCGTCACCGGCGGGTCCCAGCGCTCGTCGACCACGCGGGCGAGGTCGGCGTCCTCGAGGGTCGCCAGGTAGGCGTCGGTCGCGGCGCGCGTCGCGTCGGCGTACTCCCCCAGCAGCGACGCGTCCGCGCGCACCTGCGCGACCTCGTCCGGCGACTGCCCGTACCCGGTGGCACCGCGGTCGAACGGCAGCGCGAACCGGTCGGCGAAGCCCTGCGCGTGCCAGACCTGCTCGGTCCCGGCGAGGTCGGCGACCTGGGCGTCCTCCACGCGTGCCAGGTGCCACACCAGCCAGGCGATCGTGTTGGCCTCCGGGCCGAGGCGGGCGGTGAGCTCCTGCTCCCCCAGGCCGTCCAGCACGCCGTGCACCAGCCCGCCGATCCGGCCGAACCCGTCGGTCAGCACCCCGATCCCGTCCACGCCCGCTCCCGTCGTCCGTCCGTCCCGCGGGACCCGTGCACCCGGGCGCCGGTCCCGTCCTCCCGACGCTATGCCGTGGTGGCCGACCGCGCTACGCGGCACGCTCCGCGCGGTCGCGGACGCCCCGCAGCATCCGCTCGGACATCACGGTGCTGAGCACCGACACCACCTCGACCAGCGGCCGGGCCGCGGGTGTGCGGCAGAGGTACCGCTCGCGCACGACCAGGCGCGTCGTGCCGGCCTCGGGCCCGGGCCGGAGCACGAACGCCCACGTGAAGTCGTAGGGCACCGCGGCGGGACCGCCCTGCGGCGCGGTGCCGGCGAGCACCAGGGCGCGCTCGGGCTCGAGCACGCGCACCTCGAGCCCCACCTGCGGCGCGAGGTGCACCGCGTCGCCCACGGCGAGGCCCTGCCACTGCGGCTCCACACGCTCCGCCGAGTGGATGCCGAGCCCGATGAGGTTCTCGAGCGCGTCGTAGGAGTAGAAGCCGCCACGCCCCCAGCCGAGCTGCACCAGCCACGGCCACACGCGCCCGGGCGGCGCGGCGACGGTGATCGCCCGCGTCGCGGTGAGGTCGGACCGCACGAGCAGGCCGTCGCCCGGGAGGTCCACGGCGCGCTCGACCTGCGTCGCACCCCAGTGGAGCGCCCGGTGCCGCACGACCGCGGCCCCCGCGACGACCCCGATCCCGGCCAGCACCCGCCGCGCACGTGTCATGCCCGCCACTCCACCAGCCGGCGGGGCGTCCCACCAGGGCCGTCGGTCCCGGGCTCCCGTGCGCCGCTGCGGCCTGCCACCGGCGTGGCAGGTGGACCCCGTCCACCCCCGCCCGCCGAGCACGATGGAGGCGGCCGCACGCGCCCGACCGCCCCGACGGCGCCCGTGACGCGGCCGGCCACGCCACCCGCGACCAGCCCCCGGAGCGCCCGTGCCCTCGTCCCCCGTCACCGCGACCTCCGCCGGTGCGGCACCGCCGCCGCCCTCACCCTCGCCGCGCGCGCCCGCCCGGCGCCGGGCACGCCACGTCCCCGACCCCCGGCGCGGGCCGGGCGTGGTGCTCGCGGTCGCCGGGATCGCGTTGGCGCTCCTGGCCGGTGCGGCCGTCGGCGTCCGGGTGCTCGGTCGCCCGCCGGTCCTCGGGACCGGCCCGACGACGGCCAACGGCTGGCCCGCGATCGGCGAGGCGCACGACCGCCGGCTGACGCCGTTCGCCTGGGTCACGGGACGCGTGCGCGCCGGCGACGTCGACGTCGTCCTCATCCACGTGGCGGACCGCTTCAACGACGAGGTGGAGCCGATCGACCGCGCGACCTCGTGGGGCTGGGCGGCCGCGGAGCAGCGCGAGGACGGCGACCCGCTGTCCAACCACGCCTCGGGCACGGCGGTCGACTTCAACGCGACGGCGCACCCGGAGGGCGAGTCCGGCACGTTCACCGAGGCCCAGGTCGCCACGGTGCGGGACATCCTCGCCGAGTTCGCGCCGGTGGTGGCGTGGGGTGGCGACTTCGACCGGCCCGACGAGACGCACTTCGAGATCGTCGGCACGCCGCAGGAGGTCGCCGCGGTCGCCGAGCGCCTCATGGCAGCGCGGCCCTGATCGGCCCTCGCCGGGGCCCGGACGCGCCGAGGGCCCCGCAGCACGCGGCTGCGGGGCCCTCGGCGGGTGCGACGGTGACGTCAGGCGATGCGGCCCGCGGCCTCGTCGCCGATCTTGTGCACGACGACCGTGTTGGTCGACCCGACGACGCCGACCGGGGTGCCGGCGACGACGACGACGTAGTCGCCGACCTCGGCCAGGCCCTGGGCGCGCAGGGTGGACTCGACCTGCTGCACCATCGCGTCGGTGTGCTCGACCTGCGGGACCTCGTAGGTCTGCACGCCCCAGCTCAGCGACAGGATGTTGCGCACCGCGGCCTTCGGGGTGAAGGCGAGCAGCGGGATCGGCGAGCGCAGGCGCGACATGCGGCGCGCCGAGTCACCGGACTGCGTGAACGTGACGAGGTACTTCACGCCGAGCGTCTCGCCGATCTCGGCCGCCGCGCGGGTGATCGCGCCACCGCGGGTGTGCGGGGTCGAGCCGAGCGGGGCGATGCGCTCCCGGCCGAGCTCCTCGGTCGCCTCGATGATCCGGGCCATGGTGCGGACCGTCTCGATCGGGTACTCGCCGACGCTGGTCTCGCCGGACAGCATGACCGCGTCCGCGCCGTCGAGCACCGCGTTGGCGCAGTCCGAGGTCTCGGCACGCGTCGGGCGCGGGTTGTTCGTCATCGACTCGAGCACCTGCGTGGCGACGATGACCGGCTTGGCGTTGCGGCGGGCCAGCTCGACGGCGCGCTTCTGGACCAGCGGGACCTGCTCCAGCGGGAGCTCCACGCCGAGGTCGCCGCGGGCGACCATGATGCCGTCGAACGCGTCGACGATCTCGGCCAGGTTCTCGACGGCCTGCGGCTTCTCGACCTTGGCGATGACCGGGACGACCCGGCCCTCCTCCTCCATGATCCGGCGCACGTCGTCGTAGTCGGCGGCGTTGCGGACGAAGGACAGGGCGATGATGTCGGCGCCGGTGCGCAGGGCCCAGCGCAGGTCCTCCTCGTCCTTCTCGCTCATCGCGGGGACGGAGACGGCAACGCCCGGCAGGTTGATGCCCTTGTTGTTGGAGACCGGGCCGCCGACCTCGACGCGGGTGACCACGCGCGGGCCCTCGACGGCGGTGACGCGCACCAGCACGCGGCCGTCGTCGATGAGCAGCGGGTCGCCGACGCGGGCGTCGTCCGCGAGGCCCTTGTGGGTCGTGGAGACGAGCTCCTTGGTGCCCGGCACGTCCTCGGTGGTGATCGTGAAGACGTCACCCTCGGCGAGCTCGTGCTTGCCCTCGACGAAGCGGCCGAGGCGGATCTTCGGGCCCTGCAGGTCGACCAGGACGGCCACCGACCGGCCCGACGCCTTCGCGGCGGCGCGCACGTTGTCGTACACGCGCTTGTGCACCTCGGTGTCGCCGTGGCTGCGGTTCAGCCGCGCGACGTCCATGCCGGCGTCCACCAGGGCCTGGATCTGCTCGGCGGACTCCGTGGCGGGGCCGATGGTGCAGACGATCTTCGCTCTACGCATGGGGAAAGCCTAGGCCTTTCGTGGATGGCGGTTCGGACCGAACGTCCTGCTGGGCACGGAGCGGCCCGGACGTACGCGGGTGGTGGGTCACGGCCGCATCGCAGCCGTGCTCGCGGTCACCGGAGCGGGCAGCGCGGTACTGCCGGACAGGTAGGAGTCTACGGCCGCCGCAGCGGCACGGCCCTCAGCCACGGCCCACACCACGAGGGACTGCCCGCGGCCTGCGTCACCGGCGACGTAGACACCCGGGACCTTGGTCCTGAAGTCGTCGCGGCGCTCGACCGTCCCCCGCGGGCCGGTCGCGAGGCCGAGCTGCTCCAGGAGCGGCCCCTGCTCCGGCCCGGTGAAGCCGAGGGCGAGCAGCACCAGCTGGGCCGGGACCTCCCGCTCCGTGCCGGGCACGGGCACCGGGCGGCCGTCCTCGAGGCGGACCTCGGCGAGACGCAGCGCCCGCACGTGCCCGGCGTCGTCCCCGAGCAGCGCCGTGGTCGCGGCGGCGAACTCCCGCTCGCCGCCCTCCTCGTGCGCCGACGACACCTTGAACAGCACCGGCCACAGCGGCCACGGCTGCTCGGGCGACCGCTCGGCGGGCGGGGCCGGCATGATCTCGAGCTGCGTGACCGACCGGGCGCCCTGGCGCAGCGCCGTGCCGAGGCAGTCCGCGCCGGTGTCGCCGCCGCCCACGACCACCACGTCGAGCCCGGTCGCGAGCACCTGGCCGGGCGCGGGCAGGCCGACCGCGGCCCGGTTGGCGGGCACCAGGTAGTCCATCGCGGGCAGCACGCCGGCCAGGTCGCGCCCCGGTACCGGCAGGTCGCGCGGGACGGTGGACCCGACGCACAGCAGCACGGCGTCGTACCGGTCCCGCAGCTCCTCGCCGGAGACGTCGGCGCCGACCTCGACGCCGCACCGGAACCGGGTCCCCTCGGCGGTCATCTGGGCGATGCGCCGGTCCAGCACGGCCTTCTCGAGCTTGTACTCGGGGATGCCGTACCGCAGCAGGCCGCCGGGCGCGTCCGCGCGCTCGTACACCGCCACCGTGTGCCCGGCGCGCGTGAGCTGCTGCGCCGCGGCCAGGCCGGCGGGGCCGGAGCCGACGACGGCCACGGTCTGGCCGGTGAGCCACTGCGGCACCTGCGGCTCCACGAGCCCGCGAGCGAAGCCCTCCTCGGCGATCGCCAGCTCGATCTCGCGGATCGTCACCGCCTCCTGGTTGAGGCCCAGCACGCAGGACGCCTCGCACAGCGCCGGGCACACCCGCCCGGTGATCTCCGGGAAGCTGTTCGTCGCGTGCATCCGCTCGACGGCGTCGCCCCACTGGCCCCGCCACACCAGGTCGTTCCACTCCGGCATGAGGTTGCCGAGCGGGCACGCGTGGTGGCAGAACGGGACGCCGCAGTCCATGCACCGCGACGACTGCCGGTGCAGCCGCTCCAGGTCCTCCGGGTGGCCGGCGCGGTGCGCGTGGACCTCGCGCCAGTCCAGGAGCCGCAGCGCCACGGGACGGTTCGCGGGCAGCTCGCGCGAGCGGTGGGCGAGGAAGCCCCGGGGGTCGGCCATGGTGCCCGAACCTACGGCTCCGCGCGGGCCCCGGACTGGACCGAACGTCCCGCCTCCCGGCCCGACCCGTGGACCGTGCCGTCCCGCATCACGGACGCGGCGGGTCGCCGCGGGCACGACCGCGACGCCGGCGCGACCGCCGCACGCGCACGCGCGGCCCGGACACGACGGTGCCCGGGCGGGTCGCCCCGCCCGGGCACCGTCGGCACCGTCTCAGGCGCGCAGCGCGACCGTCCCCGCCGTCACCGGCGCGGGCAGCTCGGTCGACCCGCCGAGGTAGGTGTCGACCGCCGCGGCGGCCGCGCGGCCCTCGGCGATCGCCCACACGATGAGCGACTGGCCGCGGCCCGCGTCGCCGGCCACGAACACGCCGGGCACGGACGTCGCGAAGTCGTCCGTGCGCGCCACCGTGCCGCGCGCGGTGAGGTCGACGCCGGCCTGCTCGACGAGCTCCTGCGTCTCCGGGCCCGTGAAGCCCATGGCGATGAGCACCAGGTCCGCCGGCACGTCGCGCTCCGTTCCCGGGGTGGGGACGCGGCGGCCGTCGGGCAGGTACTCGGTCGTCGCGAGCCGCAGGTGCGTGACCCGGCCCTCGTCGTCGCCGACGAACGCCACGGTCGACGCCAGGTACGCGCGCTCGCCGCCCTCCTCGTGCGAGGACGACACCTCGAACAGCACCGGGTCGGTCGGCCACGGCTGGTTCGCCGGGCGCTCCACCGGGGGCTGCTTGCCGATCGCCAGGGTCGTGACCGACGCGGCACCCTGCCGCAGCGCGGTGCCGACGCAGTCGGAGCCGGTGTCGCCGCCGCCGATGACCACCACGTGCTTGCCGCGCGCGTCGATCGGGTCCGGCACCGCCTTGCCCGCCACCTGGGCGTTCGAGCGGTGCAGGTACTCCATCGCCGGGTGGATGCCCGCCAGCTCGCGGCCCGGCAGCGGCAGCTCGCGCGGCACGGTCGCGCCGGTGGCGACCACCACGGCGTCGTACCGGGCACGCAGCTGCTCCCAGGTGATGTCGCGGCCGATCGCCACGTTCGGGCGGAAGCGGGTGCCCTCCGCCGCCATCTGCTCGAGGCGGCGGTCGATGTGCCGCTTCTCGAGCTTGAAGTCCGGCACGCCGTACCGCAGCAGACCGCCGATCGCGTCGTCCCGCTCGTACACCGCCACGGTGTGCCCGGCGCGCGTCAACTGCTGGGCGGCCGCCAGACCGGCGGGGCCGGAGCCCACGACGGCGACGGTGTGCCCGGAGAGGCGCTGCGGCACCTGCGGCTGCACGAGCCCGCGGTCGAAGGCCTCGTCGATGATCGAGACCTCGATGTTCTTGATCGTCACCGCGGGCTGGTTGATCCCCAGCACGCACGCCGACTCGCACGGGGCCGGGCAGATCCGGCCCGTGAACTCCGGGAAGTTGTTCGTCGCGTGCAGGCGCTCGATCGCGTCGCCCCACTGGCCGCGCCACACCAGGTCGTTCCACTCGGGGATGAGGTTCCCGAGCGGGCAGCCGTTGTGGCAGAACGGCACGCCGCAGTCCATGCAGCGCCCGGCCTGCCGGTGCAGCAGGGTCGCGGACTGCGGGTCGTCGGCGACGCTGCGGTGCTCGTGCACCTCGCGCCAGTCCATGAGCCGCAGGGGCACCGGACGGTTGGCGGGCAGCTCGCGCTCCCGCACCTTCAGAAACCCACGGGGGTCAGCCACGTGCCACCTCCAGGATGCCCTCCCACACGCCGGGGGCGCTCGGGTCCAGCCCGTCCGCCTCGGCCTTCGCCAGTGCCGCGCGCACGCGGGCGTACTCGGTCGGCTGCACCCGGGTGAACCGGGCGCGCGCCGTGCCGCCGTCGCCGGACCAGTCGGCGAGCAGCTCCGCCGCGACCCGCGAGCCCGTCTCGTCCGCGTGCCGCCGCAGCAGCGCCAGCACGACCTGCGCGTCCTCGTCGTCGAGCGGCGCCAGGCCGAGCTCGCCCGAGGCGACACCCTGCACGTTGACGCGCTCCGGCTTGAGGTCCAGCACGTACGCCGTGCCGCCGGACATGCCGGCCGCGAAGTTGCGCCCCGTCCGTCCGAGCACCACGACGGTGCCGCCGGTCATGTACTCGCAGCCGTGGTCCCCCACGCCCTCGACGACCAGCGTCGCGCCGGAGTTCCGCACGCCGAACCGCTCGCCGACCACGCCGCGGAGGAACAGCTCGCCCGAGGTCGCGCCGTAGCCGATGACGTTGCCGGCGATGACGTTGTGCTCGCCGCTGAGGACGGCGTTGCGGTCGGGCCGCACGACGACCCGGCCGCCCGACAGGCCCTTGCCGACGTAGTCGTTCGCGTCGCCCTCGAGCCGCAGCGTGATGCCGCGCGGCAGGAACGCCCCGAACGACTGCCCCGCCGAGCCCGTCAGCACGACCTCGATCGTGTCGTCCGGCAGGCCCTCGCCGCCGTAGCGCCGCGTGACCTCGTGGCCGAGCATCGTGCCGACCGTCCGGTTGACGTTGCGCACCGGCAGCTCGATGCGCACCGGGCGGGCGTCCTCCAGGGCCGGCCCCGCCATCGCGATGAACTGGTTGTCCAGGGCGCGGTCCAGGCCGTGGTCCTGGTCGTGCACGTGGTGCAGCGACGACCCCGGGACGGGCTCCGGCTGCGCGAGCACGGGCGCGAGGTCCAGGCCCTGCGCCTTCCAGTGGTCCACGGCCTTGCGGGTGTCGAGCAGCTCGACGTGGCCGACGGCCTCCTCGATGCTGCGGAACCCGAGCCCGGCCAGGATCTCCCGGACCTCCTGGGCGATGAACTCGAAGAACGTGACGACGAACTCCGGCTTGCCGGTGAACCGGGAGCGCAGCTCCGGGTTCTGCGTCGCGACGCCCACCGGGCAGGTGTCCTGGTGGCAGACGCGCATCATGATGCAGCCCGAGACCACGAGCGGCGCGGTCGCGAAGCCGAACTCCTCCGCGCCGAGCAGCGCACCGATGACGACGTCCCGGCCCGTCTTGAGCTGGCCGTCCACCTGCACGACCACCCGGTCGCGCAGGTTGTTGAGCACGAGCGTCTGCTGGGTCTCGGCCAGGCCGATCTCCCAGGGCGTGCCGGCGTGCTTGAGGCTCGTCAGCGGCGAGGCGCCGGTGCCGCCGTCGTGGCCCGAGATGAGCACGACGTCGGAGTGCGCCTTGGCCACGCCCGCCGCCACGGTGCCGACGCCGAACTCGCTGACGAGCTTGGTGTGGATCCGCGCCCGCGGGTTCGCGTTCTTGGCGTCGTGGATGAGCTGCGCCAGGTCCTCGATCGAGTAGATGTCGTGGTGCGGCGGCGGCGAGATGAGGCCGACGCCCGGCGTCGAGTGCCGGGTCCGCGCGACCCACGGGTACACCTTCGGGCCGGGCAGCTGGCCGCCCTCGCCCGGCTTGGCGCCCTGGGCGAGCTTGATCTGGATGTCGTCCGCGAACGTCAGGTACTCCGACGTCACGCCGAACCGGCCCGACGCGATCTGCTTGATCGCGGAGCGGCGCTCCGGGTCGTGCAGGCGCTCCGGGTCCTCGCCGCCCTCGCCGGTGTTCGACTTGGCGCCGAGCCGGTTCATCGCGATCGCGAGGGTCTCGTGGGCCTCCATCGAGATGGAGCCGTAGGACATCGCGCCCGTGCTGAACCGCTTGACGATCTCGCTGACCGGCTCGACCTCGTCGACCGGGACCGGGGGGCGCTCGCCGTCCTTGAGCTCGAGCAGCCCGCGCAGCGTCATGAGCCGCTGCGACTGCTCGTTCACGCGGTGGGTGTACGACCGGAACACGTCCATCTGCCGCGTGCGGGTGGAGTGCTGCAGCCGGAACACGGTCTCCGGGTCGAACAGGTGGTCCTCGCCGTCGCGGCGCCACTGGTACTCGCCGCCGGTCGCGAGCCGGCGGTGGGCCAGCCGGTTGCCGTTCGCCGGGTACGCGTCGGCGTGCCGCGCGGCGACCTCGGCCGCGATGACGTCCAGGCCGATGCCCCCGAGCCGGCTGGTGGTGCCGGTGAAGTACCGGTCGACCAGCGCGTGCGACAGGCCGATCGCCTCGAACACCTGCGCCCCGCGGTAGGACGCGATGGTCGAGATGCCCATCTTCGACATGACCTTCAGGACGCCCTTGCCGAGCGCCTTGATGAGGTTCTTCACCGCCTGCTCGGGGCTCACGCCCGGCAGGTAGCCGTTCGCCGCGAGGTCCTCGACGGACTCCATGGCCAGGTACGGGTTGACCGCCGCCGCGCCGTAGCCGATCAGCAGCGCGACGTGGTGCACCTCGCGGACGTCACCGGCCTCGACGACGAGCGACACCTGGGTGCGGGTGTGCCGGCGCAGCAGGTGGTGGTGCACCGCGGACAGCAGCAGCAGCGACGGGATCGGCGCGCGGTCGGCGTCGGAGTCGCGGTCGGACAGCACCAGGAAGCTCACGCCGTCGGCGATGGCCTGGTCGCACTCCGCGAAGATCTCCTCGAGGCGCTGCTCGAGCGCCTCGCCGCCGCCGGACGCCGCGTACAGGCCGCGCACGATCGTCGCGCGGAAGATCCCGGCCATCGCCGGGTCCTTGTCGATCTTGACGATCTTCGCCAGGCCGTCGTTGTCGAGCACCGGGAACGGCAGCACGAGCTTGCGGGCGTGCAGCGGGGTGTCCTCGAGCAGGTTCGGCTCCGGGCCGATCGCCCCGCCGATGGAGGTCACCAGCTCCTCGCGGATCGCGTCCAGCGGCGGGTTCGTCACCTGCGCGAACATCTGCGTGAAGTAGTCGAACAGCATGCGCGGCCGCTGCGACAGGACCGCGACGGGGGTGTCGGAGCCCATCGCGCCCAGCGGCTCGGCGCCCGTGGCGCCCATGGGCGTCAGGAGGATCTTCAGCTCCTCCTCCGTGTACCCGAACGTGCGCTGGCGCCGGCGGACGGAGGCCGACGAGTGCGCGATGTGCTCCCGCTCCGGCAGCTGCTCCAGGTAGACGGAGTTCTCGCGGACCCACTCGGCGTACGGGCGCTGGGCGGCGAGCTGGGCCTTGATCTCCTCGTCCTCGACGATCCGGCCCTGGCCGGTGTCGACGAGGAACATGCGCCCCGGCTCCAGCCGGCCCTTGCGCACGACCGTCGCCGGGTCGAGGTCCAGGACGCCGGCCTCCGACGCCATGACGACGAGCCCGTCCTCGGTGACCCAGAACCGCCCCGGGCGCAGGCCGTTGCGGTCCTGCACGGAGCCGATCAGCGTGCCGTCCGTGAACGTCATCGCCGCCGGGCCGTCCCACGGCTCCATGAGGCTCGCGTGGTACTCGTAGAACGCGCGGCGCGCGGGATCCATCTGGGCGTGGTTCTCCCACGCCTCCGGGATCATCATCATGATCGCGTGCGGCAGCGACCGGCCGGCCAGGTGCAGCAGCTCGAGCACCTCGTCGAACGAGCCGGAGTCCGACCCGCCCGGCGTGCACACGGGCAGCAGCGGCGTCAGGTCGCCCAGCAGCTCGGAGCGCAGCATCCCCTCGCGGGCGGCCACCCAGTTGCGGTTGCCGCGCACGGTGTTGATCTCGCCGTTGTGGGCGACCATCCGGAACGGCTGCGCCAGCGGCCACGACGGGAACGTGTTGGTGGAGAACCGCGAGTGGACCAGCGCGAGCTCGGAGGCGTACCGCGGGTCCGACAGGTCGGCGAAGAACGGCTCGAGCTGCCCGGTGGTGAGCATGCCCTTGTAGGTGAGCGTGCGGGCGGACAGCGACGCGAAGTACACGCCCAGCTCGCGCTCGGCGCGCTTGCGGAGCCGGAACGCCCGGCGGTCCAGGTCGATCCCCGCGAGCTCGCGCGACGGGTCCGCCACGACGAGCTGGCGGAACACCGGCATGGCGGCACGGGCGGTCGGGCCGACGAGGTCCGCCGTCACCTGCACGTCGCGCCACGCGAGCACGTCGAGCTTCTCCTCCGCCGCGATCGCCTCGACGGCGCGCACCGCGACGGTCCGCTCCTCGTCGTCCTGCGGCAGGTACGCCATGCCGATCGCGTAGCGGCCGGCGGGCGGCAGCTCGGCGTCGACGACGTCGCGCAGGAACGCGTCGGGGATCTGCGTGAGGATGCCGGCGCCGTCGCCGCTGTTCTCCTCCGCGCCCACCGCACCGCGGTGGTCGAGGTTGAGCAGCGCGGTCAGCCCGGCGTCCACGATGTCGCGGCCGGGGGTGCCGCGCAGCGTCGCGACGAACGCGAACCCGCACGCGTCGTGCTCGGCGGCCGGGTCGTACAGACCCGGACGCGGCACGGCGGGGGAAGCACCGAGACGCAGTGGCGACGCGGCCATCAGCACCGTCCTCACGACCCGTGGGGGCCAGATAGAGCTTGGGGGGCTGGGACGTCATCGGCCCGGGCAACAGTGTGGCGACGATACCTGCCGGAAACACAGGCGCTCACATCGCGAGAAAGTGACGTGGGTCACACGGGCTGAGCCGCGGTCAGCGGGCGGTGCCGTGCTCCTCCACATCGGCGTCCTGCGTACCGGATCCGCGCAGGTCGGGTGTGGTCTCGCGTCCAGGATGACGACGTCCGACGACCACGAACGCTACCAGCGCGCCCAGCCCGACGATGATCGACGTCCACACGTTGAGCCGGAACGGGCCGATCATCTCCGCGGGGTCGATGCGCAGCAGCTCGATCCACAGCCGCCCCGTCGTGTAGACCACGACGTACAGCCAGAACACCCGGCCGTGACCGAGCCGGAACCGGCGGTCGAGCCAGATGAGCAGCGCCGCGCCGGCCAGGTTCCACAGCAGCTCGTACAGGAACGTCGGGTGGAACAGCGTGCCGGGCTCGTAGCCGGCGGGCAGGTGCGCGTCGTCGATCCGCAGGCCCCAGGGCAGCGTCGTCGGGCCGCCGAACAGCTCCTGGTTGAACCAGTTGCCGAGCCGCCCGATGGCCTGCGCGACCAGGAGGCCGGGAGCCAGCGCGTCCGCGAACACCGGGAACGACACGCCCTGCCGGCGGCAGCCGATGTACGCGCCGACCGCACCCAGCGCGATCGCCCCCCAGATGCCGAGGCCGCCCTCCCAGATCGCGAACGCCTTCCACGGGTCGCCGCCCGCCCCGAAGTACGCGTCCGGCGAGGAGACCACGTGGTACAGCCGGCCGCCGACGATGCCGAACGGGACCGCCCAGAACGCGATCTCGAGCACCTGGTCGGGGTCGCCGCCACGCTCCCTCCACCGCCGCTGGGTCAGCAGGACGGCCGCGACGATGCCGAGCAGGATCGCCAGGGCGTAGGCGCGCAGCGGCACCGGGCCGAGGTGCCAGACGCCCTGCGACGGGCTCGGGATCGCGGCCGGGAGGGCCGTGGCGAGGCTGAGGATCACGACGCGAGCCTAGGCCACGCCGCTGGGCGGTCGGCAGCGCGTCCGGCAGCGCCCGGGCGCGCGAGGTCGTCACGTCGGGCCGAGGTCGTCACGTGCACGTGACGACCTCGGCCGGGTGTGACGACCTCGGCGGGCGGCGCGGGACGGCGGGCGGCGCGGGTCGGCGGGCGGGGCCGGTCAGCGGGAGCGGCGGAGGCCGTCGGCCAGGCCGGACGCGACCGCCGCCAGGGCGTCGAGCCCCGCGCGCTCGTCGTCGGCGCCGGCCAGCGCCCGGACGAACGCCGAGCCGACGATGACGCCGTCCGCGTACCGCCCGATGTCCTGCGCCTGCTCCGGCCGGGACACGCCCAGGCCGACGCACACGTGGTCCGCGCCCGCCGCGCGGGTGTCCGCGACGAGCTGCTCCGCGCGGGCGCCGACCGTGGTCCGCTCCCCCGTCACGCCCATCGTGGACGCCGCGTACACGAACCCGCGCGACGCCGCGGCCGTCATCGCCAGGCGCTCGGGCGTGGACGACGGCGCGACGAGGAACACCCGGTCGAGGTCGTGCTCGCGCGAGGCGGCGATCCAGTCCTGACCCTCGTCGGGGATGAGGTCCGGCGTGATGAGCCCGGCCCCGCCGGCCGACGCGAGGTCGCGGGCGAGCGCGTCGACGCCGTAGCGCAGCACCGGGTTCCAGTACGTCATGACGAGCACGGGCGCGCCGGTGGCCGCGATCTGCTCGACGGCACCGAGGACGTCGCGCACCCGGGTGCCGCCGGCCAGCGCGTGGTCGACGGCGTGCTGGATGACGGGCCCGTCCATCACGGGGTCGGAGTACGGCAGGCCGAGCTCGACCACGTCGACGCCGGCCTCCACCATCGTGCGGGCGGCGGCGACGGAACCCGCGACGCTCGGGAAGCCGAGCGGCAGGTACCCGACGAGCGCGGCCCGGCCCTCGGCCTTCACGCGGTCCAGCGTCGCGGCCGTCCGCGAGGTCGTCGCCACGTCGCTCACAGCTGCTCTCCCTCGTCCGCCTGCACGACCGGCTTGTCCTCCAGCAGGTCGAACCACGCCGCCGCGGTCGCCACGTCCTTGTCGCCGCGCCCCGAGAGGTTCACCAGCAGGACGGGCTCGCGGCCGTCGGGCGTCTCCCAGCCCGCGACCTCCCGGCCGAGCTGGATCGCGCCCGCGAGGGCGTGCGCCGACTCGATCGCCGGGATGATGCCCTCGGTGCGGCACAGGAGCTGGAAGGCGTCCATCGCCTCGGCGTCGGTGACGGGCCGGTACTGCGCCCGGCCGATGTCGTGCAGCCACGCGTGCTCGGGACCGACGCTCGGGTAGTCCAGGCCCGCCGAGACCGAGTGGCTGGGCAGCGTCTGGCCGTCGTCGTCCTGGAGCAGGTACGACCTGGTGCCCTGGAGCACGCCCGGCGAGCCGCCGCTGAACCGGGACGCGTGACGCCCGGACGCGATGCCCTCGCCACCGGCCTCGAAGCCGAACAGCCGCACCGACGGGTCGTCGAGGAACGCGTTGAAGATGCCCATCGCGTTGGACCCGCCGCCCACGCAGGCCGCCACGGCGTCGGGCAGCCGGCCGATCTCCTCGGCGAGCTGGGCCTTCGCCTCCTCGCCGATGATCTTGTGGAAGTCGCGGACCATCTCGGGGAACGGGTGCGGGCCCGTCACGGTGCCGAGTAGGTAGTGCGTCGTCTCGACGTTCGCCACCCAGTCGCGCAGGGCCTCGTTGATCGCGTCCTTCAGGGTGCGCGACCCGATGGTCACCGGGACGACGGTCGCGCCGAGCAGCCGCATCCGGGCGACGTTGAGCGCCTGGCGCTGCGTGTCCTCCTCGCCCATGTAGACGACGCACTCGAGGTCGAGCAGCGCCGCCGCGGTGGCCGTGGCCACACCGTGCTGGCCCGCGCCGGTCTCCGCGATCACGCGCGTCTTGCCCATGCGCTTCACGAGCAGCGCCTGGCCGAGCACGTTGTTGATCTTGTGCGAGCCGGTGTGGTTGAGGTCCTCGCGCTTGAGGAACACCCGCACGCCCGGGGCGACGTGCTCCGCGAACCGCCTGACCTCGGTGAGCGGGCTCGGCCGCCCGGTGTACGTGCGGTGCAGCCGGGCGAGCTCCGCGCCGAACGACGGGTCCGCCAGCGCCTTGTGGAACTCCGTGTCGAGCTCGTCGAGCGCCGCGACCAGCGCCTCCGGGACGAACCGGCCACCGAAGTCACCGAAGTACGGGCCCGTGTGGGTGCCGAGCGGCCCCCCGGGCGTCTCCCCCACCAGGGGGACCTGCGGACCCTGCCGACCCGTGGTCACTCGCTGCTCCTCGCTGCCGTGCTGCTGGTGCGTGTCACTGCCGGACGGCGCGCAGCGACGGGTGCGCGCCCGCCGCCACGAGGTCCGCGACCGACTGCCGCGGCGCGTCGTCCGTGACGAGCGCCTCGCCCACGAGCACCGCGTCGGCGCCCGCCCGGGCGTAGTCCATGACGTCGTGCGGTCCCCGCACGCCCGACTCCGCCACCTTGACGACGTCCGCCGGGATGGCCGGCGCGACGCGGGCGAACGTGCCGCGGTCCACGTCGAGCGTCTTGAGGTTCCGGGCGTTCACGCCGACGACGCGGGCGCCCGCGTCCACCGCGCGCAGCACCTCCTCGGTGTCGTGCACCTCGACCAGGGCGGTCATGCCGAGGGAGTGCACGCGCTCCACGAGCGAGGTCAGGACGGTCTGCTCGAGCGCCGCCACGATGAGCAGCACCAGGTCGGCGCCGTGCGCCCGCGCCTCCCACACCTGGTACGGCGTGACGACGAAGTCCTTGCGCAGCACCGGGATGTCCACCGCGGCGCGCACGTGGTCGAGGTCGGTCAGGCTGCCGTTGAACCGGCGCTGCTCGGTGAGCACCGAGATGACGGTCGCGCCGCCCTTCTCGTACTCGGCGGCGAGCGCGGCCGGGTCGGTGATCGTCGCGAGGGCGCCCTTGCTCGGGCTGGACCGCTTGACCTCGGCGATGACCGTGACGGCGTCGTCGAGCCGCAGCCGCGAGACGCAGTCCTTCGCGCCGGGCACGCGGGCGGCGCGCTCCTTGAGCACGGCCAGCGGCGTCGCGGCCTCACGCACGGCGAGGTCCTCGCGGACGCCCGCCACGATGTCGTCCAGCACGGTGCCCATCGGTCCTCATCTCCCCCGAGTCCGCGGCTGCCCGCCGCGCGGTGCCGCCCTCGCCATCGTAGGGGGCGCCGGGCACAGGGCCCGACCACGGCCCAGCCGGTGGGACGCGACGAGACCGCCGCCGTCCGCGCAGGAGCAGGTCAGGGGGCCAGCCAGGGGGCCAGCGCCGGCACGTTGCGGGCCACCCAGTAGACGAGCAGCAGGACGAGCAGGGCGTTGACGGTCCACCCGGGCAGCAGGCGCGACTTGGGGGTCCCCCGCGCCGAGCGGCGGGTCCACGCGAGCCAGCTCGCGACGAGGAACGGCAGGGCCACGACGAGCAGCGGGTTCATGCCCCACGCGCCCGCGACGTCGAGCTGCGTGAGGTCGTGCAGCGCCCGCAGCGAGCCGCACCCCGGGCAGTAGAGCCCGGTCAGCATGAGGAACGGGCAGGTCGGGTAGTGGCCCGGGCGGTTCGGGTCGACCGTCGCCAGCACCGCCAGGGCCGCGCCCGCCGCACCGGCCACGAGCAGCGGCCCCGACGCCACGCGCCGCAGCGCACCGCCCTGGGGCGACGTGCTGCGGCGCGGGTCGGCGTGCGCCGACCCGACGGCGTCGGGAAGCTGCCGGTCGGTGACCACGGTGGCTCAGTACGACGAGGTGAAGTCCGTGCTGAGGACGCCGGCGAAGATCAGGATCCCGTACAGGATCGTGAACACCAGGCCTGCGACGACGCTCCAGATCGCCCACTGCTTGGCCTTGCGGGCGGACTCGAGAGCACCGGCCTGGTCACCGGCGTTCCACTTCGTGTTGACCTGCGAGGCGAAGACGATCGACACGATGCCCAGCGGGATGCAGCACAGCACCGTCGCGAGGATCGAGAAGACGAGGTAGTTCTGCGGCGGTGCGGCGTAGCCCTGCTGCCCGTAGCCCGCGGGCTGGCCGTACGCGCCGGGCTGGCCGTAGCCGCCCGCCGGGTCGCTGGACGAGTACTGGCCGTACTGCGGGATGCCGCCGGGCGTGCCGCCGGGCTGCTGGCCGGAGCCGTCGCCCTCGGGGTGGGAGTACGGGTCCTGCGGCTGGTTGGGCGTCGACATGGCGCTCCTGTCGTGGTGGTCCGTCGGTGGATCGTTCGCGTCTGCGCAGATGAGCGCTCTCAGCGGCCCCTCAGGTGTACCGGAGCCGGGGGCCGCCGTCCAGCGGTGGGATCCCCGTGCGCCCAGGTTCAGCCGGACGGCTCCGACCCGCGCGACGCGTCAGTGCCCGCCGGTGCGGCGCTGCTTCTCCAGCGTGTGCCGGCCGCCCTGGCCGTAGCCCGCGACCTGCAGGACCTTGCCGACCACGACGCCGCCGAGCGCGACGCCCATGCCGACCCAGAACAGCCAGACCTGCCCGACGATCATGCCGAGCGCGGCCGCCACGGCGCCGACGAGCACGATGACGGTGGTCGTCCACGCGGCCGTGGTGTGGCCGTGGTTCGTGGGGGGCGCCGACGGCGGCAGCCGCAGCGTCTCGGAACCCGGGGACTGCGGGGCACCGGTCACGACACCGGGGGAACGGACCGACTGCTCGACCATCGTGGCAACACACCTTTCATGACGTGGTGTCGTCACCCTAGCGGACGCGCGGGCGCCGCTCAGGTCGGGTCGTCGCCCCGGCTCAGCGCGTCCCAGGTGCTGCGCTCGTCCGCGGTCGGCGTGCCGTCGGTGCCCGCGGCGGCGACGGGACGGGAGGTCCCGGCGCCCGGGGTGCCGGCCTCGACGGCACCGCCCCCACCGCCGGCCCGTGCGGCGCGCTCGTGGCGGTCGGACGGTGCCGCCCACCGGCCCGACGCGACGGCGAGCCACGCCGCGGCGGCGACGGCGAGCAGCCCCACGGCGGCGGCGACGACGGGCCAGGCGCCCACGACGGCCTCGCCCGCCAGGGTCGCCACGCCCGTCGCGTCGGCCGCGGCCCGCTCCGCCACGGACCGGGCCCCGCTGCGTGCCGCCAGCGCCGAGGCGGTGACGAGCACGCCGGCGGCGGCCACGACGGCGACGACCACCCAGCGCCCCACCCGGCCGACGAGCCCCACCGCACCGGCCGCCGCGAGGAGCACCAGCGCGCCGGCGACGATCCCCGGCGCAGCGGCCGAGCCGCGCACGGTGACCGCGACCGGCTCACCGAGCGCGTCGGCCCCCTCGGCCGTCACCCACGCGGGCAGCGTCACGACCCCGGCCAGCCCGGCGAGCACCAGCAGCGCGAGCACCGCCCGGCCACGACCGGCGGCGGCGCGCCGCCGGGGCGCCGCCCCTGCCGCGGCGTCCTCAGCCGCCATGCCGTCCCGCCCCGCGCAGGCGCGACGCGATCTGCACCGCCCGGACGGCGGCCGCCGCCTTGTCGCGCGACTCCCGGTACTCGGTCTCCGGCACCGAGTCGGCGACGATGCCCGCGCCCGCCTGCACGCTGGCGCGGCCGTCGCGGATGAGCGCCGTCCGGATCGCGATGGCCATGTCCATGTCGCCGGCCAGGTCGAAGTAGCCGACCGTGCCGCCGTAGATCCCGCGGCGCGCCGGCTCGATCTCGTCGATCAGGGCGATCGCCCGCGGCTTCGGGGCCCCCGAGAGCGTCCCGGCCGGGAACGTCGCGGTCAGCGCGCCCAGCGCCGTCGCGCCGGCACGCAGCCGCCCGACGACCGTCGAGCAGATGTGCATGATGTGGCTGAAGCGGCGGACCTCCATGAACTCCACCACCTCGACGGTCGCGGGCTCGCACACCTTGACCAGGTCGTTGCGCGCCAGGTCGACGAGCATGAGGTGCTCCGCGCGCTCCTTCGGGTCCGCGAGCAGCGCGTCGTGCAGCTCCCGGTCCTCCTCCGGGGTGGCCCCGCGCGGCCGGGACCCGGCGATGGGGAACGTCGTGACGTGCCCCTCGGTGACCTTCACCAGCGTCTCCGGGCTCGACCCGACCACCGCGAAGTCGCGGCCGTGGGCGTC
Source organism: Cellulomonas sp. ES6 (assembly GCF_030053835.1). NCBI lineage: Bacteria > Bacillati > Actinomycetota > Actinomycetes > Micrococcales > Cellulomonadaceae > Cellulomonas > Cellulomonas sp. ES6. The sequence continues at coordinate 143,844 of NZ_CP125655.1, read as the reverse complement.
CTGGAGCTGGAGGTAGTACATGTACGGGCTCGGGTTCACCGTGCGCAGCACGCGGTACACGTCGAGCGGGTCGGCGGGGCAGTCGAGGTCGAGGCGCTGGGACAGCACGACCTGGAACACCTCGCCGTCGCGGATCGCCTCCTTGCCGGTGAGGACGGCCCGCTCGTACTCCTCGGCGGTGGAGCGGAACTCGAGCTCCGGCACCGGTGCGTCCCCGAGCTCAGCCGCCGCGGGCGCCGCGGGACGCAGCAGGGCCTCCTGCATCGCGTCGAGCCGCGCCACCGCGTCGGCGTGCGCCTCGTCCACGCGCTCGTCGGTGCCGTCGAAGTTGATCGCGTTCGCGATCAGCCACACGGAGCCGTCCCGGTGGTCGGTGACCGCGAGGTCGGTGGCCAGGCACAGGGTGAGCTCGGGCACGCCGAGCTCGTCCGGAGCCGCGGCCGGCAGCGTCGGCTCCCAGTGCCGCACCACGTCCCACCCGAGCGCGCCGACGAGACCGCCCGTCAGCGGGGGCAGCCCCGGCACGGCGGGCGTGCGCAGCACCTCGAGCGTGCCGCCGAGCACCTCCAGCGGGTCCCCGTCGGTCGGCACGCCCGCAGGCACGTCACCGGTCCACACCGCGCGGCCGTCGCGGACGCTGAGCGTCGCCCGGGACCGCACGCCGACGAACGACCAGCGCGACCAGGTGCCGTCCTGCTCCGCCGACTCCAGCACGAACGTGCCCGGCCGGCCGGCCGCGAGCGTGCGGTACAGACCGACCGGCGTGGTGTCGTCGGCCAGCAGCCGGCGCACCACGGGGATGACGCGGCGGTCGGCGGCGCGGGTGCGGAACTCGTCGAGGTGGGGCCACGTGGCGCCCCACGGGACCTCGACGGGCGCCTCGGCCGGCACCGGCGGCGTGCCGGGCGACGTCGGGAGCGGCTGCGCGGCTGCCGGCGCGGTCACGCCGCACCCCCGGCGGTCGCGACCGGGCGCTCCCCCACGACGGCGGCCAGCGGGCCGCCCGCCTCGAAGCACGTCCGTGCCCCCGTGTGGCAGGCCGCGCCGACCTGGTCGACGCGGACCAGCAGGGCGTCGCCGTCGCAGTCCAGCGCGACCGACTTCACGTACTGGGCGTGACCGGACGTGTCGCCCTTGCGCCAGTACTCCTGCCGCGAGCGGCTCCAGAACGTGACGCGGCCGGTCGTGAGCGTCCGGTGCAGCGCCTCGTCGTCCATCCAGCCGACCATGAGGACGTCGCCGGTGTCGTGCTGCTGCACCACGGCGGCGACCAGGCCGGCCGGGTCACGGCTCAGCCGGGCGGCGACGGCGGGGTCGAGCGCGGACGGCCGCGCGGGCGAGCGGGAGGTGTCGGGAGCAGGGTGCTGTGCCACCGGGCGATCCTCCCACGAGCGCGCGGGCGGCGGTCAGCGCGTCTGCGAGACCCACGCCCGGTGCATCGCCGCGTACACGCCGTCCCGGGCCACGAGCTGCTCGTGCGGCCCGACCTCCACGACCCGGCCGGCGTCCACGACCACGACGAGGTCGGCGGCCTCCGCGGTGGACAGCCGGTGCGCGATGGTGATCGTGCTGCGGCCGCTGGTGAGCGAGTCCAGGGCGCGTGCGATGCGGACCTCCGTCGCCGGGTCGACCGCCGAGGTCGCCTCGTCGAGCACCAGGAGGTCGGCGTCCGCCAGGTACGCCCGGGTGAGCGCGACGAGCTGCCGCTCCCCCGCGGACAGCGCCTCGCCGCGCTGCCCGACGGGCGTGTCGAGGCCCGACGGCAGCTCCTGCGCCCAGTCCGCGATCCCGAGCTCCTCGAGCGCGGCGCGCAGCTGCGGCTCGGCGGCGGCGCGGTCGGGCGTCGCGCCGTCCGGGCCGGGGCGCAGGCCGTACAGCAGGTTGTCCGCGAGGGTGCTGTCGAACAGGAACCCCTCCTGCGGCACCATCACCACGCGGCGGCGCAGGTGGTCGGTGCTGACGGTGCGCAGGTCGGCGCCGTCGAGCAGCACCGCACCGGACGTCGGGTCCATGAGCCGCGTGACGAGCTTGGCGATCGTCGTCTTGCCCGAGCCCGTCGCCCCGACGACGGCCACCGAGCGGCCCGCGGGCAGGCTCAGGTCGACGTCGTGCAGCACGGGCGGGCCGCCGGGGTACGCGAAGCCGACGCCCCGCAGCTCGACCTGCGCGGGGCCGCGCTGCGACGGGACGCCGCGCGGGCCGGGGTCGGCCACCTGCACGGGCGTGTCGATGATGCCCAGCACGCGCCGCCACCCGGCGACCGCGTTCTGGAGCTCGTTCAGCACCTCGGTGGCCTGCTGCACCGGGCCGGTGAACAGCTGGACGAGGAACAGGAACGCCAGCAGGCGCCCGACGCTCAGGTCGCCGGCCGCGCCCAGCGCGGTGCCCGCCACGACGACGACCGCCAGCACGAGGTTCGCCACCAGCACGCCGGAGGAGAACACGACCGCGACGGTGTTCTGCGCCCGCACCATCGCGTCGCGCGTGGCGTCGATGCGGCCGTCGACCGTGCGCTGCACGCGGCGCTGCACCCCGTAGGCGCGGATGGTCTCGGCACCGACGACGGCCTCCGACACGGCGCCGAGCATGGCTCCGACCCGCTCGCGCACCCGCGTGTACGCCACGTTCACCCGGCGCTGCAGGGGCCGCAGGGCCAGCGCCAGCGGGCCGAAGCAGAGCCACACGAGCACGGTGAGCTGCCACGAGTACACGGCCATGAGGGCCGTCGCCACCGCGACCTGGAGGGTGGAGACGAGCAGCATGATGCCGCCCCACTGCACGAACATCGAGATCGTGTCGACGTCCGACGTCACGCGGGACACGAGCGAGCCGCGGCGCTCGGTGTTCTGCGTGAGCACCGACAGGTCGTGCACGTGCCGGAACGCCCGGACCCGCAGCTGGGCGAGCCCGGCCTCCGACGCGCGGAACAGGCGCACGTTGACGAGGGCGGAGCAGAGCCCGCCGGCGAGCAGCGCGACCGCGGCGAGCGTCACGAGCGTGACGACCCGGCGCACGTCCGGACCGCCCTCGGCGAGGATGCCCGTGTCCATGACCTGCTGCACGGCGACCGGCACGACGACCTTGCCCGCGGCGGCCAGCACCGCGAGCACGAACGTCAGCCACAGCCCCTGCACGAGCTGCGGCGACACCTGCACGCCGCGCCGCAGGGTGCCGAGCACTCCGAGCTGCGCGCCGCCTCCGAGCGCGTCGGCCTGCGGCGCGGTCATCGGACCTCCTCCTCGTCCTGCTCCTCCACCACGAGCAGCTCGGTCTCGAGCTCCTCCTCGGCCTCCTCGGCCTCGAGCTCCGCCTCCAGGGCCTCGGCGCGGCGGGCCGCGCGGCGCTCCGACTCCTGCTCGTACGCGGTCGCCAGCTCCCGGTACCCCGGGTCGCGGGCGAGCAGCTCCGCGTGCGTCCCCCGGTCGACGACCCGGCCGCCCGCGACGTGCACGACCTCGTCCGCCAGCAGCACCGACGACATCCGGTACGCGACGAGCAGCACCGTCGGGCCGCCCGCCGCGCCCCCGGTGTGCTCCCGCAGCCCCGTGAGGATCCCCTGCTCCACGCGCGGGTCGACGGCCGACGTCGCGTCGTCCAGCACGAGCAGCCGCGGGCGCCGGACCAGCGCCCGCGCGATCGCCAGCCGCTGCCGCTGCCCGCCGGACAGGTTCGACCCGCGCTCGCCGAGCGGGGCGTCGAGCCCGCCCGGGAGGTCCTTGACGACGCCGTCGACCCGCGCGAGCCGCAGGGCCGCCCAGACCTCGTCGTCGCCGGGCGCGTCCGGGTCGTCCGCGTCGCACAGCGTGACGTTGCCGCGCACGGTGTCCTCGAACACGAAGGTCTGCTGGCCGACCAGGACCACCTGCGCCGTGAGGTCGCCGGGCACGAGGTCGCGCACGTCCGTGCCGTCGACCTCCACGGTGCCCGAGGTCGGGTCGGTCAGCCGCGCGACCAGCGACACGAGCGTCGTCTTGCCCGCACCGGTCGGCCCGACCACCGCGACCACGCGCCCGGGCGCCACGTCGAGGTCGACGTCGCGCAGCAGGTCGACCGGCCCGTCCGGCCCCGGCACCCGCACGCCGACCCCGGACATCCGCAGCGACGCGCCCTGCGGCGCCCGCGCGAGGGGGCGCGTCCCGGGGAGCAGCTCGCCCTCGGCGTCGACGACCCGCGCGACGCGGTCGTGGCCGACGAGCGCCCGCGGGAGCTCCCCGAGCACCCACCCGAACGCGCGCACCGGGACGGCCATGAGCGTCAGCAGGTAGGCGGCGGCCACGACGTCCCCGGTCTGCACCGCCCCGGCCGCGACGCGCTGGACGCCCACGAGCAGCACCAGCAGCGTGCCGACGCCGGGCAGCATGTCGATCACCGGGTCGAAGTAGGCCCGGACCACGCCGACGCGGACGTTCGCCGCCCGCAGCCGGTCGGCGCGCTCGGCGAACCGGCGCTCCTCCCGGTCCTCCGTGCCGAGGGACTTCACGAGCAGCGCCGCCTCGAAGCTCTCGTGCGCGATGTCCGCGACCTCGGCCCGCAGCTGCTGCGCGCGCGTCGCGGCCGGCGACATCCGCCGCTGGAACACGAGGTTCGCGAGCACCGCCACCGGCAGCACCACGAGCGCCGCCACCGCCAGCCACACGTCCGTCGCCAGCAGCGCGACGGCCGCGACGCCGATCATCACGACGACACCCAGCGCGAACGGCAGGGGGTTGAACACACCGGTCGCGGCCTCGACGTCCGCCGACGCGTTGGACAGCAGCTGGCCGGTGGGGTGCTGCCGGTGCCACGTCATGGGCAGGCGGAGGTACTGCCGGGTCACGGCGCGCCGGTGCATCGCCTGCTGGTCGGCCACGCCCATGCCCGCGAAGATGCGCCGACCCGCGACCGCCGCCGCGAGCGAGACCGCCACGAGCGCGAGCACGCCGCCCGCCAGCCAGATGCGGCCCCGGGCGACCGGGTCGCCGTCGAGCGCCGGCACCACCACGGTGTCCGTCGCCCACCCGAGCACGCGGCTCACCGCGACCGTCAGCGCGCCGAAGGCGGCCGACGTGCTGATGGCCAGCACGTACGTGCGCGGCTGCGACGCGATGCCGCGGCCCATGAGCAGCAGGGAGCGCCGCAGGACCGAGCCGGTGAGCGTCGCCGGGCGGGGCGTGGTGGAGCGGGCAGGCACAGCTCAGCCTCTCGGGAAGGGGTGGTGGGCGGCGGGATCGATCCTCTCACGCAGCACCGACACCCGGCCCGGGGCGGGACCGGGTGCGGGAACGCCGACGGGCCGGCCACCCGCAGGTGGCCGGCCCGTCGGACCGGTGGCCGGGCTGGACGCCCGGCGGTCGGCTCAGTTGCCGGTGAGCTTCTCGCGCAGCGCGGCGAGCGCCTCGTCCGACGCCAGTGTGCCGGTCGCCTCCTGGGCCGGGGCCGAGGAGTAGGACGACGAACCGCCGGCCGGGGCCGAGGAGGAGGACGACGAGCCCTCCGACGCGGCCTCCGCGTCGGCCTGGACGGCGTCCAGGACCTGCTTGCGGTGCGCCTCCCAGCGCTCGTGGGCCTTGGCGTACTGCGCCTCCCAGGCCTCGCGCTGGGTCTCGTAGCCCTCGAGCCACTCGTTGGTCGCCGGGTCGAAGCCCTCGGGGTACTTGTAGTTCCCCTCCTCGTCGTACTCGGCCGCCATGCCGTACAGCGCGGGGTCGAAGTCCTCGGAGGTCGGGTCGAAGCCCTCGTTCGCCTGCTTGAGCGACAGCGAGATGCGGCGGCGCTCCAGGTCGATGTCGATGACCTTGACGAACACGTCGTCGCCGACCTGCACGACCTGCTCCGGGATCTCGACGTGGCGCACGGCCAGCTCCGAGATGTGCACCAGGCCCTCGATGCCGTCCTCGACGCGCACGAACGCACCGAACGGGACGAGCTTGGTGACCTTGCCGGGGACGACCTGGCCGATGGCGTGCGTCCGGGCGAACGCCTGCCACGGGTCCTCCTGCGTCGCCTTCAGCGACAGCGAGACCCGCTCGCGGTCGAAGTCGACGTCCAGGACCTCGACCGTGACCTCCTGGCCGACCTCGACGACCTCGGACGGGTGGTCGATGTGCTTCCAGGACAGCTCGGAGACGTGCACGAGCCCGTCCACGCCGCCCAGGTCGACGAACGCACCGAAGTTGACGATCGAGGACACGACACCGGGGCGCACCTGGCCCTTCTGCAGGGTCTGCAGGAAGGTGGAGCGGACCTCGGACTGCGTCTGCTCGAGCCACGCGCGGCGCGACAGGACCACGTTGTTGCGGTTCTTGTCGAGCTCGATGATCTTCGCCTCGATCTCCTTGCCGACGTACGGCTGGAGGTCGCGGACGCGACGCATCTCCACCAGGGAGGCGGGCAGGAAGCCGCGGAGGCCGATGTCGAGGATGAGGCCACCCTTGACCACCTCGATGACGGTGCCGGTGACGACGCCGTCCTCCTCCTTGATCTTCTCGATCGTGCCCCAGGCGCGCTCGTACTGGGCGCGCTTCTTGGACAGGATCAGCCGGCCTTCCTTGTCCTCCTTCTGGAGGACGAGGGCCTCGACCTCGTCACCGACCTTGACGACCTCGCCCGGGTCCACGTCGTGCTTGATGGACAGCTCGCGGGACGGGATGACGCCCTCGGTCTTGTAGCCGATGTCGAGCAGGACCTCGTCGCGGTCGACCTTGACGATGGTGCCCTCGACGATGTCACCGTCGTTGAAGTACTTGATGGTGGCGTCGACGGCGGCGAGGAAGTCCTCGGCCGAGCCGATGTCGTTGACCGCGACCTGCGGGGTGCCGGGCTTGGCGGGGGTGGAGATGCTCATGTAGGGATGGGCTCCGATGCGGACAGTTGTCGTGCGGACAGGGATTCGACGGCGCGGCGGCCCCTCGGGGCGACCCCGGGAGGTCGCGGCAGGGCACGCCACACCGCCGAATACCTTACCGGTCGCGGTGACGGCCGGTCAAAGCGATCAGGCCAGGGCCCGGGCCACCCGCAGGAGGTCCGCCGGCACGTGCTTGACCTTGCCCGCGATCTCGGGCAGCGGCACCAGGACGACCTCCTCGCCGCGCAGCGCGGTCATCACGTTGGACTCCCCGCGGCTGATCGCGTCGATGGCCGCCACGCCGAAGCGGCTGCCGAGGATCCGGTCCGCCGGGACGGGGCTGCCGCCGCGCTGCACGTGCCCGAGGACGGTCACGCGCGTGTCGAAGCCGGTGCGCTGCTCGATCTCCGCCTTGACCCGCTCGCCGATGGCGCCCGCGACGATCTCGCCGAACTGGCCGACCGGCGCCTCGTAGGACATCGACGTGCCCTCGGCGGGCACCGCGCCCTCCGCCACGACGACGATCGAGAAGTTCGCGTGCGCGCGGTGCCGGTGCTTGAGGAACTTGATGACCGCGTCGATGTCGAACGGCTCCTCCGGCGCGAGGACGACCTCGGCCCCGCCGGCGATGCCCGACGTGACCGCGATCCACCCGGCGTGCCGGCCCATGACCTCGACGATCATGACGCGGTTGTGCGACTCGGCCGTCGTGTGGACCCGGTCCAGGGCCTCCGTGGCGATCTCCACGGCCGTGTCGAAGCCGATCGACCGGTCGGTCCCCCACACGTCGTTGTCGATCGTCTTGGGGATCGCGACGATCTTGACGCCGGCCTCGGCCACCTTCGACGCCGCGTGCAGGGTGCCGTCGCCGCCGATGCAGATGAGGGCCTCGATGCGCTCCGCCTCGAGCGTCGCCAGCACACCGTCCATGCCGCCGTTCGAGGCGTGCGGGTGGTACCGGGCCGTGCCGAGCAGCGTGCCGCCGATCGGCAGGACGTTGCGGATGTGGTTGCGGGTGAGCGGCACGATGTCGCCGTCGACGACGCCGCGCCAGCCGTTGCGGAACCCGATGATCGAGTGCCCGTACTCCCCCTCGCCGCGCTTGACCACGGCCCGGATCGCGGCGTTCAGGCCGGGGACGTCGCCGCCGCCGGTGAGCAGTCCGACTCGCACGCTGAGGTCTCCTTCATCCAGGGGGTGGGGGTGGGCCGCAGCTCCGTCGCGCGACGCGACCAGGCTATCCGTACCCGGTCCGCGGCCGTGAGCCGGAGGTCCCGGGGCACTACGGTCGGGGGGTGACCAGCCAGGAGCAGCCCGGCAGCCGGGACGCGGGTCCGGGCGGCGCGCCGGCCCCGGGCCCGCTGGCGTCCGCCGGCTACGTCGACGTCCCCGCGGGCGCCGTCGAGGGCGCGGGCCGTCGCTGGTGGGACGCGAACGCCGGCGAGTACCTCGACGAGCACGGGTCGTTCCTCGGCGACGCCGACTTCGTGTGGTGCCCGGAGGGGCTGCGCGAGGCGGACGCGCGGCTGCTCGGCGACGTCGCCGGGCGACGGGTGCTCGAGGTCGGGGCGGGCGCGGCGCAGTGCTCGCGCTGGCTCGCCGCGCACGGGGCGCTGGCGGTGGCGACCGACGTCTCCGGCGGGATGCTGCGGGCCGCCGCGCGGCTGGACCGGGCCGACCGGGTCGCGGGCGGCGGCGCGGGCGGCGGCGCGGGTGCCGGTGAGCGGGCCGCGTCCGGTGCGGGCCGGCTCTCCGACGCCGGGCCGGTCGACGGCGCGCGCACCCCGGTGCCGCTCGTCCAGGCCGACGCGCGGGCGCTGCCGTTCCCGGACGCGTCGTTCGACGCCGTGTTCACCGCCTACGGCGCGATCCCGTTCGTCCCCGACGCCGCTCGGGTCCACGCCGAGGCGGCCCGGGTGCTGCGGCCGGGCGGCCGGTGGGTGTGCTCGGTGACGCACCCCGTGCGGTGGGCGTTCCCCGACGACCCGGGCCCGCGGGGCCTGACCGCGGACCGCTCGTACTTCGACCGGCGGCCCTACGTGGAGCAGGACGACCAGGGGCGCGTGCTGTACGCGGAGTACCACCGGACCGTCGGGGACCACGTGGCCGACGTCGTCGCGGCCGGCCTGGTGCTGGACGCGCTGGTCGAGCCCGCCTGGCCCGAGGGGCACGACCGGACGTGGGGCGGCTGGAGCCCGCTGCGCGGCGCGCACCTGCCCGGCACGCTGATCCTCGTGGCGCACCGCCCGGCCTGACCGCCGCCGGCCGGGTGCCGACGCAACCGGCGAGGTCGTCACCTGCGGCCGAGGTCGTGCGTCCCACCTGACGACCTCGGCCCGAGGTGACGACCTCGGGCCTGGAGGACGACCTCGACGCGGGCCGGGGGTGGGGGCGCGGTGGGGCAGGGGGGCGTGGGTCAGTGGCCGGCGGCGTGCCAGCTCGGGCCGACGCCGACCGACACGTCCAGGGGCACGTCGAGCGCGTACGCCGAACCCATCTGCGCGCGTACCAGCGCCTCGACGGCCTCGCGCTCGCCGGGCGCGACCTCGAGCACGAGCTCGTCGTGCACCTGGAGCAGCAGCCGGGAGGCGAGCCCCTGGGCGTCGAGCTCCCGCTGCACGCCGAGCATCGCCAGCTTGATGATGTCGGCCGCGCTGCCCTGGATGGGCGCGTTGAGCGCCATGCGCTCGGCGGCCTCCCGGCGGATCCGGTTGTCGCTCGTCAGGTCCGGCAGGTAGCGGCGCCGGCCGAGGATCGTCGCGGTGTAGCCGGTCGCCCGCGCCTCGTCGGCCACACCGGACAGGTAGTCGCGCACGCCGCCGAACCGCGAGAAGTAGTCCCGCATGAGCGCCGACGCCTCGGCGACGTCGATCTTGAGCTGCTGCGACAGGCCGTACGACGACAGGCCGTACGCCAGGCCGTAGGACATCGCCTTGATCTTGGAACGCTGCGCGCTGCTCACCTGGTCGGTCGGCACGCCGAACACCCGGGAGCCGACGTAGGAGTGCAGGTCCTCCCCCGCGGTGAACGCCTCGATGAGCCCGGCGTCGCCGGACAGGTGCGCCATGATCCGCATCTCGATCTGCGAGTAGTCGGCCGTCAGCAGCGTCTCGTAGCCCGCGCCGACCACGAACGCCCGGCGGATCTGCCGGCCGGCCTCGGTGCGGATCGGGATGTTCTGCAGGTTCGGGTCCGTGGACGACAGCCGCCCGGTCGCCGCGATCGTCTGCTGGAACGTCGTGTGGATCCGCCCGTCGGGTGCGACGGACCGCAGCAGGCCCTCGACGGTCTGCCGGAGCCGGATCGCGTCGCGGTGCGCGAGCAGGTGCTCGAGGAACGGGTGGCCGGTGCGGGCGAACAGGTCCGCCAGCGCGTTGGCGTCGGTCGTGTAGCCGGTCTTGATCTTCTTGGTCTTCGGCATCTCGAGCTGGTCGAACAGCACCTCCTGGAGCTGCTTCGGCGAGCCGAGGTTCACCTCCCGCCCGATGACGTCGTACGCCTCGGCGGCGGCGCGCTGCACCGCGGTGTCGTACTCCTTCTCGAGCGCCGAGAGGTACTCGGCGTCGGCGGCGATGCCGACGTGCTCCATGCGCTCCAGCACGCCCTCGAGCGGCAGCTCGACGTCGCGCAGCAGGTGGTCGGCCCCGCGGTCCGCGAGCTGCCCGCCGAGCACGTCGACGAGGTCCAGCACCGCCGCCGCGCGGACGGCGCCGCGGGCACCCTCCTGCGAGCCCTCCAGGTCGAGGTCGAGCGCGCCCTGGCCGGAGTCGTCCGCCACCGCGCCGAGCTCGCGCCGCAGGTAGCCGATCGCGAGGTCCGACAGGTCGTAGCCGCGGCGGTCCGGCTGCAGCAGGTACGCCCCCAGCTCGGTGTCGAACTCGACGCCCTCGAGCGCGAACCCGCGGCCGGCCAGCGCGTGCCAGGCCTCCTTCGCGGCGTGCAGCACCTTCGGCTGCGCGGGGTCCGCCAGCCAGGCGCCGAGCGCCGCCTCGTCCTCCGGGGCGATCTGCGCCAGGTCGTACGCCACGGCCTCGTCGCCGACGACCAGGGCGATCCCCCACGCGTCGCCGCCCGCCGGGGACGCCGAGCCCTGCACGTCGACCGCGGTGCGCGCGCCGGCGTGCCGCTCGAGCCACGCGGCCAGCCCGCCGTCCACCGGCGTGACCATCCCGGGGCCCTCGGACGGGCCCGCGACGTCGCTCGCCCCGTCGCCCTCGCCCGGCAGCATCGCGAACAGCCGGTCCCGCAGGGTCCGGAACTCGAGCTCGTCGAGGATGGTGTGCAGCGCCTCGCGGTCCCACGGGCGCGCGGCCAGGTCCTCCGGGCCGAGCGGCAGCTCCAGGTCGTCCAGCAGGCGGTTGAGCTGGCGGTTGAGCAGCACCTGGTCGAGGTGCGCGCGCAGCGACTCCCCCGCCTTGCCGGTGATCTGGTCGACGTGGGCGACGACGCCCTGCAGGCCGTCGTACGTCGTGATCCACTTCGCGGCCGTCTTCGGCCCGACGCCCGGCACACCCGGGAGGTTGTCGGAGGACTCCCCGACCAGCGCCGCGACGTCGGGGTACCGGGACGGCGGCACGGCGTACTTGGCCTCGACCGCCTCGGGCGTCATCCGCGCGAGCTCGGACACGCCCTTGACGGGGTAGAGCACGGTGACCCGCTCGTTGACGAGCTGGAGCGAGTCGCGGTCGCCGGAGCAGATGAGCACGTCCATGCCCTCGGCCGCGCCCTGGCGCGCGAGCGTCGCGAGGATGTCGTCGGCCTCGAACCCGGGCTTGTCGAGCGTCGGGATGTGCATGGTCGCCAGGACCTGCTTGATGACGTCGACCTGCCCGCGGAACGGCTCCGGGGAGGCCGAGCGGTTGGCCTTGTACTCCTCGTACTGCTCGGTGCGGAACGTCGTGCGGCCGGCGTCGAACGCCACCGCGACGTGCGTCGGCTCCTCGTCCCGCAGCAGGTTGGCGAGCATCGACACGAACCCGAACACCGCGTTGGTGGGCTGCCCGGTCGAGGTGGCGAACTTGTCCACCGGGAGGGCGAAGAAGGCCCGGTACGCCATCGAGTGGCCGTCGACCAGGAGCAGTCGTGCGGGCTGCCCGCCGGCGGGGAGTCGCGTCGCGTCAGTCACGGGTGCCAACCTATCGGGCATGTCCGACACCGGCCCGCACCCCACCGACGCCCCCGAGACCACCGGCGCCCCCGGCGACCCCGGCCTCGCCTTCCCGCCCGGCACGCTCATGGAGCGCCTCGGCATGACGCTGCTGGAGGTGACGCCGCAGCGCGCCGTCGGGACGCTGCCGGTCGCCGGCAACGTGCAGCCCTACGGCCTGCTCCACGGCGGGGCGTCGGCGGTGCTGGCCGAGACCCTCGGCTCGTACGCCGCCGCCGCGCACGCGGGTCCCGGGCGGCGCGCCGTGGGCATCGAGCTGAGCTGCACGCACCACCGGTCGGCGACCGAGGGCGTGGTCACGGGCACCGCGACCGCCGTGCACCTCGGCGGGCGGGTGGCGACCTACGACGTCGTGGTCGAGGACCCGCGCGGCCGGCGGATCTGCTCCGCGCGGCTGACCTGCATGCTGATCGACGACCGGCCGGTCTGAGCCACCGCGGCCTCCGCCGGCGTCGCCGCCCGGCCGGCCCGGGCCCGGCGCCGGCGCGCGATGAGGTCGTCCAGCCCGACGCGCGCGCTGCGGCGGGCGGGGGCGTCCGCGACGAGCCGGCGCTGCAGCGCCTCGGTGCTGGCCACGCGGTGGGCCGCCGCCGGGGCGAACCCCAGGCGGGCGAGGAACCGCAGCATCCCGCGCGCGCCCGGCAGCGGCACCGCGAGCACGTCCGCGGCACCGGCCCGCTGCGCCTCCTCGACCACGGCGCCGAGCAGCGCGTGACCCACGCCGCGGCGGCGCGCGCCCTCGGCGACGTAGACCGCCTCGATCGACACGGCCACCTCGTCGGTGAACAGGCTCGGCCCGACGATGCGGGCGAGGGCCAGGCCGCAGACCTCGCCGTCCAGCAGGCCGACGAGCCCGCACGCCCCGGGCTCGCCCACGAGCGCGCCGATCTGGTGCCGCAGCCGGTCCGCGTCGTCCGTGCAGAGCTGCGCGCCCACCACCGACTCCGCGCGGGCGGCGAGGCTCAGGGCGACGAGGACGTCGAGGTCCTCGGGTCGGGCAGGGCGCACGGCGACGGGTGACGGCACGGCGACCTCCTCCTCGGCACTCGGACGGGGCGACGACAACGATGTCGTCGCGAGCCTGCTGCACCCCCTGCGGCAGCCCGATCATGGCCCACGACCGCCCGTTCTGCCTAGTCGCCCCCGGCAGCGGTCCCGGCGTCCGTCCGCGAACGGCCTGGTCAGCACGCCGGGCCGTGAACCGGCTCACACGCCCGGGTGAACGGCCCTCCGGAGGAGCGGGACGGCCGGCCGCGCACCGGCGCCCGCCCGGCGCCCGCAGGCCGCGAACGCCTCGAACACGCCCGTAATCATCCGGAAACTATTGCTCCCTACTGTCGCGCCAACTCACGGAGAGCAGAACGTGACGCGCCCGACCTCCCGGTCGTGCTGCCTGCTCGCCGGAAACCGCAGCCGACTCCGGCCGATCCGTCGGCCACGACCGGACGGAGGACCAGGTGCGCCGAGCCGCAACCAGGGACCGTTCCACCGCCGGGGCGCTCGCCGTCCTCGGCGCGCTCCTGCTGACCCTGCTCCTCACCGTGGCCGTCCCGGGCACCGCCCGGGCGGCGGCGGCCGGGTGCGTCGCCGACGCCGCCACCGGCTGCCTCAACGGCACCATCCGCACGTCCGACCAGCAGCCCGCTGCCGGCGTCGTGCTCGACGTCGAGGGTCCCGGGGGCGCGAGCCAGGCCACCACGGACGCCGACGGCCGCTGGACGCTGGCCGTGACCGAGGCGGGCGACTACACGGTCACGCTCGACACCGCGACGCTCCCCGCGGGCGAGACGCTGCGCGACCCGTCGGGCAACCCGCGCACCGTCACGGTCGCGCTCGGGTCCTCCGCGGGCGTGCTGTTCCCGCTGGGCGAGCCCGCGGCGCCCGCCGGGGGTGGCGACGAGACCGCCGCCCCCGACCCGGCCAGCACCGCGCCGGCCCCGTCCGACGAGGTGGGGGCCCCCACCGGGTCGTCCAGCTCCGGCGGCTTCTCCTGGGGGCGGCTCGCGCAGCAGGCGAGCAGCGGCCTGGTGTTCGGCGTGCTGCTCGCGCTGGCCTCCGTCGGTCTGTCGCTGATCTACGGCACCACGGGCCTGTCGAACTTCGCGCACGGCGAGCAGGTGACGCTCGGCGCGATCGCCGCGTACGTCAGCGTCCAGCTCTGGGGCCTGCCGCTGCTCGTCGCGGGCGTGCTGGCCGTGGTGGTCGGCGCGGCGTCGGGCTGGCTGCAGGACGCGGGGATGTGGCACCCGCTGCGCAAGCGGCGGGTCGGCACCACGCAGCAGATGATCGTCACGATCGGTCTGTCGATGGCGCTGCAGTACACGTACCAGTTCTTCTTCGGCGGGGGCGCGCTGCGCATCGTCACGACGAACCCGACGACGGTCACGCTCGGTCCGGTCCGGATCAGCACGACGTCGCTGTGGTCGCTGCTGCTGGCGGCCGTCGTGCTCGCCGCGGTGGCGTACTTCCTGCTCGGCACCCGGGTCGGCCGCGCCACCCGGGCGGTCTCCGACAACCCCGCGCTGGCGGCGGCGTCGGGCATCACCGTCGACCGCATCGTGCGGCTCGTCTGGGTGCTCGGTGCGGCGCTCGCCGCGCTCGGCGGCGTGCTCATGGGCCTGTACCTCAACGCGACGTCGTGGAACATGGGCGGCGCGCTGCTGCTCCTCATGTTCGCCGCGGTGACGCTGGGCGGCCTCGGCCAGGCGTTCGGCGCGCTGGCCGGCTCGATCGTCATCGGCCTGGTGGTCGAGATGTCGAACCTCGTCATCCCGAGCGACATGCGCTACGCCGGCGCCCTGCTCATCCTCATCCTCGTCCTGCTGCTGCGGCCCCAGGGCATCCTCGGACGCGCCGAGCGGATCGGTTAAGGAGCCGTCATGGAGTGGTCCCGCATCCTCGTCAACGTGGCGGGCGAGATCTTCGCCCCGACCACCGCCGCCTACGCGCTGGCGGCCATCGGCCTCAACGTGCACTTCGGCCTCACCGGCCTGCTGAACATGGGCCAGGCCGGGTTCATGCTGCTCGGTGCCTACGGCTTCGCGATCTCGACCATCGCCGGGTGGCCGCTGTGGGCCGCGGTGCTCGTCGCGATCGCCTGCGCCGCCGTGTTCGCCCTGCTGCTCGGCATCCCCACGCTCAAGCTGCGCGGCGACTACCTGGCGATCGTGACGATCGCCGCCGCCGAGATCATCCGCCTCGTCGGGCGGTCCACGGCCCTGACGGACCTGACGGGCGCCTCGTCCGGGCTGCGCGGCAACTCGTACAAGGACACGTTCCAGGACGCGTCGCCGTTCCCGGACGGCAACCTCGCGATCGGACCGTTCGAGTACTCGATGAACGCGTCCAACTCGTGGTGGATCCGCATCGTGGGCTGGGCGGTCGTCGCCCTGGCGTGCCTGCTGGTGTGGCTGCTCATCCGCAGCCCGTGGGGCCGGGTGCTCAAGGGCATCCGCGAGGACGAGGACGCCGTGCGGTCGCTGGGCAAGAACGTCTACTCGTACAAGATGCAGTCCCTGGTGCTCGGCGGGGTGATCGGCGCCGTGGCGGGCATCATCTACGTCCTGCCCCGGGCGGTGCAGCCCGACTCGATGGGCCGCCCCATGACGTTCTTCGTCTGGACGATCCTGCTGCTCGGCGGCGCCGCGACGGTGTTCGGGCCGGTGCTCGGGTCGATCATCTTCTGGGTCTCGCTCATGCTCATCAAGTCCGTCATGCGCGTCGGCGTCCCCGAGTCCGTGATGCGCACCGAGCAGATCGAGCAGTTCGGCTGGATCGTCGTCGGCGTGACGCTCATGCTGCTGGTGATCTTCCGGCCCCAAGGCATCCTCGGCGACAAGAAGGAGCTGGCGATCGATGTCCGCTGACGTCCCCCGCGGCCACGTGCCGCCGCCCGTCCCGCACGCGACGACGGCCAGCGGCAAGGACCGCGTCACGGCCGACCTGGCGCACGTCGCCCGCACCCCCGGCATCCCGAAGCCCGACGCGATCGTCGTCGCCGACGGGGTCACCCGGCACTTCGGCGGCATGACCGCCGTCGACGTGGAGCACCTCGAGGTGCAGCGCGGCGCGATCACCGCCCTCATCGGCCCGAACGGCGCCGGCAAGACGACGCTGTTCAACCTGCTGACCGGGTTCGACCGGCCGAGCACCGGCACGTGGTCGTTCGAGGGACGGTCCCTGTCCGGGGTCGCGGCGGCGCGCGTCGCCCGCTCCGGCATGGTCCGCACCTTCCAGCTGACCAAGGCGCTGTCCCGCATGACCGTCATCGAGAACATGCGGCTCGGGGCCACCCGCCAGCCCGGCGAGAACCTGTTCACCGCGCTGGTGCCGCCGCTGTGGAGGGCGCGCGAGAAGGAGATCACCGAGAAGGCCGAGGAGCTGCTGGTCCGGTTCAAGCTCGACGCCAAGCGCGACGACTACGCGGGCTCGCTGTCCGGCGGCCAGCGCAAGCTGCTCGAGATGGCGCGGGCGCTGATGTCGGACCCCACGATGGTCATGCTCGACGAGCCGATGGCCGGCGTGAACCCGGCGCTGACGCAGTCGCTGCTCGGCCACATCCAGGCGCTGCGCGAGGACGGCACGACCGTGCTGTTCGTCGAGCACGACATGCACATGGTCCGGCACATCTCGGACTGGGTGGTCGTCATGGCGGAGGGCCGGATCGTCGCCGAGGGGCCGCCCGAGGCCGTGATGGCCGACCAGGCCGTGATCGACGCGTACCTGGGCGCGCACCACGACACCGACCTGGGCGACGACGCGCTGCTCGAGGACGGCATCGCGCGCCTCGAGGCCGAGGAGGCCGGCGAGGTGGACGACGCGTTCGCCGGCACCGACACCGGCACCGACACGAAGGAGGGCACCCGATGAGCAGCACCGCCGTGCAGGGGTCCGACCCCTCGACCGTCCACCGCGGGGCGCCCGCGGGCGAGCCGCTGCTCGCCGCGACCGACCTGGTGGCGGGCTACGTGCCGGGCGTCAACATCCTCAACGACTGCAACCTCGTGGTGCACCCCGGGGAGCTCGTCGGCATCATCGGCCCGAACGGCGCCGGCAAGTCGACGCTGCTCAAGGCGCTGTTCGGGCTCGTGACGATCCGGTCCGGCTCGGTGGTGCTGAAGGGCGAGGACATCACCAACCACCGTGCCGACTCGCTGGTGCGGCGCGGCGTCGGGTTCGTGCCGCAGACCAACAACGTGTTCCCGTCGCTGTCCATCCAGGAGAACCTCGAGATGGGGCTGTTCCAGGCCCCCAAGCGGTTCGCGGAGCGGTTCGACTTCATCGTCGACCTGTTCCCGGTGCTCGGCGAGCGGCGCAAGCAGCGCGCCGGGTCGCTGTCCGGCGGCGAGCGGCAGATGGTCGCGATGGCGCGCGCGCTCATGATGGACCCGTCCGTGCTGCTGCTCGACGAGCCGTCCGCGGGCCTGTCCCCCGTCCGCCAGGACGAGACGTTCCTGCGGACCCGCAAGATCAACAAGGCGGGCGTGTCGGTCGTCATCGTCGAGCAGAACGCCCGGCGGTGCCTGCAGATCTGCGACCGCGCGTACGTGCTCGACCAGGGGTCGAACGCCTACTCGGGCCCCGGGCGCGAGCTGATGAACGACCCGAAGGTCATCGAGCTGTACCTCGGGACGCTCGCCACCGACGTCGAGGCCGCGGCGCAGCGGGACGCCCCGCAGGGCTGAGCCCGCCTCCCCGTCGCGAGCCCGCGTCCGCCGTCAGGCGGGCGCGGGCTCGTGCGTGTGCGGGTGCGCGTGGTCCGGGTGCGCGTGGTCGTGCGGGTGCGCGTGCGGGTGGTCGTGGTCGTGCGGGTGCGCGCGGTCGTGCCCCGCGCCGTCCTCCGGCTCCCCCGCGTCGAACGGCTCCATCCCGAGGCGTGCCCGCACCTCCGGGCGCCGCAGCGGCGGCACGGTGGCCGGCGGGCGCCGCCGGTCCGGGAGCTCGGCGAGCAGCCGCGTGACGATCGCCGCCACCTCCGCGACGGCCCGCTCGACGGGCTCGTGGGTCGCCGCGCTGGTGGCCTGGACGCCCGTGACCTTGCGGACGAACTGCCGCGCGGCGGCCTCGACCTCCTCGGGCGTCGCGGCCGGCTCCAGCCCCCGCAGCGTCGTGATGTTCCGGCACATCGTTGGTCCCCCTCGCGGACGGTGCGCCGGGCCGCGCGGCCCGTGCCCGGCCGACCGTACGCCGCCCCACCGCGCCCGTGGAAGCCCTCCGGGGCACGCGCCGGGGCCCGGGACGCGCGTGGCGTCCCGGGCCCCGGGGTGGTGCTGTGCCGGCTGCCGCCGGTCAGGCTCGCGTCACTCGACGGAGCCCTCGACCGCCTTCACCCAGACGTTCTTGTTGTCGGCCCCGTACTTGTAGACGCCGATGAACGCCGACGAGGGGTCGTTGTCCGCGTTGAACGGGCCGGTGCCCGCCTGGCCGACGTAGTGGATGTCGCTGCCGCCGTCCAGGAGCTCGACGCAGTCCGCGAACGTGGAGCACTCCTCGCCGCCGTCCGCGCCGGAGACCGCCGCCAGGTTCGCCTGGATCGTCGGGCCGTCGGTGGCGCCGCCCTTGACCGCCGCGAGGGCCGCCAGGATCGTCGCGTCGTACGACTCGGGGCCGTAGGCGTAGTCGGTGAGGTTCGCGTCGACCTCCTTGAGGCGCGCCTGGAACTCGTCGCTCGGGAACGCGCCGGGGATGGTGCCCTGGGCGCCCTCGAGCGTGCCCGGCTCGAAGTCCGCCGAGTAGTCCGCCGTGTTGCCGTCCACCATGTAGATCGTCGACGGGTCGACGCCGGCGGCGGCGAGCTCGGGGATGATCTGCTTGGTCTGCTCGAACGCCAGCACCACGACCGCGTCGGGGTTGGTGGCCATGAGCGCCGTGACGTCGGTCGCGAAGCTGCTCGCGGCCGGGTCGAACTCCTCGCCCGGGTTGCCGTAGACGACGGTCGCGCCCGTGGCCTCGACGGTCTCCTTGACGACGTCGCGCAGCGAGGTGCCGTAGTCGTCGTTGAACACCAGGATGCCGATGTTGGAGTGCCCGTCACCGGTGATGAGGTTGCCGAGCGCCGAGCCCTGGACCGTGTCCGGCGGGGCGGTGCGGAAGTAGAAGTCCGAGTAGCCGGACAGCGACGTCGCGGTGTTCGCCGGCGAGATCTGCACGACCTCGGCGCCCGTGATGTCGTCGATCACGTTGAGCGTGACGGACGAGGACGCCGCACCGATGATGACCTGCACGTCCTGCGAGAGCAGGTCGGTCACCGACTGGGTCGCGACCTCGGCGTGGTCGGCGTCCGAGGAGTCCGCGTGCGTGACCTCGACGTCCTGACCCAGGACGCCGCCCGCCTCGTTGATCTCCTTGATCGCCAGGTCGACGCCGGCGACCTCCGGCGGGCCGAGGTACGCCAGGGTGCCGGTCTGCGGGAGGAGCGTGCCGACGATCAGCGGGCTGCCGTCACCGCCGGCCGTCTCGTCGTCGCCGGACCCGCCGTCGTCGGAGCTGGAGCACGCGGTGAGCACCAGCGCGACGGCGCCGGCGAGGGCCGCCGCCTGGACGGCGTGTGTCGTACGAATCATGCGTGGTACCCCTGTCGGTGAGTACTGCCGGCCGGGAGCCCCGGCCGGTGCTGTGGCCGTGAACGTAGGGGCCGCATGTGTCCGACATGTGTCGGCTGTGTCTCAACGAGTGGTTGTTGCCGATTCGTGACCAACGAGCGGTTCGTGGGCCGCGCTCCGCCCGGACGCGCCGAGGCCCGGTCCGCCACGACGGACGGACCGGGCCTCGGGGAGCAACCGGGCGGGGTGGGGCGTCAGGCGCCGCCGCCGACCTGCTCGATGACCGCGTCGGCGACCTCGCGCATCGTGAGGCGGCGGTCCATCGAGGTCTTCTGGATCCAGCGGAACGACTCCGGCTCCGTCAGGCCCATCTTCGTCATGAGCAGGCCCTTGGCGCGGTCCACGCGCTTGCGGGTCTCGAAGCGCTCGGCCAGGTCGGCCACCTCGGACTCCAGCGCGGAGATCTGCGCGTAGCGGGAGATCGCGATCTCGACCGCCGGCAGCAGGTCCGCCGGGCTGAACGGCTTCACCACGTACGCCATCGCGCCGGCGTCGCGCGCCCGCTCGACGAGCTCGGTCTGCGAGAACGCGGTGAGCAGCACGACCGGCGCGAGGTGGGCCTTCGCGATGCGCTCGGCCGCGGAGATCCCGTCGAGCACCGGCATCTTGACGTCCATGACCACGACGTCGGGCTTGAGCTCCGTGGCGAGGGCCACGGCCTGCTCGCCGTCCCCGGCCTCACCGACCACGTCGAAGCCCGCCTCGCGCAGCGTCTCGACGACGTCCATGCGGATGAGGGCCTCGTCCTCCGCGACGACCGCGCGGCGGGCCGGCTTCGCGGCGACCTCCGGGGCCTTCTCGGCCGCGCGGGCCTGCGGGATGTCGAGGTCGAGGGGGGTGCTGCCGGCCTGCTGCTCGCTGCCGTCCGGCGTGGTCGGCGTCGCGTCCTGGGTGCTCACGGGATCAGATTCTAGGACCACGTGCGGCCCGGCCGCCCGGAACGCCCCTGTGAACCTCGGCACGCCGACCGTCCGGTCGGGTTCGTCCCGGTTCGCGGAGCCTGTCCCTGGCGAAGTGCACCCCGGGGGCGAGCGCGCCTCGTCAAGCCTGCACGACATGCGCCCACATGAGCGATCTCTCGCCCTGAACATGGCGTCGCGACCGACACGCTACGCAATGACGCGACATGCCACGCGGCTATCCCGCGCCCCATCCCTGCCAACTCTCCTCACCCGAGCTCGAGCACAGCCGCCTACCTGCGACGGGTACTTAAAGCAGCCGACCGGCCACCGTGCCGCTCGGATCACGCTCCGACTAGAGTGTTCCCGTGACGAACTGGCAGAAGATGCTCATACCGTCTCGCGCCAAACGCGGGTCCGATTCGGCACCTCTATCAGTAGGAGCAAGAACGCTCGGCCTCTTGGCAGACCCCTCCTGGATCCACCGCCGCGTGGAGACGGTGACGATGCGTGCGGACGGCGAGACGCGGCGGCAAGTGAGCTTCGATGTCACCCTACCAATGTCACTGCACATACATCCGGACGAACTCACGGAAAACGGAGCACAAAAAAGCGCAGCGCGTGTCGTCGTTCCACTCGGATTCATGCGCAAAGGAACGCTCGTTGACCTTGACGTCTCAGATGCTACGGGGCGAGCCGTACCCGTCCTCTCTCTCGGGCAGAATGGTGAACTAGTCCTCGAAGCCATGAGTTACCTAGTTCGCCGGCTGGGGCCGCCGTCCGACTTTACCCCCGCGCTACGCGATGTGATCTTCAGCCGGGTTGCCAACCCTGGCGAAATACAGAGCAGCGAGCGAGCGAGACGCACTGCTTTTATGGAAATTGCCAAGCGATCCGCTGACGATAGTGACTCCGGTGATGTCAAGTGCCTCCCGGGCGACCAGAACGTTCAGCAATTGGTTATGTGGTTGCGAACACTCCTGAAGGACTCTCCGTCGCCCGACCTCACAATGCTCGCCTCGCTGCTCGCAGCGATGAGTGAGGATTACGTGTTCGCGGTCGAGGTGGACGGCGATGTCGCTAGTGCCCGAATGCTACTCAAGGTGTCATATGCGTCACGCGTTCAGCCCTTGAAGCGGCACTTTGAGTTCTTGAGACACTCCGAAGCCTGGCAACTGGGTATTGCAAGCGCGGCGGCAACGAGCACGCACCTCGAGATTGAAACGACGCCCGGCGTCCAAGTCAGCGAACTTCGCGTGATCAAGGCGCCCGGAGTCACAGGGAACCCTTTCGCCCACACTCCAGCAATTGCAGCCCATCGAGTGCATGTTTTCACCAGTCGTAGAGAGACCACTGCGGCAGCCTTTACGCGGATGAGAGTAACGGTCATGCCAACTCGGCAGGGAGCACTCTCGTTTAGTCTCTCTGCAGCAATTGCAAACTTCGCCACTCAGGCACTCTTGTTCTTCACGGGTAAACAGATCATTGATCTCGCTTACGCTTCAGGTGGTCCAGCTTCGGAGGTAGCCGAGCACCTCGGACCCCTGCGGGATACGACCGCCGCCGCGATCGTGGCTCTCGCGCTGAGCCTGGCCGCCGCGACTTTGGTCGTCGTCCAGTACCACGACGTCGAGCGCAAGGTCTCGGCCGCGCCGCGCGGCATCATTCTGGCCTCAGCTTTATTCTTCGCGCTTTCCCTCGCCTCATGGACATTTCACTCGTGGACCCCTCAGTCTGTCACCAACCTAGCCCATTGGGTCCAACTGGGTTGCCTGCTAGCGTCAAGCTTGCTCGCCGCGTGGGCGACCTTCGCATGGGTCGCAGCGTCTCCTGGCAGAGTCGAGAAGCGGCTGCTACGCAAATTCGACGGCCTCGTTGAGCGCCTGCCTCAGGGCGAGTTGCGCGCGGCAGGACTCGCCGCAACCGAAAGTGCCCTGTTCGAAGGCTTGCCGATCGCTGCAGTTGAAGAACTGGCTCGGCATTATCGAGAGGAGTTACGGCATGCACGTGCCTGAAAGCTACCTTCATCAGCGCGTTGGAGCACTGGGGTATCGAGTGCTTGGTCTTGATATTGATGGAGTATGCGCGGACTACACCAGCGCATTCCGCGAGTTCTGCAGTGCGCGGATGAATCTCCCCGAGTCGAGCTTTCCTGAGCCAACGGCCTACAACCTGGTCGCTGCTGGGTGGCCTTTCTCGTCAGTTGATGAGTATCTGAAGTATCACCGCGAAGCGGTCGAAGATGGGCTCTACGCCCGGGTTCCGGCCTACGCGGGAGTGAGCGAGGCGCTCTGGAGTCTTTCGAGCGCCGATGTTCATGTGCGCATCGTCAGTCATCGCCTATTTCTATCAGGGCTGCATCGCGTGATCGTGCGTGACACTGCCGACTGGCTCGAGCGTCAGGACATTCCCTACATGTCGTTGTGCATGACGGGCCTGAAAGACAGCATCGAGGCAACTGTCTACGTGGAAGACTCGCCGTCAATGATTCGAGCACTCAGGAAAGCAGGCAGCGACGTGGTGATCTTTGATCAGCCCTATAATCGCGATCTGGCCGGGGCTCGGTTCAGCGACTGGCGCCAAGGCGGAGAGCTGCTGCTGTCTCGACTGGGATCGGAACTGGGGTAACTCCATCCCCTCGCGCGTCTCGCAAGGGCGCGTTGCCGTGCTGGATGGCAAAGTTGATCGCCGACCCGGCGACCTGAGTTCCCTCACGAGTCCCGGCTAAGGCGTGCTCGGACGATCGGACAGGCGGTTCTCGCGGCCGTTGGGGCCATTGGCAGTTCGCTCTGCGGAGCCATCGCACGGTCAACTTGGGGGCAGCGCACTCAGCGCCGGTGTTCCGCAGCCCTTGGGCTACGTCTCTGGCCCCGAGCGCGTGCCGGCAGGGGCCTGCTGGCGCTCCCTCACCAGTTTGTGTGCGCACGACTCGAGGTCGATGGTTGCCGCAGGGCGGTTCGCGGCAGTGGCAGTGCCCCGAGTGGGATTCGAACCCACACTGGATCGGGTTTGAGCCGAACGCCTCTGCCGGTTGGGCTATCGGGGCCGCCGGGCCAGCGTACCGGCGGCTGTCCCACCTCCGGCACGGCCGGCCGGCGTCAGCCCTGCACGAGCGCGCCGTACCACCCCAGGCCGGCGTACGTCTCGTACCCCGGGGACGCCGCGAACCCGATGGTCCGGCCCTCGTCGGTGTACGACCCGGTCGCGTCCTGCCCGGTGCGCAGCACCACCCGCTCGGCCAGCACGCCGCGCCGGTCCGACGCGGCGAGCACCAGCCCCGAGCGGTCCAGCAGCAGCACGCGCGTGGACTCCCGCTCCCCGGGCGCGAGGCGGACGCCGTCGACCACGGCCTGCGCCTGGCGCTCCCAGTCGAAGAACACCCCGAGCGCCCCGAGCGGGCGCCCGTCGGCCCGTCCGCCCTCGCGCACGGCGGTGGCGTAGGTGGCGGTCAGCGCGTCCAGGCCGGGCTCGCGGGCGACGTCGAGCGCGGCGTAGTCGTCGCCGTCGCGCGTCGCCATGGCCGCGCGGAACCACGGCCGGTCCGACACGTCCGTCCCGACCGCCCGCGCGCCCGCACCACCGGAGCCCGCGCCCGCGCTCGCGCTCGCCACGACCCGGCCGTCCGCGTCCGCGAGCCACAGGTCCAGGTACACCGTGTACGCGCGCAGGATGACGGCGAGACGCTCGCCCGCGTGGTGCGCCGCCGCCGGGTCGCCGGTCGCGAGCGCGTCGACCACGGCGGCGTCGGTCGCCCACCAGCGGACGTCGCACGACCGCTCGTAGAGGTTGCGGTCCACGATCTCGATGGCGTTGAGCGCGAGGTCCGCCAGCCGCTGCCCGCGCACCCGGCCGACCAGGGCGTGGCCGAGCTCCGTGAGCTCGTCGATGCGGGGACGCAGCTCGCCGGAGAGCTCCTCGGACAGCGCGCGTGCGCGGTCCGCGACCTCGCTGACCTCCCGCGCGACGACGGCGAAGCCCGCGCCGTGGTCCCCCGCCCGCGCGGACTCGATCAGCGCGTTCAGCGCCAGCATCTTGGTGCTGCGGGCCACCTGCTCGATGCCCTGCAGCTTCTCCCCCGTGACGCGCCCGACCTCCTCGGCCAGCCGCACGACCCGTTCCGGCACGCGGATCCCTCCCGCTCGGTGACTGCTCGCCCTGCCGCCATCCGTCCTGCTGATCGGCCGTGGCGGCGCCGACCTGAGCGGCGGCGGCGCGCGGCGCGGGGCGTAGATTCGGCACCCGTGACCCCGGCCCCCACCCCGACCGAGCTCGCGGCCGTCGTCGCGCGGCTCCGGGCGGCTGGGTGCGTCTGGGCCGAGGACGAGGCCGCGCTGCTGTGCGCCGAGGCGCCGGACCGCGCGGCGCTGGAGGTGCTGGTCGGACGGCGGGCGGCGGGCGAGCCCCTCGAGCAGGTGGTGGGCTGGGCGGGGTTCGCCGGTCTGCGGGTCGCCGTCGCGCCGGGGGTTTTCGTGCCGCGCGCCCGCACGCAGGCGCTGGTGCGGCGCGCGGTGCGGCTGCTGGCCGGCACGCCGCACCCGACGGTCGTGGACCTGTGCTGCGGCACGGGGGCGGTCGGGCTCGCCGTCGCCCGGGCGCACCCCGGGACGCACCTCTGGGCGGCGGACGTCGACCCGGCGGCGGTCGCGTGCGCCCGCACGAACCTGGACGGCGTGGGGACCGTGGTGCAGGGCGACCTCGACGCACCCCTGCCGGCCGGCCTGCGCGGGCGGGTGGACGTGATGACGGCGAACGCGCCGTACGTGCCGACCGCCGAGATCGCGCACATGCCGCCGGAGGCGCGCGAGCACGAGCCGCTGGTCGCGCTGGACGGCGGGGCGGACGGCGTGGACCTGCACCGGCGCGTGGCGGCCGCGGCCGCGGGCTGGCTGGCGCCCGGTGGGCACCTGCTGATCGAGACCAGCACGGTCCAGGCCGCCGCGACGTCCGCCGCGTGCGAGGCGCACGGCCTGCGCGCCCGCGTCGAGCACGACGACGACGTGGACGGGACGGTGGTGGTCGCCCGGCTCCCCCGGTGAGCCGCCCTCCTACAGTGGGGGGCGCGGCGCGCACCGGGCGTGCCGCCGAGGGGAGGGTGCCGTGGGCCGGGCGCTGATCGTGGTGGACGTGCAGAACGACTTCTGCGAGGGCGGGGCCCTGGCGGTCGCCGGCGGTGCGGACGTGGCCCACGGGGTGACGGCGTTCCTCGACCGCGCCGCGGGGTCCTACGACGTCGTGGTCGCCACGGCGGACTGGCACGAGCCGCTGCCCGACTCGAACGCCGGCCACTTCGCCGTCGCCGCGGACCCGGACTACGTGACCACCTGGCCGGAGCACTGCGTCCGCGGGACGGCCGGCGCGGCGTACCACCCCGCCCTGCGCCTGCCCGAGGGGGTGCTGCACGTGCGCAAGGGCCAGGGGCGGCAGGACTACTCGGGCTTCGAGGGCCAGGTGCAGGGCGAGGACGCCGGGCTGGCCGACGTCCTGCGCGCCCGCGGCGTCGACGGGGTCGACGTCGTCGGCCTCGCCACGGACCACTGCGTGGCGGCCACGGCGCTCGACGCCCTCGCGGCGGGCCTCGACGTGCGCGTGCTGACGGACCTGACCGCGGGCGTGGGCGTCCGGACGACCATCGACGCGCTCACCCGGCTCGCCGGGCGGGGTGTCGCGCTGACGACCTCCGCGGCGCGGTAGCCGACCCGGCCGCCGGGCGCCCCCGTCCGGCGCGCAGGACCCGGGGCGGGCCGGCTGCTCCCCGCGCGCCCCGGGTCAGCCCTGGTCGGCGCGCAGCCGCCCCGTCTCCCGGAACGTGTCGGCGATCTGCTGGGCCTGGGCGGAGACGAGGCGGCGGTACAGGTCGTAGGCGGCGTCGATGCGCACGGGGAGGTCACCGCGGCTGCGGGCGAGCTGCCAGTCGCGCTTTGCCGCCGCGATGTCCGCGTTGGTGATGACCACGCGCGCCTCGTCCTCGTCCGCCATGGGTCGAGCATGCGTCCGTTTTGCCCGATTTGCGATAGTCCGTCGGGGTGAACGGAGCCCGTGGACCGGGTGAACCCGGGCCCCGGGCCGGCCCGCGGTCCCCCGATCGGCTGCCGCGGGAGCCGTCCGGGGCGCGCCGCGCCCGGGTCGCGTCGGCCCGCGCCGGCGCCGCGAGCCGCTCCCCCCGCGGCCGCGGCCGTCCCCGGCGGCCCTGTTCGTCCTGCGGACCCGGGGGTTCGGCTGGCACGCTGTGCTCCTGGGCCCTCCGGCCCAGCGCCACCACCTGCCGAAGGACGACCACGCATGAGGATCTGGCCCGGACGCCCCTACCCGCTGGGCGCCACGTACGACGGCAGCGGCACCAACTTCGCGCTGTTCTCGGGCGTCGCCGAGCGGGTGGAGCTGTGCCTGTTCGACGACTCCGGCAACGAGACCCGGGTGGACCTGCCCGAGGTCGACGCGTTCGTCTGGCACGGCTACGTCCCGGCGCTCCAGCCCGGGCAGCGCTACGGCTACCGCGTGCACGGGCCCTACGACCCCGCGCAGGGCCACCGCTGCGACCCGTCCAAGCTGCTGCTCGACCCGTACGCGAAGGCCATCGACGGGCAGATCACCGGCGACCCGTCGCTGTACTCGTACACGTTCGGCGCCGAGGACGAGCGGAACACCGACGACTCCGCCGGACACACCATGACGTCCGTGGTCGTGAACCCCTACTTCGACTGGGGCCACGACCGCCCGCCGCAGCACGAGTACCACGACTCGGTCATCTACGAGGCGCACGTCAAGGGCCTGACCCGGCTGCACCCCGCGGTGCCGGAGGAGATGCGCGGCACGTACTCCGCCCTCGCGCACCCGGCCGTCATCGAGCACCTGACGTCGCTGGGCGTCACCGCGGTCGAGCTCATGCCGGTGCACCAGTTCGTCAACGACCCGGCGCTGCAGGAGCGCGGGCTGTCGAACTACTGGGGCTACAACACGATCGGGTTCTTCGCGCCGCACAACGGGTACGCCGCGTTCGGCAGCACCGGGCAGCAGGTGCAGGAGTTCAAGGCGATGGTCAAGGAGCTCCACGCCGCCGACATCGAGGTCATCCTCGACGTCGTCTACAACCACACCGCCGAGGGCAACCACCTGGGCCCCACCCTGTCGTTCCGCGGGATCGACAACGCGTCGTACTACCGGCTGGTGGACGAGGACAAGGCGCACTACTTCGACACGACGGGCACCGGCAACTCGCTGCTCATGCGCTCGCCGCACGTGCTGCAGCTGATCATGGACTCGCTGCGCTACTGGGTGCAGGACATGCACGTCGACGGGTTCCGGTTCGACCTCGCGGCGACGCTGGCCCGGCAGTTCCACGAGGTCGACCGGCTGAGCGCGTTCTTCGACATCGTGCAGCAGGACCCGATCATCTCCCAGGTCAAGCTCATCGCGGAGCCGTGGGACCTCGGGGACGGCGGCTACCAGGTCGGCGGGTTCCCCCCGCTGTGGTCGGAGTGGAACGGGCAGTACCGCGACACCGTGCGGGACTTCTGGCGCGGGGAGCCGTCGACGCTGGCCGAGTTCGCCAGCCGGCTGTCCGGCTCCGCGGACCTGTACGAGCACTCCGGCCGCCGGCCGATCGCGAGCGTCAACTTCGTCACCGCGCACGACGGCTTCACGCTCGCCGACCTCGTGTCGTACAACGAGAAGCACAACGACGCCAACGGCGAGGGCAACCGCGACGGCGAGAGCCACAACCGGTCCTGGAACTGCGGCGTCGAGGGCCCCACGGACGACCCCGAGGTGCTCGACCTGCGGGGCCGGCAGCAGCGCAACTTCCTCACCACCCTGCTGCTGTCCCAGGGCGTGCCGATGATCGCGCACGGCGACGAGCTGGGCCGCACCCAGCAGGGCAACAACAACGTGTACTGCCAGGACGACGAGCTGTCGTGGGTGGACTGGGACCTCGACGAGCGCCGCACGACGCTGCTGGAGTTCGCCCGCCGCGTCGTGCACCTGCGCCGCGACCACCCCGTGTTCCGCCGGCGCCGGTTCTTCGCCGGGGCGCCCGAGCGCGGCGGGGAGTCGGACCTGCGGGACATCGCGTGGTTCACGCCCGCCGGGGAGCACATGTCCGACGCGCAGTGGCAGGAGGCCCTCGCGCGGTCGGTGATGGTGTTCCTCAACGGCGACGCCATCGCGGAGCCGGACCTGCGCGGCGAGGAGATCGTCGACGACTCGTTCCTGGTCCTGTTCAACGCCCAGCCCGAGCCGACGACGTTCACCCTCCCGGGCGCCGACTACGGCGAGACGTGGACCGTGGCGCTCGACACCGACCACCAGCTCACACCCGGCGACGAGCTCGCGGCCGGGGTCGACGTGCGCCTCGAGCACCGCTCCACGGTCGTGCTCGTGCGCCCCCCGGTGCAGGCGGTGGACCCCGTGACGCAGGCGCCGGCGACGACGACGCTCCCGGCCGGCGCGCAACCGCCGACCCCGCAGGAGGACGGCCCGCCGGCGACGCGGACGGGCGGTGGCGCGTGACCGTCGACCGCGGCCCCGAGGCCCGCACCCCGTCGCGCCGGCTGCCGGCACCGGACCGGCCCGTCCCGACGTCGACGTACCGCGTCCAGCTGGGGGCCGACCTCACGTTCGACGACGTCGCGGCCCGCGTGCCGTACCTCGCCGACCTCGGGGTGACGCACGTGTACCTGTCGCCGGTGCTGACCGCCGCACCCGGCTCCACCCACGGCTACGACGTCGTCGACCACGACACCGTCTCCCCCGTCCTCGGCGGTGAGGACGGGCTGCGCCGCCTCGCGGACGCGGCCCACGCCGCGGGCCTGGGGCTCGTGCTCGACATCGTCCCGAACCACATGGCCGTCCCCACCCCGGCGTGGCACAACCGCGCGCTGTGGTCGGTGCTCGCCGAGGGACCCGCGTCGCCGTACGCGTCCTGGTTCGACGTGGACTGGTCCGCGGGCGAGGGCGACGTGCTCATGCCCGTGCTCGGCGACCGGATCGGCGCCGTGCTGGCGTCCGGCGAGCTGCGGCTCGAGCACGAGGTCGTCCCGGGGCACGGCGAGGAGCCGCAGCCGGTGCTGCGCTACTACGACCACGTGTTCCCGGTCCGCCCGGGCACCGAGGCGCTGCCGCTGGCCGAGCTGCTCGAGCGGCAGCACTACCGGCTCGCGTACTGGCGGGTGGCCGACGAGGAGCTGAACTACCGCCGGTTCTTCGACGTCGGCACGCTCGCGGCCGTCCGCGTCGAGGACCCCGACGTGTTCGACGCCACGCACGCCCTGGTGCTGCGCCTGCTCGACGAGGGCGTCGTCGACGGGCTGCGGATCGACCACCCGGACGGCCTCGCGGACCCCGGCGGCTACCTGGACCGGCTGCGGGAGCGGTCCGGCGGCGCGTGGGTCGTCGTCGAGAAGATCCTGCAGGGCGAGGAGGAGCTGCCCGCGGACTGGTCGACGGCCGGCACCACCGGCTACGAGGCGCTGTGGCGCATCCAGCAGACGTTCGTCGACCCGGGCGGCGGCGCGCGCCTGGGCGCCCTGCTGCACCGGCTCTCCGGCGACACGTCCGACGCGCTGCCCGAGATCGTCGACACCGCCAAGCGGCAGATCGTCGACCGGGCCCTGTACGCCGAGGTGTACCGCCTGACCGAGCTCGCGGCGGAGGTCTGCCGCGACGACCTGCGGCTGCGGGACCACACCTGGCGGTCCCTGCACGACTGCCTGGTGGAGCTGCTGGTCGCGATGGACCGGTACCGGGCCTACGTGGTGCCGGGCCGGACGCCGCACCCGGCGGACGTCGAGGTGCTCGAGCACGCCGCGCGCACCGCCCGCGACCGGCTCTCCCCCGAGCGCGCCGCGACCATGGACGTGCTCGTGGACCTGCTGCTCGGGCGCGAGGTCGGCAGCGCCGGCCGGACGCGCGACCCGCGCCGGGACGAGCTGGTCGTGCGGTTCCAGCAGACCTGCGGCGCCGTCATGGCCAAGGGCGTCGAGGACACCGCGTTCTACCGCTGGACGCACCTGGTCTCGCTCACGGAGGTCGGGGGCGAGCCGGACCGGTTCGCCCTGTCGCCCACCGAGCTGCTCGCGTGGGCCGCCCGCGCCCAGCAGCAGACGCCGCTGGGGATGACGACCCTGTCGACGCACGACACCAAGCGCAGCGAGGACGTGCGCGCCCGCCTGGGGGTGCTGTCCGAGCTGCCGGTCGAGTGGGCGGACCTGGTGGGACGGCTGCGCGCCGCGTCCGCGCCGTACCGGTCGTCCCTGCTGGACGGCCGCACGGAGAACCTGCTCTGGCAGACGCTCGCCGGCACGTGGACCGCGGACGGGCCCCTCGCCGGCGACCGGCTGGCGGAGTACCTCACGAAGGCGGTGCGGGAGGCGAAGGACCGCACCTCCTGGACCGCGCCCGACGAGGCGTACGAGCGGGCCGTGCTGGACGCCGCGTCGCAGGCGCTGGCCGACGACCGCGTCGCCGGGCTGTTCGCCGAGTGGGAGCACCGCACCCGGACCGCCGTCCGCGCGGCGACGCTCGGGCAGAAGCTCGTGCAGCTCACGCTGCCCGGTGTCGCCGACGTGTACCAGGGCACCGAGGTCCCCGCGGTGGCCCTCGTCGACCCGGACAACCGGCGGCCCGTCGACGCCGAGGCGCTCGCCGCGCGGCTCGCCCGGCTGGACGAGGGTGCCGGCGCGCGCGACCTCGCGGACGAGAAGCTGCTGGTGACCTCGCGCGCGCTGCGGCTGCGCCGGGACGTGCCGGAGGCCTTCGTGGGGCCGGGCGCGGGCCTCGTGCCGCTCGCCCACTCGTCCGGCCACGTGCTGACCTACGCGCGCACCGCCGACGGGGAGCCGCGGGTCGCGGTGCTCGCGACGCGCCTGGCCGCGACGGTCGACCGGCTCGGCGGCTGGGACGACCACACCGTGGCGCTGCCCGAGGGCGAGTGGCACGACGTGCTCGCCGACCGCAGCGTGCCCGGCGGGGTGCAGCAGCTCGCCGGCCTGCTCGACCGGATGCCGGTCGCCCTGCTCGTGAGGAGGACGGACGCGTGAGCGCGACCACCCCGGCACCCTCCCCGCGGCCCGCTGGCGCCGTCTGGGCGCCGCACGCCGGCAGCGTGGCGCTGCACCTGCCCGCCGCGGACGACGGCGGCGCGGAGACCGTGCCCCTCACCCGCGGCGCGGACGGCTGGTGGACCCCCGACCGGGACCTGCCGCACGGCACCGACTACGCCTTCGTGCTCGACGGCGGGGACCCGCGCCCCGACCCCCGCAGCCCCTGGCAGCCGCACGGCGTCCACGGGCCCAGCCGGGTGTTCGACGCGACGCGCCACGACTGGTCCGACGCCGGCTGGGCCGGGCTCGACGTGCGCGGCGCCGTGCTCTACGAGCTGCACGTGGGGACCTTCACGCCGGAGGGCACGCTCGACGCGGCCGCCGCCCGGCTGGAGCACCTGGCGGGGCTCGGCGTGCAGGTCGTCGAGCTGCTGCCGGTCGCGCCGTTCAACGGCGTGCACGGCTGGGGCTACGACGGCGTCGGGCTGTACGGGGTGCACGAGCCCTACGGCGGGCCCGCCGCGCTGCAGCGCTTCGTCGACGCCGCGCACGCCGCGGGCGTGGCTGTCTGCCTCGACGTCGTCCACAACCACCTGGGGCCGTCCGGCAACTACCTCGGCGAGTTCGGCCCGTACTTCACCGAGGCGCACCACACGCCCTGGGGCGCCGCCGTGAACCTCGACGGGGACGACGCCGGCGAGGTGCGCCGCTGGATCCTCGACAGCGCGCTGCGGTGGCTGCGGGACTTCCACGTGGACGCCCTGCGGCTCGACGCCGTGCACGCCCTCGTCGACGAGTCCCCGCGGCACGTGCTCGCGGACCTGTCCGACGAGGTCGCCGCGCTGGCCGCGGAGGTGGGCCGGCCGCTGTCGCTGATCGCCGAGGTCGACCTCAACGACCCCGTGTCCGTGACGCCCACGGCGGACGGCGGCTGGGGCATGACCGCGCAGTGGGCCGACGACGTGCACCACGCGCTGCACGCGCTCCTGACCGGCGAGCGTCACGGGTACTACGTCGACTTCGGGTCGCCCGCGACGCTCCGCAAGGCGCTGCGCGACGTGTTCGTCCACGACGGGACGTACTCGACCTTCCGGGAGCGCGACTGGGGGCGCCCGGTGCCGCCGGACGTCGACGGGCACCGGTTCGTCGTGTTCGGGCAGGACCACGACCAGGTCGGCAACCGCGCGCTCGGCGACCGGCCGTCCGCCGCGCTGGACGACGGCGCCCTCGCCGCCGAGGCCGCGCTCGTGCTGCTGTCCCCGTTCACGCCGATGCTGTTCATGGGCGAGGAGTGGGGCGCGCGCACGCCCTGGCTCTACATGACCGACCACCCGGAGCCCGAGCTCGCCCAGGCCGTCCGCGAGGGCCGCGCCCGGGAGTTCGGCGGCCACGGCTGGGCCGCGATGTACGGCCGGGACGAGGAGACGTTCCGCGTGCCCGACCCGCAGGACCCCGCGGGCGTCGAGGCCAGCCGCCTCGACTGGGACGAGCCGGCGCTGCCCGGCCACGCGCGGATGCTCGACTGGTACCGGCGGCTGGTGGAGCTGCGGCGGGAGGTCCCGGACCTGGGGTCGGGCGACCGCGCCGCGACGGACCTCACGTGGGCGCCGGAGGGCGCGGACGCACCCGGTGGCGCCGACGGCCCCTGGGGCGACTGGCTCGTCCTGCACCGCGGGGGCGCCCGGGTGGTGGTGAACCTCGCGGGCACTGAGCGCGTCGTCCCCCTGGGCACCGACCGCGCGGACCTGCGCGTCCTCGCGACATGGGCGACGGCCCGGCTGCTGTCCCCCGCCCCGGACGGCACCGCCCAGGTCGTCGTGGGCCCGCGCTCGGTGGCCGTCCTGGCCTGACCCGGCCCGGGGGTCCGGGCTACGCGCGGGCCGCGGCCTCCTCGCGGCCGCGCTCCGCCAGGGCGCCCAGGCGGGACAGCGCGCGGAAGTACTTCTTGCGGTACCCGCCCGCGAGCATCTGCCCGGTGAACAGCGCCGACTCCCCCGCGCCGCCCAGCAGCACCGGGACGTCGCGGTCGTACAGCCGGTCCACCAGCACCACCAGGCGCAGGGCCACGTCCTGGTCCGGCACCGGCCCGACGCCCGTCAGGCCCACCAGGTCCACACCGTCCAGCAGCGCCCCGTACCGGGACGGGTGCACGGTGGCCAGGTGCCGCAGCAGCGACCCGAAGTCGTCGAGCGTCGCGGCCGGCGCCCCGGCGACCGCGTCCCGCACCGCCGCGTCGTCCAGCCCCGGGGCGTCCGTGACGACCGCGCGCTGCCGGTAGTCCTGCCCGTCGATGCGCAGCACCTCGAACCGCCCGGCCAGGTCCTGGATCTCCCGCAGGAAGTCGTCGGCGGCGAACCGGCCCTCGCCCAGCGACTCCGGCAGGGTGTTCGACGTGGCCGCCAGCGCCACCCCGCGGTCGGTGAGCTCGCGCAGCAGCCGGGACATGAGCACCGTGTCGCCGGGGTCGTCGAGCTCGAACTCGTCGATGCACACCAGGCGCCGGGTCGCGAGGGCGTCGACGGTCGGCCGGAACCCGAGGGCGCCGACCAGGTTCGTGTACTCGACGAACGTGCCGTAGGCCGAGGCCTCCGAGCCGACGGCGGTGGCCAGCGACGCCAGCAGGTGCGTCTTGCCGACGCCGAACCCGCCGTCCAGGTACACCGCGGGCACGGCCGCGGGACGGCGCCGCAGCCGGCGCAGCAGGCCCCCGCCGCCGTCGCCGCCGGCGAGCGTCCCCGCGACCTCGCGCAGCCGGTCGAGCGCCGCCTGCTGGCTCGGGTAGCGCGCGTCGGGCCGGTAGGTGTCGAACGACTCGTGCGCGAAGTGCCGCGGCGGGACGCGCTCCGCGAGCAGCCGGTCGGGTGCCACCTCGGGTCGGCGGTCGGCCAGGCTCGCGGTGGTCGGCGTGGCGGGGGTGGAGGTCACGGCCGCACAGCCTAAGCCGGGACCCGGCGCGCGGCGAGACCGCGCCCGCGGGCCGCACGCGGGCCGGGGCCACGCCCGGCTCACGCGGCCCCGGCCCACGCCCGCCCCGCCCGGCCAGCTCGCCCCTCCCGGCCCTCCCGCACCGCCCGGGCCCGCCCGCACCGCCCGGCCCCCCTTACGCCGAGAGGCCAGGACACGCCCGGGATCTCGCGCGACGCCCGGCGTGTCCTGGCCTCTCGGCGAGCATGCGCCCGCGGGGGGCTCGGGGGCGGGGCGGGCGGCGTCCACACAGGGGCACGCGGGCCGGACGGGCGCCGGGCGCGGTGGCCGGGCGGGGCGGCCCCGCTAGCCTGGCCGGCATGCCTCGCGAGCTTCCGCCCCTGGACGTGCTGCTGCCGCTCGACTGCGCCGGCGCGGTGCTCGCGCCCGGCGGCGACGAGCCGGAGCTGCACGCCCTGTACGCCCACCCCGACCCCCGGGACGGGCGCCCGGCGGCGGTGCGGGCGAACATGATCGCGACGCTGGACGGCGCCGCGCAGGGGCCCGACGGGCGGTCGCGGAGCATCAACGGCCCCGCCGACTGGCGCGTGTTCCGGGTGATGCGGGCGGTCGCGGACGTGGTGCTGGTCGGTGCCGGCACGGCGCGCGCGGAGGGGTACACGCCGCTGTCCGTGCCCGCGGACCTGCGCGCGGCGCGGGCGGCCCGGGGCCAGGACCCGGCCCTGGCGCTGGCGGTGGTGTCGGCGTCCGGCGTGCTCCCGGAGGGCCTGCGGGGCACGGACCCGCCGCCGTACGTCGTGACCTCGGCGGCGTGCCCGCGCCTGGACGCCCTGCGCGACGAGCTCGGGCCGGAGCGCGTGCTCGTCGCGGGCGACGACCACGTCGACCTGGCCGCAGCGCTCGCGGCCCTCGCCGGGCACGGCCTCACGCGCGTCCTCGCGGAGGGCGGCCCGCGGCTGCTGACGGACCTGGTGCGCGCCGGCCTGGTGGACGAGCTCTGCCTGACGACGAGCCCGCTCGTGGTCGCGGGTCCCGCGCTGCGCGCCGTACAGGGGCCGGACTGGGTCGGCCCGCTCGCCGCCCGCCCCGAGCACCTGCTGCACCACGACGGGATGCTGCTCGGGCGCTGGACGCTCGCGCGGCGATAGTCTCGACGGCGTGACCGACACCATCCTCGTCCTCACGGAGGACACCCTGGCCTCGGCGGACGTCGCCCACATCCTCTCGCTCCACGACGGCGAGACGCTGGCGTACCGCGTGCTCGTGCCGGCCGACACCGAGCGGAACGTGCTCGTGTCCCTCGTGGACCAGCTCAGCCTCGGCGAGCTCCGCGAGGCGCTCGACACCGTGCTCGGTCGCGAGCCGCAGCCGGCGGAGGCGACGGCGGACGCCGCCGAGCAGCTCGCCGACAGCCTCGCGGCCTTCGCGGCGGCCGGCGTGACCGCCACGGGCACCGTCGTCGACGACGACCCGCTGCCCGCCCTGCGCTCCGCTGTGGCGTCGGAGGGCGCCCGCGAGGTCGTCGTCGTGACCTACCCGCACGCGCTGGAGGACACGTTCCACCGCGACTGGGCCTCCCGGGCGCGCGACGAGCTGCACGTGCCGGTGCTGCACCTGTACTCGGGGACGTCCGAGCTGGGCTGAGACCCCGCCCGCAGCACCCGCACGCGACCGGTGCCCCGGACCTTGGACACGGTCCGGGGCGCTCCCCCGTCACTAGCGTGACGGGCGTGAGAGACGACGTCGTGCTTCACCCGGACACCGTGTCCCGCATCGTCGGCTACCTGCAGGACGGGACGCACGTCCAGGTGGTCGGGATGCGCGCGGCGGGACGCTCGTGCGTGCTCGACCAGGTGGCCGACCGGCTCGCGACGCTCGGGGTCGGCACGGTCCGGCTGCGCGGCGTGCGCGCCCTGCGGGACCGCACGCTCGGCGCCCTCGCCGTGGCCGGCGTCGCGCTGCCGAGCGCACCCCAGCAGCTGCGGGTGCTCAGCGCCGCGGTGGAGTCGCTGGAGCAGCTGCTCGCCGCACCCGGTGCGGTGCTGCTGGTCGACGACGCGGACGACCTGGACAGCGGCACGGTCGGCGCGGTGCTCGCGGCCCGGGCGCGACTGGGCACCCGCGTCGTCATCGCGTGCGGCCGGGGCGGCGGCACCGCGGCGGCGCTGCTCGCGGACGGCCTGCAGCCCGCGGCCCGCGTCACCGTCGACCCGCTGTCGTTCGCCGGCGTGCACCAGCTGCTGCACACGATGCTCGGCCGGGGCGTGGAGCCCGCCGCGGTGGCGCGCGTCGCCGCGGCCACGGGCGGGCTGCCCGGCCTGGTGCAGGCGCTGGTGGACACCGCCCGGCGCGAGAACCGCCTCGTCGTGCGCGACGGCCTCTGGGTGGCCCGGGGCGACCTGTGGACCACGTCGCTGGCGCAGACCGTCGAGCCGTTCCTCGCCGACCTCGACGACGACCTGCGCGACGCGCTGACGGTGCTGGCGTTCGCCGGGACGGTGTCGCTGGCCGCGGCGGGCCGGCTCGCGGGCACCGCCGCGCTCGTGCGGCTCGAGGAGTCCGGCCTGGTGCAGGTGGCCTCCGACGGCGAGCACGCGCTGGTCGGGGTGTTCCCGCCGCTGCTCGCCGACTACCTGGTGCAGGAGAGCGCCACGACGCGCGGCCTGCTGGTGCGGGCGCGCGTCGCCGAGGAGCTCCAGGGCGAGGACCCGGCCCCCGCCGGCGTGCGGACCGCCGCGCCGCTGGCCCGCCGGCTGATCGCGCAGCGCTGGGAGCAGCGCCGCCGCGACGCGCGCCGCCGCTGGGAGGCCGACCCGGACGCCGCGGCCGGCGCGGAGCTGCTGGAGGCGATGCTGCTCACCCACGCCCGCCCGCACCAGGTCGAGCACGTGCTGGAGCGCACCCGCGCCGACCGGGGCAACCCGGACGAGCGCGCGGCGTTCCTGGCCACCCACGCCGTCTACCGGGGACGCGAGTCCGGCTCCCCCGCCGCGGCCGCCCTGGTGGTCGCGGAGCACGGCGCCGACCTGCCCGAGCACGGGCCGGCGCTGGGCGCCGTGCTCGACCACCTGGCGCTGACGAGCGGCTCCCCGGTGTCCCCGGACGCCGGGCCGGCGCCGGTCGTGGCGGCCGCGACCGCCGCGGTCCGGGCGCCCGCTCCCTCGGACGGGCTCGCGCGCGCCGTGCGGGCCGAGACGCTCGTGGCCGCGGGACGCGCCCGGGAGGCGCTGGAGCTGCTGGACGGGCCCGAGCCGCGCGACCCGCGGGCCCGGTGGATCGCCGGCACCGCCCGCGGCCTGGCGCTGCTCTACACGTGCGACGTCTCCGCCGCCGCCGCGACCGCGCTGGCCGGCGTCGAGCGCGCGCGGCAGGAGCTGGACCCCGTCTCGCTGCTGGCGCACGCCTCGGTCGCGGGTCTCGCGCTCGCGGTGCAGGGGCGTGCGATGGAGCTCGACGCCCTGACCTGCGACGCCCTGGCGCTCAGCACCGCGTGCCCGCAGGAGCCGCAGCTCGTCACGGGCCTGATCGCCCTCGCGGCGGAGGCCGCGACCTGGCAGGGGCACCGGGAGTTCGCGGAGTCGCTGGCGGTGCAGGCGCGCTCGGTCCCGGCACGCCGCGGGCCGCACCCGTACCAGTCCAGCGACCTCGTCGCCCCGCTGATCCAGGACGAGGACGACCCGGCCGTCGCGGCCGGGACGGCGGACCGGATCTGGCAGGTGGCCGTCGAGCGGCTCGACGCGGGGTACCTGCCCGCGGGCGTCGTGGCGGGGGTCGCGGCGGTGGAGCGGCGCCCCGACCCGGCGCGCGCCGCCCACCTCGCGGAGGCCGCCTCGCGCAGCGACGCGCCGCTGCTCACGCACCTCGCGGGGTTCGCCACCGCCGTCGCGTCGGGCGACCCGGAGCGCCTCGCCGCGCTCGAGCCGGAGCTCCGGCGCGCGGGCCTGCGGCAGTTCGCGGTCCGCGCCGCCGTGGCCCGGGCGGTGCGGCTGCTCGCCGACGGGCAGCCGGCCGCGGCCATCGAGCGGGCGGACACCGCGTGGAGCCAGGGCGGGCTGCGCGGGCGCGACCTGTGCGGGCTGTTCCTGCCGTTCGACCGGGCGGTGCGGCTGACGTCGCGGGAGCGCGAGGTCGCGGTGCTGGTGGCGCGGGGCCTGTCCTCGCCCGAGATCGCGACCCGGATGGTGCTGAGCGCCCGGACGGTCGAGCACCACATCCTGTCCGCGTGCCGGAAGGTCGGTGTGAACTCCCGGGAGGGGCTCGCGCGGGCCGCGCGCACCTGGCTCACCTGCGCGCAGCGCTGAGCCCCCGGCCGGGGCGGGGCGTCCCCGCGACGAGACGCCCCGCCCCGGCTGCTCAGCCCTCCCGGAACGCGACGCCGAAGCCGCCGCGCGGGTAGGTCCACTCCAGGACGCCGGGGTCGGCCACCGCGAGGCACGCGCCGCACTCGAGGCACGCGGCGTGCTCGACGCCGATCGTGCCGTCCGCCTCGCGGGAGTAGACCTTCGCGGGGCAGACGGCGATCAGCCGGTCGCCGCAGCCGGTGCGGCGCGCGAGCTCCTGGTCGACGCGGATGTGCGGCTGCTCCTCGTCGGTGACGTAGCTGTTGGCCGCGAGACGGTCCGGGACCGAGGTCGTCCTCACAGCGCCCGCACCCCCGCCAGGCCGTCGCGGACCAGGTCCCGCACCCGCACGGGCGAGCGCCGGAGCTCGGCACGCGCCACGTCGAGCAGGTGCCGGCGCGGCGTCAGGTCGTGGTCGTACACGCGGTGCAGGACGTCGCCCAGCAGCGCTCCGTAGTCGTGGTACATCCGCTCCCTCTCCAGGAAGGCCGGCGCCTTGGCGTAGGTCTGCAGGTCGCGCCCGGCGGTCGAGCCGAGGAGCTCCCGCCGGTACCCCGCCAGTCCGTCCCGCGAGGTGTCGCCCGCGTCGAGGGCCCGGCCGACCGCCGACGCCGCCGCCACCCCGGACGCGACCGCGAGGTCCATCCCGCGGACGGTGAGGCCGGTGTTGATGGTCAGCCCCGCCGCGTCGCCCACGACGACCATGCCGTCGGTGACGACCTCGCCGAGCATGGCCAGGCCGCCCTCGGCGACCAGGTGGCTGCCGTACTCCACCACCTCCCCGCCCTCGAGCAGCGGCGCCACGAACGGGTGCGCCAGGAAGTGGTCGAACACCGCCGCGGAGTCCTCGCCCTTCGCGACCAGGTCGTCCAGGCGCAGCACCACCCCGACGGACAGCGACGCGCGGTTCGTGTAGAGGAACCCGCCCCCGCCGACCCCGCGCGTGCAGTCCCCGACGACGGCGTACGCGACGCCCTCGTCGCCGGTCAGGTGGAACCGCTCGCGCAGCCGCTCCTCGGGCAGCGCGACGACGGCCTTCACCCCGAGCGCCAGGTGGTGCAGCGGCTCGCGGCCGCGCAGGCCCGCGCTCCGGGCGAGGAACGAGTTCACCCCGTCCGCGGCCACGACGACGTGCGCCCGCAGCTCGTCCTCCCCGGCGCGGACGCCGACGACGCGGCCGTCCTCGCGCAGCACCCCGTCGACGCGGACGCCGCTCAGCAGGTCGGCGCCGGCCTCCTCGCACTGCTCGGCGAGCCACGGGTCGAACCGGGCGCGCAGCACGGTCACCGCGTTCACGGGCTCCGCGAGCCGGCGGTCCTGGTAGTCGATGCCGACCGCGGACTCCGCGTTGAGGAGCTGGAGGTAGTTGCGGGTGATGCGGCGCTCGATCGGCGCGCGCTCCAGCAGGTCCGGGAAGACCTCCTCCAGGCCGCGCGAGTACAGCACCCCGCCGGACAGGTTCTTGGACCCCGGCGCCGCGCCGCGCTCGACGAGCGCCACCGACCGGCCCGCCTGCGCCAGCCGGTAGGCCGTGACGCAGCCCGCGATGCCCGCGCCGACGACGACGACGTCGAAGTCCGGCTCGGCGGTCACGACGCGGCCCCCGGGCCGGGCGCCGCCAGCGCCGCGGTGAGCGCCGGCAGCACCTCGTACAGGTCGCCCACCACGCAGTAGTCGGCCTCGGCGAAGTACGGGCAGCCGGGGTCGGTGTTGATGGCGACGACGGTGCCCGCGCCGCGGGCCCCGACGACGTGCTGGAGCTGCCCGGACACGCCGGCGGCGACGTACAGCTCGGGCGCGACGTGCTGGCCGGTCACGCCGACGTACCGGTCGTGCGGCAGCCACCCGACGCCCTCCGCGAGCGGCCGGGAGCACGCCACCTCGGCGCCGAGCGCCGCGGCGAGGCCCTCCACGAGCGCCAGGTCCTCCTGGCGCCGCACGCCCCGGCCCGCCGCGACCACGCGCGGGGCGCGGGACAGGTCGACCGCCGCGCGCTCCGCGACCCTGGTGGCGGTCACGGTCACGGCCGGGTCGGCGGGTACGGCCCCGGCGTCCACGACGGGGGCGGTGCCGCCGTCCGCGCCGGTGCCGCCGTCCGCGGCGGTGCCGCCGTCGGTGACGACGACGGCCGGGCCCGTGACGCGCTCGGTCCGCTCGGCGATGCCGCCGAAGACCGAGCGCGTCACCTCGACGCCGCCGTCCGCGACCTCGACGGCCCGGACCATGGTGAGGACGGGCGCGGCCAGGCGGGCGGCGACGGCGCCCGCGAGCACGCGGTCCGCCGGGCGGGGCGCGGCGAGCACGAGCGCGGGCGCGGCGTCCGCGACGAGGCCGGCCACGGCGGCGGCGCAGGTCTCCGCGGGGGCGCCGGGAGCGGGCTCGACATGCAGCACCCGGTCGACGCCGGGCGTGCGGGCCACGGCGGCGGCGGTCCGACCGTCGCCGACGACGACGACGGTGGTCGGGCCGGCGGCGAGCTCCACCAGGCGGCCGATGCGGGCGTCGCCCGCGGTGAGGATGTAGGTGGTCACGATGGGTCTCCCTCGGTCAGATCACGGCGTCGGCGCGCAGCGCCGCCACGAGCTCGGCGGCGGCGGCGGGCGCGTCGGAGGCGTCGACCACCTGGCGGCGGCGGGCCCGCAGCGCGGGCGGGGCGGTGCCGACGACGTCCGGCCCGGCCGGCAGCTCGACGGGCAGGGTCTGCAGGTCGAGCTGCTCGACCGGCCGCTTGCCCGCCGCCAGGATGTCCTTCATCCCGGGGACGCGCGGGACGACGGCGTCCGCCGCGACGGCGAGCACCACCGGCCCGCGCACCGCGAGGTCCTCCGAGCCGGTCCCGGTGGCGCGCTCGACGGTCAGCGACGCGGTGCCGCCGTCGACCGCCGAGACCGCGCCGACGCCGAGCAGGGCGGGCCAGCCGAGCGCGCCGGCCAGCACGGCGGGGACGAGCTGCGCGCCGGAGTCGACGGACGCGTCGCCCGCGAGCACCACGTCCACCTCCCCGACGTGCCGCACGAGCGCCGCCAGCGCGAGCCCGGTCGCGGTGGTCCCCGCGGCGGCGAGCGCCGGGTCCGCCAGCACGACCAGCCGGTCCAGCCCGCGTGACAGCAGCGACTTGCGGGCCAGCGCGGACGCCACGTCGGGGCCGCCGACCGTGACGCCGACCAGCTCGGAGCCGGTGGCGTCGGCCAGCAGCCGGCCGACCTCCACGGCCACCGGGTCGTACTCGGACACCGCGGGCTTCGCGCGGCCCCAGTCCACGGCGCCGTCGGGTCCGACGGACGCGTCCTGGGGGTTCGGGGCCCACTTGCAGGCCACGACGATGGTCATCTGGTTCTCCTTGCGTCGGTGACCGCGGGGGTCACGGTCGGTGCGGCACGCCGGGGTCGGGGGCGGGCCGGCGGCGGCCGGGGGGTCCCAGCCGCAGGGCGGCGGACTCGGTGAGGGTCAGGCCGCGGGTCTCGGGCGCCGCGAGCACCGAGACGACGAGGCCGAGGCCGGAGATCGCGGCGCCGGCGAGCATGGTGGCGCGGGTCCCGTGCGCGAGCAGGAACCCCGGCAGCACGTACGTGGACACGACCGTGCCGATGCGGCTCACGGCCATCGCGGCGCCCACGGCGGAGGCGCGGATCTCCGTGGGGAACAGCTCGTTCGGGTACAGCCACTGCAGGTTGCCCGGCCCGCCGGAGAAGAACGCGTACAGCCCGAGGCACGCGACGACGGCCGGCAGCGCGGGCGACGGCAGGGCGCCGAGCACCGCGAGCGCCGCGGTCATGATCGCGAAGCTGACGACGAGCAGCCGGCGGCGGCCGAGCGAGTTCGCCCAGTGCATGGCGGGCAGGCAGCCCACGAGGAAGAACGTGCCGATGACGATCTCGCCGAGCGTCGCGACCTGGCGCTCGCCGAGCCCGAGCTCGCCCATGATC
Organism: Cellulomonas sp. ES6; assembly: GCF_030053835.1. NCBI lineage: Bacteria > Bacillati > Actinomycetota > Actinomycetes > Micrococcales > Cellulomonadaceae > Cellulomonas > Cellulomonas sp. ES6. The sequence continues at coordinate 101,127 of NZ_CP125655.1, read as the reverse complement.
TGCGGCCCGTAGGTGTAGATGGCGAACATCGGTGCCGCCTGGCAGAGCCAGATGGTCCCGACGAACAGCACCTTTCCGAGGTAGCCGCGGCGGAACAGGGCGGCGTAGGACTCCGTCCGCTCGGGTTCGGGCTCGAGCTGCACGTCGGCGCCGAGCACCCGGTGCACGATGGCGCGCGCCTCCTCGCCCCGGCCGCGGCGGGCCAGCCACCGCGGCGACTCGGGGATGTCCCACCGCCCGATGAGGATGACCAGGCAGGGCACGACGGCGCTGGCGAGCATCCACCGCCAGCCGCCGTCGACGTCGAGCAGCAGGTACCCCACGAGGTAGGCGGCGTTGGCCCCGAGGTACCAGGCGGCGGCGATCAGCCCCATGGAGACCGAGCGGTGCCGGCGGGGCGTGAACTCGGCGACGAGCGACGTCGCGATCGGGTAGTCCGCGCCGATGACGACGCCGATGGCGAACCGCATGGCGACGAGCTGCCAGGGCTCCGCGACCAGGGCCGTCGCCGCGGAGATGACCGCGATGCCGATGATGTCGACCACGAACATCCGCTTGCGGCCGATGCGGTCGGTCAGGTAGCCGCCGACCGACGTGCCGAGGAACAGCCCGACGAGCGCCGCGACGCCGACGAGGGCGGTCCAGCGGGCGTCGAGGTCCAGGGCGGGCGTGAGCTGGATGAGCGCGACCCCGATGATCGACAGCACGTACCCGTCGAGGAACGGCCCGCCGGCGGAGAACAGCGTCACCCGCTTGAGGAACGGCGTCATCCCCACGTCGTCGAGCAGCACCGTCTGCCGCCCGGGGCTCAGCTCCACTCGACGACCCCCCAGTTGAGGTGCGGCTTGGCGGTCGGGTCGTCGGCGTCGACCAGGCGGAAGTGCGCCCGGTGCTCGTCCATGCGCCACAGCTCGGTGCGCAGCGTCGAGCCGGGCAGCACGGGCGCGGTGATGCGGGTCTTGAACCGCCGGAGCCGCTCGGGCTCGCCCGGGAACAGCGAGCGGATGGCGTGCCGGCAGACCACGCCCGCGAAGCTCACGGCGTGCAGGATCGGCCGGGGCTGGCCGTTCGCGGCGGCGTACTCCCAGTCCACGTGCTGCGGGTGGTAGTCCCCGGAGAGCCGGTAGATGAGCGCCTGGTTCTCGGGGATGCGCTCCTCGACGGCAATGTCGGCGGGGCGGTCGGGCATCTCCACGAGGTCCTTCGGCGCGGCCGGGCCGCCCCAGCCGCCGTCGTAGATGAGGCAGTCCCACGACTCGTTCGTGAACAGCAGCGTGCCGTCCTCGTCGCGGGTCTCGCCGACGTGCTGGGCGAGCAGGCCCTTGCCCGGGCCGCGGTCGTAGAGGCCCTTGAGCAGCACGCGGGTCGACAGCCGGCCCTCGAGCCGGGTGATCGGCTGGTGGAACGTCAGGTCGAAGCTCCAGTGCAGGGACCCGGCGTAGTCGTAGCCGTAGTCGATGGTGCGCGTGACCTCGGAGTCGACGATCGGCATGGCGCCGAACGTCGGCAGCACCTTCATGCCCTTCTCGTAGACGTACTCCAGGTCGGTGCGGCCGTCCACGGCGCACCCGGACCCGAGCGCGAACAGGCTGAGGTCCCGGGTGGTGTACTCGCGCTCGAACGGGCCGAACCACTGCCCGACCATCTCGGTCTTGATCGCCATGTCGTGCTGCTCCTCCATCGGTGCGGGTGGTGCGGGGACGTACGGGGTGGTGCGGGGTCGTGCGGGTCAGGACCGGGCGGGCCGGGCGCCCTCGGCGGGCCGGGCGCCCCGGGCGCGCCCCGCGGTGCCAGAGGCCCGGGCGGCCGCGCGGGCGGACAGCGCCCCGGTGGCGACCTTGTAGCTGGCGGTGCGCGGCAGCCGGTCCGCGACCTGGACGGTGCCGGGGACGGCGGGTGCCGGCAGGTGCGCGGCGCAGTGGGCGCGGACGTCCGCCTCGGTGAGCGCGACGCCGGGCCGCGGGACGACGACGGCGAGCACCGCCTCGTCGTAGACCGCGTCGGGGACGCCGACGACCGCGGCCTGCGCGATGCCGGGGTGCGCGAGCAGCACCGCCTCGACGCGCGCCGGGGAGACGTTCTCCGCGCCGCGCTTGATGATCCGCGAGCGCCGGTCCAGGAAGTAGTACCAGCCGTCGGCGTCCACGTACCCGAGGTCGCCCGTGCGCATCCAGCCGTCGGCGTCGTACGCCGCCGCGGTGGACTCCGGGTCGTCGAGGTACCCCGCCATGAGGCTGACGCCGGGCTCGCCGCGGAGCTGGATCTCCCCCGGCTCGCCGGGCGGCAGCGCGCGACCGTCCGGCCCCGCGACGCGCGCCTCGTAGCCCGGGCCGACGCGGCCGACGGACGGCCAGCGCCGCTCGCCGGCGGGCGGGTCCGTGATCGCCCCGACCAGGCACTCGCTGGTGCCGTACGAGTTGAGCAGCCGGACGCCGAAGCGGCGCTCGTACTCCAGCTTCTCGGCGTCGGGCAGCGGCAGGTAGTACAGGATCTCGCGGACGTCGTGGTCCCGCTCCCCCGGCTCGACGGGCCGGCACAGCTGGGTGCGCACGATCATCGCGATGGACTGCACGACGGTGGCGCGGTGCGCCTGCACCTGGTGCCAGAACCGCCGCGCCGAGTACCGCTCGACGACCACCAGGGTGGCGCCGGCCGCGACCACCGGCAGCAGCGCGTTGAGCTGGAAGTTCACGTGGCAGGCGGGCATGGTCGTCAGCAGCCGGTCGGCGGGGGTGAGCGCGGCCTGCCACTGCACGAACCGCCCGGAGAACACCAGGTTGGCGTGGGTGAGGACGACGCCCTTGGGGGTGGCGGTCGACCCGGACGTGAACACCACCCCGGCGGTGTCGCTCCCGGTCACGCCGGCGCCGAGGGGCTCCCCGGTCCCGGGTGCGCCCGCCGCGCCCACCGCGTCGACGCCCACCGCGCCCGCGGCCGCCGGCCCCACGACCCGCAGCCCGGGCACCCCCGCGTACCGCCCGGCCGCCTCCGGCGTGCAGACGGCGAGCCGCGCCCGGACCCGCTGCGCCACGTGCGCGCACTCCGGCGCCGGGCTGCCCGGGTCCTGCACCACCGCGACCGCGCCGGAGACCATGACGGCCAGCAGGTGGCGCACCAGCTCGGCGCCCAGCGGCAGGTGCAGCACCACGGCGTCCCCGGGGCCGACCCCGAGCCGGCGCAGCGCGGCGGCCGCGGACGCCACGAGGGCGTCGAAGTCGGCGTAGCCGAACGTGCGCACCGCGCCCGCGGCGTCCTCGGCCACCAGGAACGGGTGGTCGCCCCGCCGGCGCACCTGGGCGTGCCACAGGTCGCCGAGCGTCTCCTCGCGTGCAGTGTCCATGGTCGTGCCGGGCCCGGGGACGACGCCCCGGGCCCGCGTCGTTCACCCTCTCCGGATCGTCCCGTCGGCCGCCAGGCGCTCGATGCGCTCCGGCGCGTACCCCGCCTCGGCGAGCACGGTGTCGGTGTCCATGCCGAGCGTCGGCATGGGGCGCCAGATCCGGCCCGGGTGTCGGACGAACTTCGGCACGATGCCGACGCCGCGCACGGGGTCGCCGTCGTGCGTGCGCCAGTCGACGATCGCCTCGCGCTGCGCCACGTGCTCCTCGGCCAGCAGGTCGTCGAACTCCAGCACCGCGTTCGCCGCGATCCCGACGGCCGAGAGCTCGTCCTCGAGCTCCCGCGCCTTCTGGGTGAGGCAGAACGCGTCGAGGTGCTCCTCGATGAGCTGCGCCGCGGGCCCGTCGAGCCAGAGCGCCGCGGTGTCCTCCGGGTAGTCCTCGGTCCCCCACAGGTGCCCGAGGCCGATGCGCTCCAGCAGGTACTTGTTCTGCGGGACGCCGTAGACGCACAGCCCGATGAACCCGTCCGCGCACCGGTACTCGCCGATGCCGCACAGGTTGGGGTGCCGGGCGCCCGGGCGCGGGTAGCGGGTGCCGGCGTTGAGGTAGTCCATGAGGTAGTACGCGCCGACGCGCAGCATCACCTCGTACATCGCCACGTCGATGCTCTCGCCCTGCCCGGTGGTCCGGGCCTTGTGCAGGGCCGCGAGCGCCGACGCCGTGACCATCTCGGACGTGAAGTAGTCCCCCACGTACGGCAGCGGCGCCATGGGCTGCTCGGGGGTGCCGTTCTGCGCGAGGTAGCCGGAGTACGCCTGGACGGTGAGGTCGTAGGCGGCGCGGTTCACGCGCTCGGGCACGCCGTACTGGCCGAAGCCGGACACGTGCACGATGACGAGCGCGGGGTTGCGCTCCCAGAGCAGCTCGTCGGTGATGCCGCGCCGGGCGTACGTGGGTCCCTTGGACGACTCGATGAAGATGTCGGCGTCCGCGACCAGGTCCAGCAGCACCTCGCGGCCCTGGTCGGTGAACGGGTTCAGGGCGACGGACCGCTGGTTGCGGCGCTCCATCTCCTTGACCCAGGCGGTGTCGCGCATCGAGTCGCCCGTGCGGGTGTTCTCGATCCACACCACGTCGGCGCCCCACTCGGCCATCAGCGCGGCGGCCGTGGGCGCGGCGATCTCGACGGCCGCGTAGACGACCTTCACGCCGGACAGCACGCCGAACTCGGGGACGGCGCCCCCGGCGGCGCTCACCGGTACTCCTTGAGCGCCGCGCGGGCGACGGTGAGCACCATCATCTCGTCGGTGCCCCCGGAGATCCGCTCCACGCGCAGGTCGCGGTAGAACCGGGCGACCCGGTGGGCGCCGGTCACCGCGATGCCGCCCAGCACCTGGATCGCGTCGTCGACGACCTGCGCCGCCGCCTGCGTGCAGTACAGCTTGGCCATCGACGCGTCGCCCTTGCCGAGCAGGCCGTGGTCGGCCTTCCAGGCGGTCTCGTAGACCATCGCGCGCATGGTGGTGAGCGCGATGCGCATCCGGGCGATCTTGTCCTGCACGAGCTGGTAGCGGCCGATCGCCTGCCCGCCCTGCTCGCGCTGGTTGGCGTACCGCACGGCGTCCTCGAACGCGCACAGCGCCCAGCCGTAGTCGCACGCCGCCACGAGGAACCGCTCCAGGTCGAAGTCCGCGACGGTCCGCGCGAAGCCCTGCCCCTCGCCGCCGAACCGGTCCTCCTCGCGCAGCTCCACCTGGTCGAAGTAGATCTCGCAGCACGAGTCCATGCGCAGGCCCAGCTTGTCGAGCGGCTCGCGCGTGATCCCGGGCAGCGACAGGTCGACGAACCACTCGGTGTACTGGTCCATGTCGTCGGCGTCGCGCGCCATGACCACGAGCTGGTCCACGCCCAGGGACGAGGTGATGAACGTCTTGTGGCCGTTGAGGTAGACCTTGCCGTCGCGACGCGTGTACGTGGTGGACATCGCGGCGAAGCTGGAGCCGGCGCCCGGCTCGGTCATCGCGAAGTTCCAGATCTGCCTGCCGGTCCCGACGTAGGACAGGATCCGCTCGATCTGCTCGGGCGTGCCGACCTCGAGCACGGTGCGCAGCGTCGGCAGCTGGTACAGCACGTACGTGGGTGCGCCCAGGCGGCCTAGCTCCTCCCAGACCGCCGCGACGGTCGTCCAGCCGGCGTCGAGCCCGCCGTGCTCCTCGGGCAGCAGGATCGTGTCGACCCCCAGCCCGCACAGCGCGGCGACCCAGCGCTGCGGGTAGGCGTGCTCGGCGTCGCACTGCGCGAAGTACGGCTCCCAGCTCTCGCTCTCCATCAGCTCGCGGACGGCCTGGACCATCAGCTGCTGGTCCTCGGTCAGTCGGAAATCCATCGGTGGGCCTCTCGGTTCTCCAGGGGGTGGTGCGCGGGCAGGCGGTGCGCGCGCAGGAACGCGGCGCCCGCCGCCAGGGCCTCCCGGGCCTCGGGCAGCGTCCGGGAGCAGTGCAGGAAGCCGTGCAGCACGCCGGTCAGCACGTGCAGGCGGTGCGGCACGCCGTGGTGCTCCAGCAGCCCGGCGAGGGCCACGGAGTCGTCCAGCAGCGGGTCGAGGTCGGTCGCGGCCACGTAGGTCGGCGGCAGCGACGCGAGCAGGTCCGGGTCGGCGCCGAGGCAGTCGACCGCCGGGCCGGTGAGGTCGTCCGGGCCCGCGGTGTAGGCCGCGGTGTAGAACGCCAGGTCCTCCGGGGCGAGCCCGTCCCACGGGCCGCCCAGCAGGCGCCGCGATGCGGAGTCGCGCAGCCCGTACAGGCCGTACCAGAGCAGCAGCGCGGACGGTCGCGGCCCGTCGGCGGCCCGCAGGTGCAGGGCCGTCGCCAGGGCGATCGACGCGCCCGCCGAGTCACCGGCCAGGGCGACCGGCCCGGGCGGGACACCCAGGTCGCCGGGGTGGGCCGCGAGGTGCCGCACGACGGCCGCCGCCTCCTCGACGGCCTGCGGCACCTTGGCCTCCGGCGAGAGGCTGTACGCGACGCCGACCACCACCGCGCCGCCGGCCGCGGCGAGCTCGCGCAGGATGCGGTCGTAGGAGTCCAGGTCCCCGAGCACGAACCCGCCGCCGTGCAGGTAGACGACCGTGCCGGCCGGACCCGGGTCCCCGGGGACGGGCTCGGGGTGGTGCACCCGGACGGGCACCGGCCCGTGCGGGGTGGCCACGACGGCCGACGTGCTGCGCGCCATCCGCGGCCCGCCCTCGTTCCACCAGCGGTGCTCAGCGGCGTAGTTCGCCCGCAGCACCTCCAGGTCGGACCCGGGCCGGGCCAGCCGGGCCGCGAGGTCGGCCTGGATCTCCAGGACCTCCCGCATCCCCGGGGTGAGGCGCGCCAGCACGTCGACCGCCGCCATCAGGCCGCCGCCCCCACCGCCGCGGCGCCCGTGGTGTCCCCGGCGCCCGCGGCGTACGCGGCCTCCAGGCGGCCCCGGTGCGAGCGCACGTAGAGCTGCAGGGCGAGCGCGGCCAGCGCGGCCACCACGGCGATCGCGGCGAGGATGAGGAACACCGTCGGGTACGCGGTCGTCACGTCGCCCGCGGCCTCCGCGTCGTCCAGGATCGAGCCGAGCCAGATCGAGGAGAACGTGTCGGGCAGGAACCCGATGACCGACAGCACGCCGGTGGCCGCGCCGAACGCCGCGAGCGGCACCTTGCCCTCGGTCAGCATGCCGGAGCAGATGCCGAACACGCCGTTGGCGATGAACCCGAGCGCGACCGCCAGCACCGCGATCGCGACGATGCTGCCCTCCTCGCCCGGCAGCGCCGCGACGACGCCGAACGCGACGGCGGCGAGCGCCGAGCCGATCCAGATCACCAGCGAGGACTTCTTCGCCTTGTGGGCGAGCATCCCGAACAGCGGGCCGGCGAGCAGGGTGATGCCGTAGGTCCGCACGACCGAGACCGCGTTGGTGACCGTGGCGTCCGCGCCGAGCGCCGTCATGTACGGCGCCGTGTAGGACGTGCAGGTGTAGAAGAAGTAGACGAAGAACAGGCAGCCGGACGTCAGCAGCACCACCGGGTTGGCCAGCGCCCGCCAGGCGTCGACGAGCACGGCCCGCACGGAGCCCTCGCCGCTGATCTCACCCTCGAACCGCGGGATGAACACCAGCGACAGCACGCCGAGCAGCGCGATCATCGCGCCGATGACCAGCAGGAAGGTCCGGAACGCGCCCTGCGCGTCGTCGGCGAATGCCGACAGCACCCACGTGCCGATGACGCCGATCAGCAGGCCGGCCGCGCCGTAGAACCCGTAGCTGATGCCGATCGAGCGCGAGTAGTCCTCCTCGGTGGAGACCAGCCGCACGAGCTTGTACCGCACGCCCCACCACAGCAGGATCGTGGACAGGCCCATGCCGATGAAGATCCCGATCAGCACGCCGAACGACGGCAGCATCGCGTACCAGAACGTCAGCGCCGCGGTCGTGAAGAAGCCGGTGGCGGACAGCGTGCGCATGCGCACCCGGTCGGCGATGAGGCCGGAGAACAGGTAGACCGCGACGGCGGTCCAGGCGTACGCGCTCATGAGCTGCCCGACCTGCGTGTTGGTCAGGTGCAGCGACTCGAGCTGCGCGTCGTAGAAGGTGTTCTTCAGGTAGGCCGGGGCATAGATGGTGGAGCTGCCCATGCTGACCAGGATCAGCACGATCCATCGACGGGCCGGGCTGAGCCCCGCCGCCCCGACCTCCCGGTCGGCCGAGCCGATAGTCCTGCGCGACATCCGACGCCCTCCTCAGCGAGCCCCGACTCCCGTGTCGGGGCGATCACGGGACAACCTGCCGGGTCCGCGGGGCCGCTCGGGGCGCTCGCGCGCCGCCCGGTCGCGCTTGGGTAGGCCGCCCCTCGGCCTTGCGTACCGCGCGCGACGGGTTCGGTACCGGCGCCGGACGACTTTGCGAACCGAGTCACAAGGTAGTGCGCCGTGGGGCGCCGGACCTGGGACCGGGCCTGGGCCCGGGGCCCCGGGCGGAGCAGGTCCGGGGCGGAGCAGGTCCGGGCGCAGCGGGCACGCGGCGCGAGGGGCCCGGCGCGCGAGGTGGCCGCACGCAGCACGCCCCGGCCCCGACGCGGGTGGCGTGCCTAGCGTCGGGACCGGGGCGTGCCGGCCGGGTCGGGGCTCAGAACCCCGTGCCGGTGACCTCCGGGTAGTACCGGCGGAACTTGCGCACCTGGTTGAGCGCGGCCGCGAACGCGTACCAGCGCCGGCGCGGGCCGGCGTCGCCCCGGTAGCGCAGCGGGTGCGCCACCCGGCGGGACCGGATGAGCTCCCGCACGCGCCCGGCGAGCGCCGGGTCGAGCACGTACCGCAGCAGCAGCCGGTGCGGGAGGATCGAGTAGAGCACCTCGGTGTCCACGACGACGGGCTCGACGGCGCGGCCCAGCACGCGGTCCTCCACGAGGAACCGGGCGACGTTCGCCCCGGCGGCGGTCACGTAGTAGTTGTTGCGCCCGATGCGGGGGTTGACCTCGAAGAACCGGTACGTCCCGTCGCGCGGGTCGACCTTCACGTCGAAGTTCGCGAACCCGACGTAGCCGACGCCTCGCAGGAACGCCGCCGCCTGGTCGAGCATCCCCTGCTCGCGGCTGACCACCATCGCGGCGGGGTTCCCGAGGCCCGACGGGGTGTGCTCCTCGAGCAGCACGTGCGCGGAGCACAGCAGGGTGATCTCCCCGCGGCTATCGACGTACGCGGTGACGGACCGCATCTGCGTGTCGTCGCCCGGCACGAGCTCCTGCACCACGAACCGGCCCCGGAACCCGGCGGCGCGCAGCGAGTCCCACAGCGCGTCCAGCTCGGACGGGGTGCCGATCTCGAAGACCTTCTTCTTCCCCGGGAACGACACCTCCTGGTAGTCCGCGCTGCTCGCCGCCTTCGCGATGAGCGGGTACGGCACGTCCACCGGCACGGGCGCCCACGCGGGGTCGTCCGCACCCGCGAAGTCCTGCACGATCGTGCGCGGCACGTCCAGACCGAGCGAGGTCGCGACCTCGGCGAAGGTCGCCTTGTCCGACAGCCGGTCCAGCAGGTCCTGCGACAGGAACGGCACCACGTAGTGCGGCTCGAGCTCTGCCCGGTGCTGGACGACGACGCGCACCAGCCAGTCGGAGTTCGCGAGCAGCACCAGCCGGCGCCCGGCCTGCTCGCGGGCGACGCGCAGCAGGGCGTCGACGAGCTGGCGGGGGTCGTGCCCGTCGGCGACCAGGACGTTGTCGAGGATCGCCGAGTGCGCGACGGGGCCGAGCGCCGCGCCGCTGACGACGATGCTCCGGACCCCGTACTCCTCGTGGAACGCCCGGGCGAGCGCGTACACGCCGATGTCGGCGCCGAGGACGACGGGCTGCAGGTCGCGCAGCGCGTCGTCCCCGGGCGCGGGGACCGCGGCGCTCACGCGGGCTGCTCGGTGCGGTCGCCGGACCAGTCGGTGTGGAACGTGCCGTCCTTGTCGGTGCGCCGGTAGGTGTGCGCACCGAAGAAGTCGCGCTGCGCCTGGATCAGCGCCGCCGGCAGCCGCTCGGCGCGCACGCCGTCGTAGTACGCCAGCGACGACGAGAAGGCGGGCACGGGGATGCCGGCGAGCGCGGCCTGCGCGACGACCCGGCGCCACGCCGCGACCCCGTTCGCCACCGCGCCGGTGAAGTACTCGTCGGCCAGCAGCAGCGGCAGGTCGGCGTCGCGCTCGTACGCCTCGGTGATCCGGTTGAGGAACCGCGCGCGGATGATGCAGCCGCCCCGCCAGATGCGGGCCATCGCACCGCGGTCGATGTCCCAGCCGTTCTCGGCGGACGCCGCGGCGATCTGGTCGAAGCCCTGGGAGTACGCGACGACCTTGGACGCGTACAGCGCCAGGCGCACGTCCTCGACGAACGCGTCCCGGTCGGCCACCGCGATCGGCTCGGCGTGCGCGGGCAGCGTGCCGCGGGCGGCCGTGCGCTGCGGGACGGAGCCGGACAGCGCACGGGCGAAGGTCGCCTCGGCGATCCCGGTGATCGGCACGCCCAGGTCGAGGCCGTTCTGCACCGTCCAGCGGCCGGTGCCCTTCTGCTCGGCCTGGTCCAGCACGACGTCCACGAACGCCGACCCGGTCTCCGCGTCGACCTGGGACAGCACCTCGGCGGTGATCTCGATGAGGAACGACTCCAGGTCGCCCTCGTTCCAGGTCCGGAAGATGTCCGCGATCTCCGCCGCGCCCGCGCCCAGCCCCTGCTTGAGCAGGTCGTACGCCTCGGCGATCAGCTGCATGTCGGCGTACTCGATGCCGTTGTGCACCATCTTGACGAAGTGCCCCGCGCCGTCCGGTCCGACGTACGTGCAGCACGGCACGCCGTCCACCTTGGCGGAGATGTCCTCGAGGATCGGCCCGAGCACGGCGTACGACTCGCGCGAGCCGCCCGGCATGATCGACGGGCCGTTCAGGGCGCCCTCCTCGCCGCCGGACACGCCGGTCCCGACGAAGTGCAGCCCCTTCTCGCGCAGGGCGGCCTCGCGCCGGCGGGTGTCGGGGAAGTGCGCGTTGCCGGCGTCGACCACGATGTCGCCCTCGTCCAGCAGGGGCACGAGCTCGTCGATGACGGCGTCGGTCGCGGGGCCGGCCTTCACCATGACGATGATCGTGCGCGGGCGCTGCAGCGACGCGACGAACTCCTCGGTGGTCGCCGACGGCACGAACGTGCCCTCGTGGCCGTGGTCCGCGACCAGCGAGTCGGTGCGGGCCTGCGAGCGGTTGTGCACCGCGACCGCGTAGCCGTGCCGGGCCAGGTTCCGGGCCAGGTTCCGGCCCATGACGGCCAGGCCGGTGACGCCGATCTGTGCGGCAGGTGCGTCGGACATGCGCGGGGGCTCCTTCGGGAGGCGGTCGGCGGCGGTGCCAGGGACCCTTCACCCTAGTGCGGGCGCCGGCCGACCGGCGTGGCTCGCCCACCCTCCGGGCGCCCGCCCCTACGCTCGGCTGCTGTGAGCACCGGCCCCCGTGACGCGCCACCGGAGTTCCTGCGCGCCCTGCGCTCGCTGCGCGGCGTCACGCTGCGTCCCGAGGTCTCGCTGGAGGAGGCGCCCGGGCCCAGCCGCATCGCCCCGTACACCGCGGCGCTGGTCGCGGAGGTCCGCAGCAGCCGGCGCGACCCGGAGGCCGACGCCCTGGCCACGGGCCGCTTCGTCGTGCTGCACGACCCGGCGGGCCAGGAGGCGTGGGAGGGCGCGTTCCGCCTGGTGACGCTCGTGCGGGCGACGCTCGAGCCCGAGGTCGGCCAGGACCCGCTGCTCGCCGAGGTGGCGTGGAGCTGGTTCTCCGACGCCCTGGCCTCGGCCGACGTCGACGCCCACGCCGCGGGCGGGACCGTGACGCGGGTGCTGTCGCAGTCCTTCGGCGCGCTGGACGAGCGCCCCGAGCTGTGCGAGCTCGAGCTGCGGGCCTCCTGGACGGCACGCGAGCCCGACCTGGCCCCGCACCTGCGGGCCTGGGGGGTGCTCCTGTGCACCGTCGCGGGGCTCCCTCCGCTGCCGGACGGCGTCGTGTCGCTGGGCCTGCGGCACTGACCTCGCACGGCGCCACGACACGCCGTCGCGCCGCTCACGTGACCGCCGATCACGTGACAAGGCACCCGGGCGCACGACACGATGTCACCCGTTCCGCTCAAGACACGGGCGCGACGGGCCGATAAAGGGGGCAAGTGATGGACCGTCGAGGGGGCGCAGCAGTGAGCTTCGAGCCGATCAGACAACGGACGGGCGCGCCGAGCGCGCCCGCCGCCGGCCGCACCGGTCCGGGCGCTCCCGCGACCCACGCCGCGCCCTCCTCGCGCGTGGCGGCGCTCGCCCCGCAGACCCGCCGCCCGGCCGCCCCCGGCGCGGACCCCCGCCGGCGCGGTCTCGGCCAGATGTGCGTCGTCGTCACCGAGCTCGCGGAGGGCGACGGGCAGGCGCTCGTGCGCAACCTGCGACGCCGCGGCTCCGGCCGGGTCATCCTGCTCGCCCGGCGCGCGGGCCGCCGCGACCTCGTCGGCCTGCTCACCGGCGGCCTGCGGGGAGCCGTCGCCACCGACCCGAACGCGGTCGTCGGGCTGCCCGGCACGGCACCCGGCGCCGTGCCGTCGCCGTTCGCCCGCAGCCGGCCCGACCTGACCACCCGCGAGCTGTCCGTGCTGCGGCTGGTGGCCGACGGCTTCAGCAACCGCGCCATCGGCGAGGAGCTCGGGCTGTCCGCGCTGACGGTCAAGAGCCACCTCGCGCGCATCTCCCGCAAGCTCGGGACCGGCGACCGCGCCGCCCTGGTGGCGATCTCGATCCGGACCGGGCTGCTGTCCTGACCCGACGGCCCGAGGCCGCCCGGCCCCGCAGCGTGCCGTACCGCGGGGCGGGGGCGGCGACGGCCTACGGTTGACCCATGCAGTCCGTCCCCCAGCCGGCCGGCGCCCCGGCCGAGCCCGACGTGGTCCCCCTGACCGAGCCCGCCGAGGGCGTCCCCGCGGTCGTCGACACGCCCGAGGCGTTCGCGCGCGTGGTCGAGGCGTTCGGCGCGGGCACCGGCCCCGTTGCGGTCGACGCCGAGCGGGCCTCCGGGTACCGCTACGGCCAGCACAACTACCTGGTGCAGCTCCGGCGCGAGGGGGCCGGCACCGCGCTGATCGACCCGGTCGCGCTGCCCGACCTGTCCCCGCTGTCGGACGCCCTCGTCGGCGTCGAGTGGGTGCTGCACGCGGCCTCGCAGGACCTGCCCGCGCTCGCCGAGCAGGGCATGCGTCCCTCGCGGGTGTTCGACACCGAGCTGGGCGCGCGCCTGCTCGGCCTGGAGCGCGTCGGGCTGGCGGCGGTGGTCGCCGAGCTGCTGGGCCTCGGCCTGGCGAAGGAGCACTCGGCCGTCGACTGGTCGACCCGGCCCCTGCCCGAGCAGTGGCTGCGCTACGCGGCGCTCGACGTCGAGGTGCTGGTGGAGCTGCGCGAGGTGCTGGCCGAGCGGCTCGCCCTGGCCGGCAAGGCCCAGTGGGCCGCCGAGGAGTTCGAGGCCGTCCGGCTCGCGCCCCCGCCGGCGCCCCGCGTGGAGCCGTGGCGTCGGGTCTCCGGGGTGCACGCGATCCGCGACCCGCGCCGGCTGGCCGTCGTCCGGTCGCTGTGGGAGACGCGCGACGAGAACGCCCGGCAGCGGGACATCTCCCCCGGCCGCGTGCTTCCCGACGCCGCGATCGTCGCCGCCGCGCAGGCGCTCCCCCGCTCGGTCCCGCAGCTCGTGGCGCTGCCGCCGTTCTCCGGCAAGGGCACCCGGCGGCGCGCCGCGCTCTGGCAGCGCGCCGTCGACGCCGGCCTCGCGCTGCCCGACGACCAGCTCCCGTCCTCCCGCGGCCCGCGCACCGACGCCCCGCCGCCGCCCCGCGCGTGGGCCGACCGCGACCCGGCGGCCGCCGCGCGCCTCACCGCGGCCCGGGCGGTCGTCGCGGAGCTGTCGGAGACGCACCACGTCCCCGCGGAGAACCTGCTGCAGCCCGACCTGCTGCGGCGGGTGTGCTGGACGCCGCCCGAGCCCGCGGACGCGGCGCACCTCGCCGAGCGGCTGGCCGCGGGCGGGGCGCGGCCGTGGCAGGTCGGGCTGCTCGCCGAGCGGCTGGCCGCGGCGTTCGCGGAGCAGGGCGCCCCGGCGTAGCCCGGCCGACCTCACGCCGCGGTCGGGCGTCCCGCGACAGCGCCGGGGTGCGCGGTTAGGGTCGCGGGTGTTCCGCCGGACACCGACGTCCCAGGGAGACCGCATGCGCCACGCCGCCGAGGCACCGTCCACGACCAGCTCCGCCCCGCAACGCGCCGGGGGCGACGCGCCGTCCGGCCGCCGTGCGGCACCGGCCGCGCCGACCGGTCCCGGCCCCGCGGCACCGCCGGCCGAGCTGCTGGCGTCGCTGCCCGCCGAGCCGGCGGACCACGTGCTGCGGGTCGACGCGCGCGACGTGGCGCTGCCGGACGACGGCGGCGTGCTCGCGGTCCTCACCCTCACGGCGGCCGACGAGCGGCGGCCGACGACGCTCGGCCCGCGGGGGCTCGTCGCGTTGCACGAGGCGCTGGTCGCCGTGCGCGGGCGGGCGGAGCGCGGCGAGGTCGCCGCCGTGGCGGTCACCGGCCGGCCGGGCTGCTTCGTCGCGGGCGCCGACCTCGGCGTGGCCCGCACCCTGCGCGACCGGTCGGACGGCCACGCGCTGGGGGCGGCCGGGCACGCCACCCTGCGGCTGCTCGGCGAGATGCCCGTGCCCACGGTCGCGTGGATCACCGGCCACGCGCTCGGGGGCGGGCTGGAGCTGGCGCTGCACTGCGACCACCGCGTCGTCGCCGCGGGGGTGCGGTCGCTCGGCCTGCCGGAGGCCTCGCTCGGCATCGTCCCCGGCTGGGGCGGGTGCTGGCTGCTCCCCCGGCTGGTCGGCCTCCCCGCGGCGGTCGAGCTCGCCGTCCTGCGCCCGCTCGCCGGGAACCGGCTGACCACCGCCGAGCAGGCGCTGGCGACCGGGCTGGTGGACGCCGTGCTGCCCGCCGACGGGTTCGACCGCCACGCGCTCGCGTGGACCGCGGGGACGCTGCGCGCCGGGGACGCGGTGCCCGACCGGCGTGGCGCAGCCGTCCCGCCGGTGCCGCCCGGGGAGGCGGACCCGGTCGCCCGGGCCGCGGCCGTGCTGGACGCCCGGCTGCACGGCGCCGCCCCGGCGTACGCCCACGTGCTGGACCTGCTCGCGCGGGCGGGCGCGCGCGACCGGGACGCCGGCTTCCGGGCGGAGGACGACGCGCTCGCCGCGCTCCTGGTGTCCGACCAGGCGCGCGCCGCCCTCTACGCGGCGGAGCTCACGGGCCCCGGCTCGCGCCGGGCCGCGCGCACGGACGGGCCCGGCGCCGACCCGCGTCCCGTGCGGTCCGTCGGCATCGTCGGCGCCGGCCTGATGGCGGCGCAGCTCGCCGTGCTGCTCGGGTCCCGGCTGGACGTGCCGGTCGCGATGCGCGAGGTGGACGACGAGCGCGCCGCGGCCGGGCGGCGGCGCGTCGAGGACCTGGTGGCGCAGGCCGTGGACCGGGGCCGGCTCGACGAGGACGCGGGCCGCCGGCTCGTCGACCGGGTCCGCGTCGGCACCGACCTGGCGGACCTCGCGGGCGCGGACCTCGTCGTCGAGGCCGTGACCGAGGTGCTCGACGTGAAGCGGGCCGTGTTCGCCGAGCTGGAGCAGCGGGTGCGCCCGGACTGCGTGCTGGCCACGAACACGTCCGCGCTGTCGGTGACCGCGATGGCCGACGGGCTCGCCCACCCCGGGCGCGTCGTCGGGCTGCACTTCTTCAACCCCGTCGCGCAGATGCCGCTGGTCGAGGTCGTCGCGGCCGGCGCGTCCGACGCCGCGTCGCTCGCCACCGCGGTCGACGTCGCCCGGCGCGCCGGCAAGACCGTCGTGCGGACCACCGACCGGCCCGGGTTCGTGGTCAACCGCGTGCTCCTGCGGATGCTCGCGGACGTCCTCGCCGCGGTCGCGGACGGCACGCCCGTCGAGGTCGCGGACGCCGCTCTGCGGCCGCTCGGCCTGCCGATGTCCCCGTTCGCGCTGCTGCAGCTCGTGGGCCTGCCCGTGGCGCGGCACGTGCTGGTCACGCTGCACGACGAGCTCGGCGACCGCTACCCCCTGTCGCCCGGGCTCGACCGCCTCGTCGAGCAGGGCCGCACGGTCACGCGCACCGGTCCGGCCGGGCTCCCCGAGGTGGACCCGGCCGTGCAGGACGCGTTCGGCCCGGCCGGGGGCGGCGACGGCCACGCGGTGCTGGAGCGCGTCGCCCGCGGGCTGGCCGAGGAGATCGGCCTGCTGCTCGCCGAGGGCGTCGTCCCCGGGCCGGAGCAGGTCGACCTGGCGATGCTGCTCGGTGCGGGCTGGCCGGCGCACCTCGGCGGCATCTGCCCGTGGCTGGACCGCGAGGGGTGGTCCGAGCGGGTGCTCGGGCGGCGGCTGCTGGCGCCGGGCGTCGCGTCCGCGCCGGCGTGAGCGCGGGCCCGGCCGTTCCGCAGCTGCGGCTCAGAAGACGGTGAGGCCCCGGTCCCGGAACTGCTGGCGCACGCGGGCGACCAGCTCGGGGCTCGGGGGCTGGGTGTCCTCGAGCTCGTAGGCCATGCCGAGGCTCGCCCACTTGTCGCGGCCCATCTGGTGGAACGGCAGGACCTCCACCCGGGTGACCGTGTCGAGCGTCGCGACGTAGTCGGCCACGGCGTCCACGTTCTCCGGGGCGTCGGTGAGCCCGGGCACGAGCACGAACCGGACCCAGATCTCCGTGCCGCTGGCCGCGACCCGGCGGCCGAAGTCGAGCGTGGGCTGCAGCTCGCGGCCGGTGGTCCGCTTGTAGGTCTCGGGGATGCCGGACTTCACGTCCAGCAGCACGAGGTCGATGTCCGCCAGCATCTCGTCCGTGCAGTGCGCGCCGAGGTAGCCGGAGGTGTCGATCGCCGTGTGGACGCCGAGCTCCTTCGCGCCGCGCAGGATGCGGGCGACGAACGCCGGCTGCATGAGCGGCTCGCCGCCGGAGATCGTCAGCCCGCCGCCCGTGACCTCGAACACCGCGCGGTACCGGGCGATGCGGCGCAGCAGCTCCTCGGCGAGCACGGGCTCACCGCGGCGCATCTCCATCGTGTCGGGGTTGTGGCAGTACAGGCAGCGCAGCGGGCAGCCGGCGAGGAACGTCGTGAGCCGCGTCCCGGGGCCGTCGACAGCGGTGACGAGCTCCCACGAGTGCAGCGAGCCGAGCTCGCCGGCGCGCATCTGCGCGAACTTCTCGCTGCGCTCGGCGGCCGAGACCTCGAGCCCGGCGGTGCCGGCGGAGGACCGGTGGTGCGAGCCGCCGACCACCGGCACGCCGAGCTGGATCACCGGGGCGCCGACCTCGCCGCGGACGTCGCCACCGTCGGGGGCGGACGCGCAGGCCGGGACCTCGTGCTCGACGGTGCTGGTCATCTCGGCCTCCTCCGGTGCGGTCGTGCGGGGTGGTGCGGGGCGGGTGCCCGGCCGGGTCTGCTCCCCCGGCCGGGCACCCCGCGTGGGGGTCAGAGCCCGCCGTGGAACGTCCGGGACAGCACGTCGAGCTGCTGCTCGCGCGTCAGCCGGACGAAGTTCACGGCGTAGCCGGACACCCGGATGGTGAGCTGCGGGTACTTCTCGGGGTGCTCCATGGCGTCCTCGAGGGTGTCCCGGTTGAGGACGTTGACGTTCAGGTGGTACCCGGAGGACACGTTGTACGCGTCCATGAGGCCCACCAGGTTCGCCACCTGCTCGTCCTTGGTGCGGCCGAGGCCCGAGGGCACGACCGTCGAGGTGAGCGAGATGCCGTCCATCGCCTCGGAGTACGGCAGCTTCGCGACCGACATCGCGGAGGCGAGCATGCCGTGCGAGTCGCGCCCGTTCATCGGGTTGGCGCCCGGGGCGAACGGCTCGCCGGCGCGGCGGCCGTCGGGGGTGTTGCCCGTGGCCTTGCCGTAGACGACGTTCGACGTGATGGTCAGCACCGACTGGGTGTGCAGCGCGTTCCGGTACGTCTTGTGGTGGCGGATCTTCTCCATGAAGGCCTTGGTGATGCCCACGGCGATGTCGTCCGCGCGGTCGTCGTCGTTGCCGTACTTCGGGTAGTCGCCCTCGATGACGTAGTCCGTCACCAGGCCGTCCTCGTCCCGCACCGGCGTGACCTTGGCGTACTTGATGGCCGACAGCGAGTCCGCGACGACCGACAGGCCGGCGATGCCGCACGCCATGGTCCGCAGGATCGTCCGGTCGTGCAGGGCCATCTCGAGGCGCTCGTACGCGTACTTGTCGTGCATGTAGTGCACGCAGTTGAGCGCGTCGACGTAGGTCTCGGCCAGCCAGTCGAGCAGCTTGTCGTACTTCGCCGCGACGTCGTCGTAGTCCAGCACGTCGCCCTCGACCGGGGCGCTGACCGGCGCGACCTGCTTGCCGGAGACCTCGTCGCGGCCGCCGTTGATCGCGTACAGCAGCGCCTTGGCGATGTTGACGCGGGCGCCGAAGAACTGCATCTGCTTGCCGACCCGCATCGGGGAGACGCAGCACGCGATGGCCGCGTCGTCGCCCCAGGAGGTGCGGATGAGCTCGTCGGACTCGTACTGGATCGCCGAGGTGTCGATCGAGACCTGCGCGCAGAACTTCTTGAAGCCCTCGGGCAGCCGGTTGCTCCACAGCACGGTCAGGTTCGGCTCCGGGGCCGGGCCGATGTTGTAGAGCGTCTGCAGGAACCGGAACGACGACTTGGTGACCAGCGGCCGGCCGTCCTCGCCGATGCCGCCGATGGACTCGGTGACCCAGGTCGGGTCGCCGGAGAACAGCGAGTCGTACTCGGGGGTGCGCAGGAACCGCACGATGCGCAGCTTGATGACGAAGTCGTCGATGAGCTCCTGCGCGAACTCCTCGGTGATCGCACCGGAGGCGAGGTCGCGCTGGATGTAGACGTCGAGGAAGGTCGAGACCCGGCCCAGCGACATGGCCGCGCCGTTCTGCTCCTTCACGGCGCCGAGGTAGGCGAAGTACAGCCACTGCACGGCCTCGCGGGCGTCGGTGGCCGGCTTGGAGATGTCGTAGCCGTAGGAGGCGGCCATCTGCTTGAGCTCGACGAGCGCGCGGATCTGCTCCGCGTTCTCCTCGCGGTCGCGGATGATGTCCTCGACCGACGGCTCCATGTCCATCTCGTGCCGCTCGAGGCGCTTGCCCTCGATCAGCGCGTCGATGCCGTAGAGCGCGACGCGGCGGTAGTCGCCGATGATCCGGCCGCGGCCGTAGGCGTCCGGCAGGCCGGTGATGATGTGCGAGGAGCGGGCCGCGCGGACGTTCGGCGGGTAGACGTCGAACACGCCGTCGTTGTGCGTCTTGCGGTACGTCGTGAAGATCTTGGCGACCTCGGCGTCGACCTCGTAGCCGTAGGTCTCGAGCGACTTCTCGACCATGCGCCACCCGCCGTTGGGGATCATGGCGCGCTTCAGCGGGGCGTCGGTCTGCAGGCCGACGATGAGCTCGTTGTCCTGGTCGATGTAGCCCGGGGCGTGGGACACGATGGTCGACGGGGTGTGGTTGTCGATGTCGTACACGCCCTTGGCGCGCTCCTCCGGGAACATCGCGCTGAGCTTCGCCCAGATGCCCGTGGTGCGCTCCGTCGGGCCGGCGAGGAACGCCGAGTCGCCCGTGTACGGGGTGTAGTTGCGCTGGATGAAGTCGCGGACATCGATCCCGTCACACCAGGGTCCGGTGACGAAACCGCTCCAGGCACCCGCGGTGGCGTCGGTGCCGGACTGGGGTACTGCGGTGGTGGACATGTGATGCTCCCTCGCTGAGGACGTCGTACTCGTGACGCTATTCACGAGGTCATGGGATGTCTTGGGACCGAGGTCCCAACCCGCGCCCGACCAGCGGGAACACGGACGTGACGGTGCTCACGTGGGCGCGCGCGACGCACCCGGCCCTGTCACGTCACCCGTTCCCGGCCCCGCGCGCGCGGGGAGCGGTCAGGGGGTGGCGAGGGCCGCGAGGACGTCCCGCGCGATGTCCGGGGCCGTGAGGCGCAGGGACGTCAGGAGCTCGTCGCGGGACGCGTGCTCGAGGAACCGGCGCGGGACGCCGAACGCCTGCACGGGCGTGCCGATGCCGGCGTCCCGGGTGCGCAGCGCGAGGGCCGAGCCGATGCCGCCCTCGCGGACGCCGTCCTCCAGGGTGACCGCGTGGTCGTGCTCCCCCACCAGCTTGACCAGGGCGGCCGGCACGGGCAGGACCCACCGCGGGTCGACCACGGTCACCCGCAGCCCGTGGGCGGCCAGCAGCTCGCCGAGCGCGAGCGCGGTGGGAGCCATCGCCCCGACGGCGCACACCAGGACGGACCGCGACGCCGGGTCGCCCGGCACGGCCGGGTCCGCGGTGCCGCCGTGGCGGGCGAGCACGTCCACCCCGTCCACCTCGTCGACCGCCGGCAGCGGGTCCGGCAGCGCGCCCTTCGGGTACCGCACGACCGTGGGGGCGTCGTCCACGTCCACGGCGGCGCGCAGGGCGGCCCGCAGCGTGTCGCCGTCGCGCGGCGCGGCCAGGCGCAGCCCCGGCACGACGCCGAGCACCGCCAGGTCCCACATGCCGTTGTGGCTGGCGCCGTCGTCCCCGGTGAGCCCCGCGCGGTCGAGCACGAACGTCACGCCGGCGCGGTGCAGCGCGACGTCCATGAGCACCTGGTCGAACGCCCGGTTGAGGAACGTGGCGTACACCGCGACCACGGGGTGCAGGCCCGCGTAGGCCATCCCCGCGGCGGTCGTGACGGCGTGCTGCTCGGCGATACCCACGTCGAACGTCCGGTCCGGGAACTCGGCCGCGAACGGCGCGAGGCCGACCGGGTTGAGCATCGCGGCGGTCAGGGCGACCACGTCGGGGCGCCGGCGCCCGATCCGCACCACCTCGTCCGCGAACACGCCCGTCCAGCCGAAGCGCGACGGCGCCACCGGCAGGCCGGTCTCCGGGTGGATCTGCCCGACCGCGTGGAACCGGTCCGCCACGTCCTGCTCGGCGGGGCTGTAGCCGCGGCCCTTCTCCGTGATGACGTGCACGATGACGGGGCCGCCGAACGCCCGCGCGCGCTGGAGCGCGAACTCGACGTCCGCGACGTCGTGCCCGTCGACCGGGCCGATGTACTTGAGGCCGAGGTCCTCGAACATGCCCTGCGGCGCGACGACGTCCTTGATGCCCTTCTTCAGGCCGTGCAGGGCGTCGTACGCGAGCCGCCCGGGCGGCCCGGAGCGCTTGAGGGTCCGCTTGCCCCAGGACAGGACGGTCTCGTACCCGCGGGTGGTGCGCAGGGCGTCCAGGTGCAGGGCCAGGCCGCCGATGGTCGGCGCGTACGAGCGGCCGTTGTCGTTCACCACGACCACGAGCCGGCGGTCCGTGCCGTCCGCGATGTTGTTGAGCGCCTCCCAGGCCATGCCGCCCGTGAGGGCGCCGTCGCCGATCACCGCGACCACGTGCCGGTCGTCGCGCCCGGCGAGCGCGTCGGCCCGCGCGATGCCGTCCGCCCAGGACAGCGCCGTGGACGCGTGCGAGTTCTCGACGACGTCGTGCTCGGACTCGGCGCGGCTCGGGTAGCCCGACAGCCCGCCGCGGTGGCGCAGCCGGCCGAAGTCGCGCCGGCCGGTCAGCAGCTTGTGGACGTACGCCTGGTGCCCGGTGTCGAACACCAGGGTGTCCCGCGGCGAGTCGAACACGCGGTGCAGCGCCAGCGTGAGCTCGACGACGCCGAGGTTCGGGCCGAGGTGCCCGCCGGTCCGCGACACCTGGTCGACCAGGAACGCGCGGATCTCGGCGCTGAGCGTGCGCAGCTGCGGGTGGCTCAGGGCGCGCACGTCCGCGGGCGAGTCGATCCGGTCCAGCAGTCCCATCCGTCCACCGCCCCGTCGCCGTCGTGCCGCGCAGGGGGGTCCGCGGGCACGAGGGGTCCACGATACGACGCCCCCGCGGCCCGGGGCCGCCCCCGCGCCGCGCCCGTCGCCGGACCGGCCCCGGCGCCGGCTCAGGCCGTGCGGACCTCCACCGGCGCGTCGGTCGCGACCTCGGCCCGGCCGTCCGCGCCGACCCGCACGGCGAGCGGCCGCCCGGCCAGGCGGAGCCCCTCCACGGCCACGGCCCCCAGCGGCGCGGGCGCGGGCGGCCGCACGTCGAGCCGCCCGCCCGGGACGTCGGGCCGCAGCCCGAGGGCGGCGCCCAGCACGGACACCGCGGCGGCCGCGGACCACGCCTGGGGCCGGCACGCGGCCGGGTACGGGACGACCTGCGGGACGGTGCCGCGCGGGTCGCCGCCGTACAGCTCAGGCAGCCGGTCGTCGAAGCCCTGGGCGGCGGCCAGCAGGCCCTCCGCGAGCGCGGCGGCCTCGCGGGCGTGCCCGGCGCGGGCGAGCCCCTGCACGACGATCGCCGTGTCGTGCGGCCACACCGCTCCTCCGTGGTAGCGCAGCGGCCAGTAGCCGGCGGAGTCCGTCGACATGGTGCGCAACCCGTACCCGGAGTCCATGTCCGGCCCGGTGAGCCGCGCCGCGACCAGCGCCTCCTCCTCGGCGGTGAGGATCCCGGTCCCGAGCAGGTGCCCGATGTTCGAGGTGACCGTGTCGACGACCCGCTTGTCCGCGTCGAGCGCGATGCCCGGGTAGCGCCCCCGCTCGTCCGCGGTCCAGAAGGACGCCCGGAACCGGTCGGCCAGCCCCGCGGCCCAGGCGCGCCAGCGGGCCGCCCCCGGCCTCCCGAACGCGTCGAGCAGCGCCGCGCCCGCCAGCGCCGCCTCGTGCGCGTACCCCTGCACCTCGGCCAGGGCGATCGGCCCGGTCGCGAGCTCGCCCGTGCGCCACTGCACGGAGTCCCCCGAGTCCTTCCAGCCCTGGTTCGCCAGCCCGTGCCCGGTCTCGTCCGCGTACTCGAGGAACCCGTCGCCGTCGGAGTCGCCGTGGTCCGACATCCAGGTGAGGGCCCGCTCCAGCGCGGGCAGCAGCGCCTCGACCTCGGCGTCCGGCATCCCCCAGCGCCAGGCGTCGTGCAGCAGGCACACCCACAGCGGGGTCGCGTCCACCGTGCCGTAGTAGACGGGGGGCAGCACGGTGCCCTCGCCGGGCATCGACAGCTCGGCGCGCCGGACCTCGTGCAGGATCTTGCCCGGCTGCTCGGCGGTCGCCGGGGCGGTCGTGGTGCCCTGCAGCGCGGCGAGCGTGCGCAGGGTGCCCGCCGCGAGCTCGGTCCCGAGCGGCAGCAGCATCCGGGCGGCCCAGATCGAGTCGCGTCCGAACAGCGTGAAGAACCACGGCGCACCGGCGGCGAGGAACACGTCGTCGGGGGCGAAGCGCGCGGACATCCGCAGCGTCGCCAGGTCGCCGAGCGCCTGGTCGAGCAGCGCCGGCAGGCGGCGGTCGGCCGCCTCGACGTGCAGCGGGGCCCACTCCGGCTCCGCGCGGCGCGGCGCCGTCACCACACCGCCCGCGTCGGTGACGGTGACGGTCCAGCCCACGGTCGCCGGCGCGCCGGTGGTCGCCTCGACGTCCCACGCCAGGCGGACCGTGCCGTCCGCGGCGACCTCGACGCGGGCGCCCGGCGCGACCAGCTCGGCGGTCACCTCGTCGTCGGCCCGCCAGCGCACGCCGCCCGCGACCGGCTCGGCCGCCGGCGGCGCGGTGACGGCGGCGCCGGACTTGATGCGGTCCATCGGCGTGCCGTCGGGCGTGACCACGATCTCCAGCCGTGCCGCGACGGGCGCGGGCGTCGAGCAGCTCAGCGTGAGCGTCTCGGTCACGGCGCCCGGCGACACCTCGCGCAGGCGCTCCAGCCGGGCCGTGGGGTCCGCCCCGGGGCCGTCCACGGTCCGCGGCAGGAGCACCGCGCGCGCCCGACCCGGCCCGTCAGCGCCCGAGGAGACCGCCTCCGGCACGGCGCCCGAGACGGTGAGCCGGGCGCCGGAGACCACCCGGACGTCGCCGTGGTAGACGCCCTGGGCGCCACGTCCTCCGACCAGGCCGATCTGTCCGTCCCGGTCGGACCACGCCTGCGTCGGGGCGTGCACCGCGACCAGCAGGTCGTGCAGCAGGGGCTGGAGCTCCATGGAGTACCTCGTCGTTCGTCCGGTCGGGCGGGGGTCGGGCGTGGGCCGGGTCGTGCGCAGGAGGTGCCGAGACCTGATCGTGACCCTGCGTCACCGTGCCCCGGCTTGACACGCCCGGGGCCGCTGGCAACTCTAGAGCCCATCGTTTGATCGCTCCAATCCGACTTGGAACGATCATATGGCCCGCGAAGGAGCGCAGGATGGACAGCACGACGAGGCCGACGCTCGAGAGCGTCGCGCAGCGCGCCGGCGTCTCCCGCCAGACCGTGTCGAACGTCCTCAACGCGCCGCACCTGGTCCGGCCCGAGACGACCGACCGCGTGCGCAGCGCCATCGACGAGCTCGGCTACCGGCCGTCCGCCGCCGCACGCCAGCTGCGCACCGGCCGCTCCCGCGTCGTGGGCCTGCGGCTGGAGCCGGTGCGCGACGGCATCAACGGCGCCGTGCTCGACCGGTTCCTGCACGCGCTCACCGAGAGCGCCCAGGCGCGCGGCTACCGGGTCATGCTGTTCACCGCCCCCGACGACGAGCGCGAGATCGCCCAGTACGGCGAGCTGCTCGACACGGCGGACCTCGACGCGTTCGTGCTCACCAGCACGCACCGCGACGACGCGCGCGCCGCCTGGCTGGCCGAGCGCGAGGTGCCGTTCGTGACGTTCGGCCGCCCCTGGACGGCGCCCGGCCAGGCCCACGACGACCACCCGTGGGTCGACGTCGACGGCGCCGCGGGCACCCGGGCCGCCGTCGAGCACCTGCGCCGGCTCGGGCACGAGCGCATCGCGTACCTCGGCTGGCCCGACGGCTCCGACACCGGCGAGGACCGCGCGTCCGGCTGGGCGGCGGCCATGGTGGACGCCGGTCACGACGGCTCGCTGCTGCGCCGGCTGCGCGCGCGGGTCCCGGACGGCGTCGCCGCGGGCGCGCAGGCCACCGAGCGCGTGCTCGCCGACGCCGCCCCCACCGCGGTCGTCTGCGCCTCGGACTCGCTCGCGCTCGGCGCGCTCACGGTCGCGCGCTCGCGCGACACCCCGCTCGCCGTCGTCGGGTTCGACGACACGCCCGTGGCGGCCGCCGTCGGCCTGACCTCCGTCGCCCAGCCCCTCACCGAGGCCGCGCACCGCGCGCTCGACCTGCTGCTCGACCAGCTCGACGGCGGCGGTGGCACGCGCAGCCGCACGGTCCTGCTCGCCCCGCACCTCGTCGAGCGCGCCTCGTCCCACGGACCCGGCGCCCCGCACACCCCCTGACCCCGCAGCCCCCGCACCACCCCCTCGAAGGAGAGACCCTCATGCACAGCACCCCCACGCGAGGACGGCGCCTGCTGGCGTCCACCGCCGTCGGCGTCGCCGGCGTCCTCGCCCTGGCCGCCTGCGGCGGATCCGGGTTCGACGACAGCGGCGACGAGGAGACCGCATCGGGCGGCGGCGGCCCGCTCAGCATCCTCATCGGCTCGTCCGGCGACGCCGAGACCGACGCCGTGAAGGCCGCCGTCGCCGACTGGTCCGAGCAGTCCGGCGTCGAGGCGACCGTCCAGGTGGCGTCCGACCTCACCCAGGAGCTCAGCCAGGGCTTCGCCTCCGGCGACCCGGCCGACGTGTTCTACGTCAGCGCCGACCAGTTCCGCACCTACGCCGCCAACGGCTCGCTGTACCCCTACGGCGACCAGCTCGACAACGCCGACGACTTCTACCCGAGCCTCGTCGACCAGTTCAGCACCGACGGGCAGCTCGTGTGCGCGCCGAAGGACTTCTCGACGCTCGCGCTCATCATCAACACCGCCGCGTGGGAGGCCGCGGGCCTCACCGACGACGACGTGCCCACGACGTGGGACGAGCTGACCGACGTCGCCGGCCGGCTCACCACCGGCGACCAGGTGGGCCTCGGGTTCTCCGGCGAGTACGCCCGGGTCGGCGCGTTCCTCGCGCAGGCCGGCGGCACCATGACGAACGCCGACGGCACCGAGGCGACCGTCGACTCCTCCGAGAACCTCGAGGGCCTGACGTACGTGCAGCAGCTCCTCGCGTCCGGCAGCGCCGCCTACGCCGCGGACCTCGGCACCGGCTGGGGCGGCGAGGCGTTCGGCACCGGCGCCGCCGCCATGACGATCGAGGGCAACTGGATCACCGGCGCCATGACCAACGACTACCCGGACGTCGACTACCGCGTGGTCGAGCTCCCCGCCGGCCCCGCCGGCCAGGGCACCCTGCAGTTCACCAACTGCTGGGGCGTCGCCGCGGACTCCGACAACCAGTCCGACGCCGTCGACCTGGTCCAGCACCTGACGAGCACCGACCAGCAGCTCGCGTTCTCCGAGGCGTTCGGCGTCATGCCGTCCGTGCAGTCGGCGGCCGACGGCTGGAAGGAGCTGTACCCGGAGATGACCGCGTTCATCGACTCGGCGGACTTCGCGCAGAACGTCGTCAACGCCCAGGGCGCCGCCGACGTGATCACCGACTTCAACGCCCAGCTCGAGAGCCTGAAGACCGGCGACCCGGCGGCGATCCTCGCCTCCGTGCAGACCAACCTGCAGGCCGTCCTCGACGAGAACGCGTCCTGACGATGTCCGCAGCGGTCACGTCGCCGGCGTCCGCGCCGGTGCGCCGCCGCCGTCGCCCGCACGGCCCCGGGTCAGCCCGGGGCCGTGCGGCCGCGTCGGGGTGGCTGTTCCTCGCCCCGATGCTCGTCATCCTGGGGCTGTTCCTCGTCGTCCCCGTCCTGATGGCGCTGTGGGTCAGCATGTCCGACTGGACCGGGCGCGGCAGCCCGCTGTCGTCCGACGTGTCGTTCGTGGGGGTCGAGAACTACCGCAGCCTGCTGCTCGGCGGCGGGCTCGCGACGCAGGACTTCGGCACCGCCATGCGCAACAACGCGTACTACGTGCTGCTGGTCGTGCCGCTGCAGACGGCGCTCGCGCTGTTCCTCGCCACGATGGTCAACCGGCGGGCGCTGCGCGGGCGCGGGTTCTTCCGCACCGCCTTCTACTTCCCCTCCGTGACCTCGTCCGTCGCGATCACGGTGCTGTGGCTGTTCCTCTTCTCGGCGTCGGGGACGATCAACGCGATCCTGGCGCGGCTGTCGATCAGCGGACCGAACTGGTTCAACGACCCCCGCGGCGTGCTGCACCTGCTGCTGGGCGCGGCCGGCCTCGACACCGCGCCGGAGTCCCTCGCGCAGCACGGGTTCCTCGGCATCCCGCTGTGGGAGTGGCTCGCCGGGCCGTCCGTGGCGATGTCCGCGCTGATCCTGCTGGCGATCTTCACCACGTCCGGCACGTTCATGCTGCTGTTCCTCGCGGCGCTCCAGGCGATCTCCTCGGAGGTCGAGGAGGCCGCCGTCATGGACGGCGCCACCGCCTGGCAGCGGTTCCGCCGGGTGACGCTCCCGATGCTGCGGCCGACGGTGTTCACGGTGGTGACGCTGGGGCTGATCGGCACGTGGCAGGTGTTCGACCAGATCTACACCGGCACCCAGGGCGGCCCCGCCAAGACGACGATCACGCCCGCCTACCTGTCCTACAGCGCGGCGTTCCAGAACAACCAGTGGGGTCGCGGCGCCGCGATCGCGTTCGTGCTGTTCGCGATCATCGTGCTGCTCACCGTGCTGCAGCGGCTCGTGCTGCGGGAGCGCGACACCGTGCCGCGGCGCAAGCGGTTCTACCGCACCCCGGCGGCACCACCCGCCGCCCTCGCCGGCACCGCCGGCACCGCGCCGGCCGCCGGCGCCCCGGGCACCGGGACCGCGAGCCCCACCGAGGGGGACCACCGATGAGCGCCACCACCGCCCTCCCCGCGCCCGCCCGCCCCGGCGCACCGGCACCCCGGGCCCGCCGCAGCAACCGCCGCGTGGTCGCGACGTCGTTCACCTACGCGGTGCTCGTCGTCCTGGCAGTGCTGTACGTCTACCCGTTCCTCATCCAGGTCGCGACGTCGTTCAAGACGGACGCCGAGGCCGCGCAGAACGCCGTCTCGCTGATCCCGCAGACGTGGAGCACCGCGGCGTACGAGCGGCTGTTCCTGCGCTCGGACTTCCCGCTGTGGTTCCGCAACTCCGTGATCGTCACGGTCGTGGTGACGCTGGGCCGGGTGTTCATCAACTCGCTCGCCGGCTACGCGCTGGCACGGCTGCGGTTCCGCGGGCGCGGCCTGGTGTTCGCCGGGCTCGTGGCCGTCATGGCGGTGCCGAACGTCGTGCTGCTCATCCCGAAGTTCCTCGTCATCAAGCAGGTCGGGATCTACAACTCGTTCGCCGGGCTCATCGTGCCGCTGCTCGCGGACGCCGCCGGCATCTTCATCATGAAGAACTTCTTCGAGTCCATCCCGCCCAGCGTCGAGGAGGCCGCCCGCCTGGACGGCGCCGGCACGTTCCGGGTGTTCTGGTCCGTCGTCCTGCCGATGGCCCGGCCGGCGGTCGTCACGCTGGTGATCCTGTCGTTCCAGGGGTCGTGGAACGAGCTGTCGCACTTCATCGTCGCGTCGCAGGACCCGGATCTCGTCACCCTCACCAAGGGCGTCGCCCAGCTCGCGTCCGGGCAGCTCAGCCAGGGGACGCAGTACCCGCTGAAGCTCGCGGCGGCGGCGATCATGACGGTCCCCGTGGCGGTGCTGTTCTTCGTGTTCCAGAAGCGGATCATGAACCAGAGCGCGGGCGCCGTGAAGGAGTAGCGCCGGGGCCGGCGGCGGCGCGGCGGGTAGACTCAGGCGGAAAGGGGAACTCTCATGCGCTTCCTGCCCGGGCACTCGCCCTCGTCCGACCTCACGTACGGCGACGTCTTCCTCGTCCCGTCCCGATCCGAGGTCGCCTCGCGGTTCGACGTCGACCTCGCCGCGCCCGACGGCACCGGGACGACGATCCCGGTGGTGGTCGCGAACATGACCGCGGTCGCCGGCCGGCGCATGGCGGAGACCGTCGCCCGGCGCGGCGGCCTGGCCGTGCTGCCGCAGGACGTGCCGGGCGAGGTGGTCGCGGACGTCGTGGCGTCGGTGAAGGCGAAGCACACGGTCGTCGAGAGCGCCGTGGTCGTCTCCCCCCAGGACACGGTGCACACGGCGCTGACGCTGATCGGCAAGCGGTCGCACGGCGCGGCCGTGGTGGTCGAGGGCGCGCGGCCGGTCGGCGTCGTGACGCCGGCGGACTGCGAGGGCGTCGACCGGTTCACGCAGGTCGCCGAGGTGATGACCCCGGAGCCGACGACGGTCGACCTGTCCGTGGTGGAGTCCGGCGGCGTCGCGGGGCTCCAGGCCGCGTTCGAGCGGCTGCACGCCTCGCGTCGCCGGTTCTCCCCCGTCGTCCGGGACGGCGAGCTGGTCGGGGTGCTCACCCAGGTCGGCGCGCTGCGCTCGTCGATCTACGCCCCCGCCGTCGACGCGCGCGGCCGGCTGCGGGTCGCGGCGGCCGTCGGCGTCAACGGCGACGTGAAGTCCAAGGCCGCGGCGCTGCTCGAGGCCGAGGTGGACGTGCTGGTCGTCGACACCGCGCACGGGCACCAGCGCAAGATGCTCGACGCCCTTGAGGCCGTGCGCTCGCTCGACCCGCAGGTCCCCGTCGTGGCGGGCAACGTCGTGACCGCGGAGGGCACGCGGGACCTGATCGCCGCGGGCGCGGACATCGTCAAGGTCGGCGTCGGCCCGGGCGCCATGTGCACCACCCGCATGATGACCGCGGTGGGCCGCCCGCAGTTCTCGGCCGTGCTGGAGTGCGCGACCGAGGCGCGCCGGCTCGGCAAGCACGTGTGGGCCGACGGCGGCGTGCGGCACCCCCGCGACGTCGCGCTCGCCCTGGCGGCCGGCGCGTCGCAGGTCATGGTCGGCTCGTGGTTCGCCGGCACGCACGAGTCGCCCGGTGACCTGCACGCGGACGGCGACGGGCGGCTCTACAAGGAGAGCTTCGGCATGGCGTCGGCCCGCGCGGTCGCCGCCCGGACCCGCGGGGGCTCGGCGTTCGACCGGGCCCGCAAGGCCCTGTACGAGGAGGGCATCTCGTCCTCCCGGATGTACCTGGACCCGGAGCGCCCCGGCGTGGAGGACCTGCTGGACCGGATCACGTCGGGCGTGCGGTCGTCCTGCACCTACGTGGGCGCCACGACGCTGGACGAGTTCGCCGAGCGCGCCACCGTCGGCATCCAGTCCGCCGCCGGCTACGACGAGGGACGGCCGCTGCCCGACGGCTGGTGACGGGCCCGGCGGTGCGGGTGCCGCGCGCGGTCCGGGCCGTCCGGTGCGCGCGGCGCCGGCGGCGCACCGGCCGCGTGCTCAGATGACGCCCGCCCGCGCGAGCTCGGCGGCCAGCGCGCGGCCGTCGGCGCCGCGGGCCAGCGCCACGTCCGACGCGTCGAGGCCCTCGACCGCCCGCCGGGTCGCCGGCGACACGGCGGGCAGGCCGTTCTGCGCGACCTGCTCCCCCAGGGACAGCTCGCGCACCGCGATGGCCGCGACGCGACCCGGGTGCTCCCGGGCGAACGTCTCGTACACCTGCGGGTCGTGCTGGCCGTCGTCCCCGACGAGGATCCAGCGCAGGTGCGGCAGCTCCTCGGCGAGCGCCCGCAGGGTGGCGGCCTTGTGCGCCGGCCCGGAACGCAGGAGCGCCGTGCCGGTCGGCCCCAGGTCGGTCAGCAGGAGCGACCCCTGCGGCAGCCCCACGCGCTCGAGGAACCGCGCGAGGGCGCTGGCGGTGTTCCAGGCGCCCGTCGACAGGTAGAACACCGGCGCGTCCGGGTGGGTCGCGGTGAGCCGGGCGTACAGCTCGGGCATGCCGGGGACGGGCTTGCGCCGGGCCTCGGACCGGACGAGGAAGTTCCAGGCCGCCAGGTGGGGCCGCGGCACCATCGTCACGAGCACGGTGTCGTCGATGTCGCTCACGATGCCGTGCGTGGCGGCGGGGTCCACCACCTGCACGGGCGCGGGCACCGGCGGGGACGACGCGGGGGCGGCCCCGCCGTCGGTGCGGTCCCCCTCGGCGTCGGCGGCCGCCACGTCCACCACCGCGACGTGCAGCGTGCGCCAGCCGGGCTCGAGGCGCAGGTCGACCCACGCGTCGACGTACCCGCCGCGGTCGGAGCGCGTCTCCAGCAGGACCGGCCCGTCCGGGCCGGCGGTGACCCGGACGGACGCCCCGGCGACCTCGGCGGAGAACAGGTTGCGCCAGCCACGCCGGGCCAC
Source organism: Cellulomonas sp. ES6 (assembly GCF_030053835.1). Lineage (NCBI taxonomy): Bacteria > Bacillati > Actinomycetota > Actinomycetes > Micrococcales > Cellulomonadaceae > Cellulomonas > Cellulomonas sp. ES6. The sequence continues at coordinate 70,002 of NZ_CP125655.1, read as the reverse complement.
GCTGCCCGGGGTCGGGGCGTCGGGCGGCGTGAGGAGGACGCGCGCACGCACCCGCGACCGGGTGGTGGTCCCGTAGGACGGGTAGGTGACGACGCGCGGACGGTACCCGCGCCGGGTGAGCACCCGCACGACGGCGGCGTTGAACCGGTCCTCGGCGCGGGCGGCGAGCGTGGCGATCCGGGGCATCGCCCCAGTATCGGCCGGGCCCGCGCCGGCCGCGCGGCGGGTGCGGCGGGTGCGCGCCTGCTGCGGGCGGGCTACGCGACCAGGTGCCGGTCGAGCCGCCGCGGGGTGCCGCCGCGCACGACGGAGCCGGGCGCGACCCGCGTCTCGGGCTCGACCACCGCGCGGGGCTCCAGGCGCGCCTCGGCGCCGACGTCGCTGCGGGTGCCGACGGTCGATCCCGCGCCGACGCTGGCTCCGCGGCCGACGTGGGCGTGCGAGCCGACGGTCGCGGCCACCTCCACGCGGGCGCCGGGCTCCACCCAGCAGTGCTGGCCGATGCGCGCGCGGGCCTCCACGCGCGCCCCGGGGTCCACCCACGCCGTGTCGGCGACGTAGGCGCTGTCGTCGACGACGGCTCCCTTGGCGACGAGCCCGCCGCCGTTGTCGTGGCGCTGGTAGCGCACGACGGTGCCGTCGTCCTGCTCGAGGTCCTCGTATCGCTTCTTCATACCGCCCCGTACAACGCCGCGGGGCACCCCCGTGTTCCCGGTCCGGTCGCGTCGCGCCCTGTGTTTGGCTCCGTATGTATGCCCGTTTGGCTCCGGATTTCTGTGTTCGTGTTGACTTCGGGCCTGTGCTGTTGCCAGAGTGTGACTCGCGCGACAGCGATGTCGCGGTGCGGGCACCGACCGCACCCACCCCGAGGACAGGACGTCGACGTCATGTACCCGCCCGAACGCCAGCAGCTCATCGTGACCACCGCCCGCGCGGCGGGCCGGGTCGAGGTGCAGCAGCTCGCCGCCGAGCTCGACGTCACCGCCGAGACCGTCCGCCGCGACCTCACCGCGCTCGAGCGGATGGGCCTGGTGCGACGCGTCCACGGCGGGGCCGTCCCCGTGGAGCGCCTGGGCTACGAGCCCGCCCTCCCCCAGCACGAGCAGGTGCTGACCGCCGAGAAGGAGCGGATCGCCAAGGCGGCCCTGGACGAGCTGCCGGCCGGTGGCTCCGTGCTCATCGACGCCGGCACCACCACGGTCCGGTTCGCCGAGCTGCTGCCCCCGGACCGCGAGCTCATCGTCGTCACGCACGCGCTGCCCGTCGCGATGGTGCTCGCCCCGCTGCCGTCCGTGACGCTGCACCTGCTGGGCGGGACCGTGCGGCGGCGCACGCTGGCCGCGGTCGGGACGTGGGCCGTGCGCGCGCTCGCCGACGTCCGCGTCGACGTCGCGTTCCTCGGCACCAACGGCCTGACGGTCGAGGACGGCCTCACGACGCCCGACCTCGCCGAGGCCGCGGTCAAACGCGCGTTCGTCGCCGCGTCCGCCCGCACGGTGGTCCTCGCGGACCGCACCAAGGTCGGCCGCGCGGAGCTCGCGCGCGTCGCCCCGCTCGCGGCGGTCGACGCCGTGGTCACCGACTCCGGCATCGAGCCCGAGCTCGCCGACGAGATCGAGACAGCCGGCCCGCGCGTCGTGCGGGCCTGACCACCGAGGGCCACGCGCCCCGCGCGGCCCCGAACCCGAGGAGAGAGATGAAGGTCTTCCGCTTCTACGCACCCGGTGACGTCCGGCTGGAGGACGCGCCGGAGCCGTCGCCGAGCGAGGGCGAGGTCAAGATCCGCGTCCGTGCGACGTCGATGTGCGGCACCGACGTCAAGATCTCTACGTCGGGGCACCAGCGCATCCGCCCGCCGCGCGTCATGGGCCACGAGATCGCCGGCGAGGTGGTCGAGGTCGGCGCCGGCGTCGAGGGCTGGGCGCCCGGCGACCGGGTGCAGGTCATCGCGGCCATCCCGTGCGGCGAGTGCGAGTACTGCCGCGCCGGCGCCATGACGATCTGCCCGAACCAGGTCTCGATGGGCTACGACTTCGACGGCGGGTTCGCGCCGTACATGATCGTGCCCCGCGAGGTGCTCAAGGTCGACGGCCTCAACCGGATCCCCGAGGGCGTCTCGTACGCGGAGGCCTCGGTCGCCGAGCCGTTCGCGTGCGCGATCAACGCCCAGGAGATCATCGACGTGCACGACGGCGACGTCGTCGTGGTCGTCGGCTCCGGGCCCATCGGCTGCCTCCACGTCCGCCTGGCGCGGGCCCGGGGCGCGAAGCAGGTGCTGCTCGTGGAGCTCAGCCGCGAGCGCCTCGACCTCGCGGCGGCGGTCGTGCAGCCGGACGCGGCGATCTGCGCGTCGGAGGTCGACCCGGTCGCCGCCGTCAAGGAGGCCACGGACGGCCGCGGCCCGTCGGTCGTCATCACCGCCGCCGCCTCGGGGGCCGCGCAGGAGCAGGCGCTGCAGATGCTCGCCCCGCAGGGCCGGCTCAGCCTGTTCGGCGGCCTGCCCAAGGACCGCCCCACGATCACGTTCGACTCGAACCTCGTGCACTACCGCGAGCTGGCGGTGTTCGGGGCGAACGGCTCCAGCCCGGAGCACAACCGCCAGGCCCTGGCGCACATCGCCGACGGCAGCGTGCCGGTCGCGGACCTCATCACCCACAGGCTGCCGCTCGAGCGGGTGGCCGAGGGCATCGACGTGGTCCGCTCCGGGGCGGGCATCAAGGTCACCATCGAGCCGTGACCGGCCACGCGCCGGCACCCGACCAGCAAGGAGCAGGTCAATGACGACCCTTTCCCTCCCGGCCCGCGCGGGCCGGCCGACCACCGAGACGGAGGCGTGACGACCGTGTCCGCGACCACAGCCGCCCCGGGCGCCACGAGCCCGACGCGCGCCAAGCAGGCGCAGGTCCGCATCCAGCGGTTCGGCGCGTTCCTCAGCGCGATGATCATGCCGAACCTCCCCGCCTTCCTGGCGTGGGGGCTCATCACCTCGATGTTCATCGCCGTGGGCTGGACGCCCAACGGCATCCTCGGGGGCTTCGGGAACGCCGACGCGATGAGCTGGCAGGGCGCCGCCACCCAGCTCGCGCAGGCCGACGACGGGACGACGTTCCGGCAGTACCTGGGGCTCGTCGGCCCGATGGTGACCTACCTGCTGCCGATCCTCATCGCCAACGCCGGTGGCCGCATCGTCTACAAGGAGCGCGGCGGCGTCGTCGCGTCCATCGTGGCGGTCGGCATGATCACCGGCTCCACGGTGCCGATGTTCCTCGGCGCCATGGTGGTCGGCCCGCTGTCGGCCTGGGTCATGAAGAAGGTCGACTCCCTGTGGGCCGGCAAGATCAAGCCGGGCTTCGAGATGCTCGTCGACATGTTCTCCGCGGGCATCCTCGGTGCCGCGATGGCGGTCGGGGCGTTCTTCGGGTTCGCGCCGATCATCACGCAGGTGTCGAGCTGGCTGGGGAGCATCGTCTCCTGGATGGCGGACAACCACCTGCTGCCGCTGATGTCGGTGATCGTCGAGCCGGCGAAGGTGCTGTTCCTCAACAACGCCATCGGCAACGGCGTCCTGGTGCCCCTCGGCGCGCAGGAGGTCGTGGAGTCCGGCAAGTCGCTGCTGTTCCTGGTGGAGGCCAACCCGGGCCCCGGCCTCGGGATCCTCATGGCGTACACCGTGTTCGGCGTCGGCGCGGCGCGGATGTCCGCCCCGGGCGCGGCCGTCGTGCAGTTCATCGGCGGCATCCACGAGGTCTACTTCCCGTTCGTGCTCATGAAGCCGGCGCTGATCCTCGCGGCGATCGCGGGCGGCGCCACGGGCATCGCGACGAACGTCGTGTTCGGCTCGGGCCTGCGCGGGCCGGCCGCACCGGGGTCGATCCTCGCGGTGCTCGCGGCGACGCCACGGGACTCGTACGTCGGTGTCGTCCTGTCGGTGGTGCTGTCGTTCGCCGTGACGTTCCTGGTCTCGGCCGTGATCCTGCGGGCGTCCCGCAAGCGGGACCTCGCGGCGGGCGGCGGGGACCTCGAGGCGGCGATCGCGCAGACCGAGGCGAACAAGGGCAAGTCGTCCTCGGCGCTCGGCGCGCTGGCCACCCAGGCCGCGCCGGTCTCCGGTGCGACCCCCGCGGTCGGCGGCGACGCGCTCCCCGACCGGCCGCTGCGGTCGATCGTGTTCGCGTGCGACGCCGGCATGGGGTCGTCCGCGATGGGGGCCAGCATCCTGCGCGACAAGCTCAAGAAGGCGGGCCGCGGCGACATCACCGTGGTCAACCGGGCCGTCGCGCAGCTCGAGGACGACGTCGACCTGGTCATCACGCAGCGCGAGCTGACGGACCGGGCCCGGCGGCACGCCCCGTCCGCCCGGCACGTCTCGGTGGACAACTTCCTCAGCAGCCCGGTCTACGACGACGTCGTGCGCGAGGCGCAGGCGGCGGAGAGGACCCAGTCGTGAACGCCGTGCTCAGCGACGACCTGATCGTCCCGGCGGGGCGGGCGACCACGAAGGAGGAGGCGATCCGCGAGGCGGGCGGCCTGCTCGTGGCGTCCGGCGCGGTGGAGCCGGAGTACGTGGACGCGATGCTCGACCGCGAGCGGACCGTCTCGACGTACATGGGCAGCCACCTCGCCATCCCGCACGGCACCGAGGAGGCGAAGGGCCGCATCCGGCGGTCCGCGATCTCCCTGGTCCGGTACGAGCAGCCGGTCGACTGGGACGGCAACCCCGTGCGCGTGGTGGTCGGCATCGCGGGCGCGGGCGGGGAGCACCTGGAGCTGCTGTCCCGGATCGCGCTGGTGTTCACCGACGCGGAGCGGGTGCAGCGGGTGCTCGACGCCACGACGCGGGAGGCCCTCGCGGGGATCCTCGCGGAGGTCGAGCCGGCCTGACGGGCGGGTGGCGCCGGCGGCGCGGGTGCGGTGCTCACGGGCCGCACCCGCGCCGCCGGCGTCAGCGCAGGGCGGCCGCCGCGGCCTCGCGCACCGCGTCGCCGGTGCGGCGCAGGGCGGCGGTCGGCAGCGTCCACTGCTGCCAGTACAGCGTCACGTCCACGTGGCGCCCCGGGTCGAGGTCCACGAGCACGCCCTCCCGCTCGCCCGCCGCGGCGTCCGCCTCGGGCAGCAGACCCCAGCCGAACCCGAGCCGGACCGCGAGCGCGAAGTCCGCGGTGGCCGGCACGTGGTGGCGGGGAGGGACGGCCGGGTCGACGCCGCGCTCGCGCAGGTAGCGGTCCTGCAGGTCGTCCTTGCGGTCGAACACCACCAGCGGGGCGGCGGCGAGCGCCTCGGGGGTCGGGCCGTCCGGGAAGTCGGTCACGACGCGCGCGGCGGCCACCACGGGCCGGTACCGCAGCACGCCGAGCCGGTGGGACGTGCAGCCCTGGACCGGGCGGGCGGCCGTGGTGATCGCGGCGACCACCACGCCGTCGCGCAGCAGGTCCGCCGAGTGGTCCTGGTCCTCGCGGTGCAGCTCGAACCGCACCTCGTCGGCCAGCGGCGCGAGCGCGGGCAGCACCCAGGTGCCGAGCGAGTCCGCGTTCACGGCCACTGGCAGCACCGGACGCCCCGGGCCGGGGGTGGCGCTCACCGCGGCGCGCGCCTCCGCCGTCAGCCCGAGCACCTGCCGGGCCAGGCGCAGGTAGACGGCGCCGGCCTCGGTCACGCCGGCGGGCCGGGTGCGGCGGACCAGCACCTGGCCGACGGCGGTCTCGAGCGCCCGGATCCGCTGGCTGACCGCGGACTGCGTCAGGTGCAGGGCGTGCGCGGCGCCCTCGAACGACCCCTCGTCCACGACGGCGAGCAGCGCGCGGAGCTGGGGCAGGTCGACGTCCGGCATGGTGGCGCCACGCTACCGCGCGCCCCCGGCTCCCCCGCGTCCGCGGCCCCCGGGTCCGCCGGCACGCTCCCAGCGCCGCCGGTCGGCCCGCCACGAGACCGCGGCCGACGCCGCGAGCACGGCTGCCCCCGTCACGAGGGCCAGCGGGGCGAGCCGGTCCGTCGAGCGCGCGAGCCAGGCGTCGAGGTCCGGCAGCCGGTCGCCGAGCACGCTCACCGCCGCGCCGGCGGCGCTGCACAGCAGGACGAGCGGCACGATGGCGACCATCCGCCCGCGCGTGTAGCCGAGCGCGTAGTAGACCGGCAGCTGCGTCCCGGCGAGCAGCGCGTACACGCCGAACCCGACGGCGACGGACGTCGCGACGTCCCCCGGCGAGGTCTGCACGACGACGTCGCGCATCTCGGCCCCCAGCACCGCGAGCGGCACCGCGACCAGCGCGGCGGCGAGGTACAGCACCAGCGTGAACGCGTAGCGCCCGGCGACCAGCGTCCCCCGTCCGACGGGCAGCACGGCGCGCAGCGTGTCGAGCCCGTCCCGCTCGCCGATCGCGAACGGGTAGGACGCGCCGAGGGCGGCGAACACCGCACCGGCGAGCACGACCGCCTGCGGCCGGCCGGCGACGACGGCGATGACGCCGACCGCGCCGGCCAGCGGCACGAGCTGGCGGGCGAACGGCCGGACGGTCCGCAGGTCCAGCCCGAGAGCGGCCCCGACCTCCCGGGCGCTCACGCCGGCACCGCCGTCCGGCGGCGCGCCCCGAGGTGCACGACGATCTGGTCGAGCGTCGGGCGCTCCACCACCACGCCGGTCCCCAGCAGCGGCACGTCGTCGGCCGCCACGAGCGCCTCCACGCACACCCCGGTGCGCCGGGCGCCGAGCAGCGGGACCAGGCCGTCGGGCGGCAGGTCGTCGGGACCGCCCCGCACCAGGCAGTACGCGTCCATCAGCTCCTCCTTCGTGCCGGTCCGCAGCACGCGGCCGCCGGCGAGCAGGGTGAGGTGGTCGGCGATGCGCTCCAGGTCCGCGGTCAGGTGCGTGGAGAACAGCACGCTGCGGCCCTCCGTCACCAGGTAGTCGCCGAGGATGCCGATCAGGTCGTCGCGCGACACGGGGTCGAGGCCGCTGGTCGGCTCGTCCAGCACGAGCAGCCGCGCGCCGTGCGACAGCGCCACGGCGATCTGGAGCTTCATCGTCATGCCGCGGCTGAGCTCGGAGACCCGCGACCGGGGGTCGAGCTCGAACTCGGCGAGCAGGCCGGTGTACCGCGTGGGGTCCCAGCGGTCGTAGAACGGCCGCAGCGCGCGCTCCACGTCCCGCAGCCGCCACTCCCCGACCAGGCTCGGCCGGTCGAGGACGACCCCGATGTCCTGCCGTAGTGCCGCCGGCGCGGGCAGCGTGCGCCCGAGCACCTCGACCCGGCCGGACGCGGGACGCAGCATGCCGAGCAGCGTGCGGATCGTCGTCGTCTTGCCCGCGCCGTTGGGGCCCACGAGGCCCATGACGTAGCCGGTGGGCAGGCGCAGGCTGACGTCCTGGAGGGTGAAGGCGCCGACCGGGACCGTGACGTGGTCCAGCACGACCGCGTCGCCGCTCACCGCCGGGCCCCCTCGGCCTCGGCGAGCACGACGTCGAGCATCTCGACCAGGCCGTCCCGGTCCACGCCCGCGAGCCGGGCGGCGTCGGCGGCCGCGCCGAGGGCGTCCTCGACGCGGCGCAGCACCTGCTCGCGGACCAGCGCGGTGTCCACCGGCAGCACGTACGCGCCCTTGCCGGGGACGGTCGTGATGAAGCCGGCGGCCTCGAGCTCGGCGTACGCCCGCGTGGTGGTGATGACGGAGATCCGCAGGTCGCGGGCCAGCGCCCGGACGGACGGCAGCGCGTCGCCGTCGTGCAGGTCGCCCGCGAGCACCGCGACCTTGATCTGCTCGGCGACCTGCTCGTACAGCGGCGCGTCGGCGCTGTTGGAGACCACGATCCGCACGGAGCCACCTCCTCTACTGTTCATATGCAGTATGAACAGTAGACCCCGCCCGCCCCGTGCGTCAGCGGGACCTCCGGCCCACGTCGTGCATCAGTCGCGCTGATGGAGCATCGCGGACAGTCGTTGGACTGATGCGGGCGCGCGCGCCTACCGTCGGCGCGTGCCCGCCGCCCTCGCCACCGCCCTGACGGGGCTCCTCCTCGGCCTGTCGCTCATCGTGGCGATCGGGGCGCAGAACGCGTTCGTCCTCCGGACCGGGCTGCAGGGCACGCACGTGCTGCCCGTCGTCGCCGTGTGCGCCCTGTCGGACGCGGTGCTCATCGCCGCGGGTGTCGCCGGGCTCGGCGTGCTGGTCGACCGCGCGCCCGTCGTCCTCACGGTGGCTCGGCTCGCCGGTGCCGCGTTCCTGCTCGGCTACGCCGCTCTCGCGGCGCGACGCGCGTGGCGGCCGGCCGGGGACGCGCTCGACGCCGCCGGAGGCAGCGCCCCCGCCCGGCTGTGGCCCGTGGTCGCGACCTGCCTCGCCCTGACCTGGCTGAACCCGCACGTCTACCTGGACACGGTCGTGCTGCTCGGGTCCGTGGCCGGCACGCACGGCGGGCTGCGCTGGTGGTTCGCCGCGGGTGCGGCGGCCGGCAGCGTGCTGTGGTTCACCGGCCTCGGCTACGGCGCACGCCTGCTGCGGCCGCTGTTCGCCCGGCCCGGCGCGTGGCGGGTGCTCGACGCCGCCATCGCTCTCGTCATGGCCGCGATCGCGGTGAGCCTGCTGCGCGGGCTCTGAGGACGCGGGGCTCAGCGCTCCGGGCGGCCCTGCTCCCGCGTCCGGCGCCAGCGCCGCAGCCGCTCGTCGACCCGCCGGTCCACGTGAGCGCCGACCTGGGCCGACACCTGGGCGTCGATCAGCGCCCGGAGCTGGCGGCGCTCGGCCCGCAGGAACGCCATGTGCTCCAGGTGCAGCGACCGCGACGTCGCGACCACCATCCCGATCATCACCACGCTGAACGGCAGGGCGATGAGGATCGCCGCCGTCTGGAGCGCGCCCAGCCCGCCCGCCAGCAGCAGCGCGATGGCCAGCACACCGCCCAGGCCCGCCCACACGACGCGCAGCGCGGTGCGCGGGTGCGGGTCCCCGCCGGCCGCCAGCATGGCGACCACCAGCGCGCCGGAGTCCGCGGACGTGATGAAGAACAGCGCCACCAGGATGATGGCCCCGATCGACAGCGCCGCCCCGCCCGGCAGCCCCGACAGCACGTCGAACAGCGCGTTCTCCGGCACCACCTCGCCGTCGGCGCCCACCAGGCCGCCGCCCCCGAACAGCTCCCGGTACAGGGCCGTCCCGCCGAGCACGGAGAACCACAGGAAGCACACCAGCGTCGGGACGAGCAGCACGCCGCCCACGAACTCGCGCACCGTACGGCCGCGCGAGATCCGCGCGATGAACACCCCGACGAACGGGGACCAGGAGATCCACCAGCCCCAGTAGAACGTCGTCCAGGCCGCCTGCCACTCCTGCCCCGCCTCGCCGGCGTACGCGGACGCGTTGAACATCAGCGGGACCACCGACGCCAGGTACGCGCCGATGGACTGCACGAACTCGCGCAGCAGGAACAGGGTCGGCCCGAGCACGAGCACGGCGACCAGCAGCACGCCGGCGAGCGACACGTTGATGTTGGACAGCCACTTCAGCCCGCGGTCCAGGCCGGAGACGACCGACAGCGTCGCCAGCGCCGTGATGCCGACGATCAGGGCGATCTGCAGGCCCGTCGAGGACGTCGCGATGCCCGTGTGCTCCAGTCCCGCCGTGATCTGCAGCACGCCGAGGCCCAGGGAGGTCGCGACGCCGAACACCGTGCCGACGACGGCGGCGACGTCCACCGCGTCCCCGATCGGACCGCGCGCCCGCCTGCCCAGGATCGGCTCGAGGGCCCACCGGATCGACACGGGGTGACCCTTGCGGTGCACCGAGTACGCGATCGCCACGCCCACCACGACGTAGATCGCCCAGGCGCTCAGGCCCCAGTGCAGGTAGGTCTGCGTCATCGCCTGCTGCGCCAGCTCCTCCGGGGTGCCCGTCACCCCGGGCTTCGGGCTCGCGTAGTGGCTCAGCGGCTCCGCGACGCCCCAGAACACCAGGCCGATGCCCATGCCGGTCGCGAACAGCATCGCGAACCAGCTCCCCAGCGGGTACTCCGGCTCGTCGTCGTCCTTGCCCAGCGTGATGTCGCCCCACCGCCCGACGCCCAGCCAGATCGCGAACGCGACGAAGCCCGCCACCAGGGCCACGTAGTACCAGCCGAACGCGCTGATGACGTCGGACTGCACCCGCCCGATCACGTCGCCCGCGGTGTCGGGGAACGCGATCGTCAGGCCCGCCACGAGGGCGACCACCGCGGCCGAGCCCCAGAACACCGCGGGGTTGGTCCCCCAGGGGCCGCGGCGTGACCCGTCCGCGCCGGGCGGCCCCTGCTGGGTCTGCGTGGTCGACGTGCTCACGTCGGGCTCCTCTCGCGGGCTGCTTCGCGCGGTGCTCACCCTAGCCAGGGCCACCCGACCCGGCCTGCCGTGCGGACGCGCACCGCACGACCTGCGGGACCGCCGCCCGGCGAGGCGGGTCCACCGCGCCCGGCGTGCTCGTGCTCGTCGTCGCACAACCGAGAACAGGACGGTTGCTGTTCTCGTTTGCTAGGATAAGCGAGAACAGTGACGAGGATGTTCTCGCTGAGGAGCACACGATGGCGCAGCCGCGGTACCCCGCAGGCACCTCCGCCGGCGACCGGCTCACCGCCTCCGCTCGCGGCGGGGCGGACCTGGTGTCGCTCGCCGGCGTCGCGAGCGTGCCGGCGCACGGGCACGAGGTGCTGCCGTGGGTCCCGCGCTCCGGACGCCGCTCCGAGATCGAGGAGTACACCGCCTCGATCCCTCCCCTGATCGCCGGCCTCCCTCTGGCCGCCACTCCCGCCCTGACCGATGCAGCCCGCGCCGCACTGGTCGACATCGCCGTGCTCGAGCGCACGTACGCCGATCAGGTGGCCACCCTCGAGCCGTTCCTCCTGCGCACCGAGGCCATCGCCTCCTCGCGGATCGAGGAGGAGCTCACGACCGTCGACCAGCTCGCGCGCGCTCAGTACGGCATCAACGCGCCGAAGACCGCGCGGACCGTCAAGGGCGCGATCGACGGTCTCAGCCTGCTCGTCGAGCGGTCCGTCGACGGGATCGACCTCGCCGACATCCTCGCCGCACACCGCCCGCTCATGGCCGACGACGCCGAGGAGAAGTGGGACGCCGGCACGCTGCGCACCGTGCAGAACTGGATCGGCGGCTCCAACCGCTCGCCGCTCGGCGCTGTCCACGTGCCGCCTGCGCCCGGGCGCGTGCCCGAGCTCATGCAGGACCTGGTCGTGTTCATGCGGCGCACCGACATCGACCCGATCCTGCACGCAGCGGTGGCGCACGCCCAGTTCGAGTCCATCCACCCCTTCACCGACGGCAACGGACGGGTCGGCCGCTCGCTGATCAACGGGGTCTGGCGCTACCGCGGTGTGACCACGAGCATGGCGGTGCCGGTAGCCTCCGCGATCGTCGCCGACCGCGGGCACTACTTCGACCTCGTCAACAGCTACCGGACCGGCGACATCGAACCCTTCACCGCGTACCTCGCCGATGCGACGTCGCGCGCCGCCACCGAAGCCGCTGTGTCCGCCCAGCGACTCATCGCCCTGCCCGCGCAGTGGCGGGAGCGCGTGCGGCCGCGTGGCGGTTCTGCTGCCGCGGCGCTGCTGCCGCTGCTGCCCAGCCGCCCGATCGTGGACGCCCATGACGTCATGGCGATGACCGGCACCTCCCAGGCCCGCGCGTACGCCGCGATCGAGCGCCTCGTCGACGCCGACGTCCTCCGCCCGATCACCCAGTCCAGGCGGGACATGACCTGGGCAGCCGGCGAGGTGCTGGATGAAGCCGACCTGATGGTCGAGCGACTCCGCCTGCGCTGAGCGGGTGCCCCGGTCGAGGCAGGAGGACGCCGGTGCAGTCCGGGGATCCCGGGCTCACGGACTCTCCGTGCGGCTCCCGACGCGCCGGGTCGCCCACGTCGCCACGGCCACCGCGGACGCGACGTTGAGCGAGTCGACCCCGCCCGCCATCGGGATCCGCACCGTCAGGTCGCACGCCGCGATCGTCTGCCGCTTCAGGCCGTCGCCCTCGGTGCCGAACACCAGGGCCAACCGGGCCGGCGGGTCCGCCGCGAGGTCGTCCAGACCGACCGACTCGTCGTCCAGCGCGAGCGCGGCGACGGTGAAGCCCCGCTCGTGCAGCAGCTCGACACCGTCCGCGGCGCCCCCGCGCGGACCGTGCGGCCAGTGCTCGAACCGCGTCCACGGGACCTGGAACACCGTGCCCATCGACACCCGGATCGCCCGGCGGTACAGCGGGTCGGCGCACGACGGCGTGACGAGCACCGCGTCGACGCCCATCGCCGCGCACGCCCGCATCGCCGCACCGACGTTCGTGTGGTCGACGACGTCCTCCAGCACCGCCACCCGCCGGGCGCCCTCGAGCACCGACGCCACGGACGGCAGCGGCGGCCGGTGCATCGCGGCGAGCGCGCCCCGGTGCACGTGGAAGCCGGTGATGGCCTCCAGCACGGGCGGGTCCGCGACGTACACGCGCACGGGCTCGCCGTCCGGGTCGCGAGCCTCGAGCATCGCCCGCAGGTCCGGCAGCCAGCGCGGGGACACGAGCACCGACCGCGGCCGGTGCCCCGCGGCGAGGGCCCGGCCGAGCACCGTCGAGCTCTCCGCGATGTACAGGCCCTTCTCGGGCTCGTGCCGCGAGCGGAGCGCGACGTCGGTCAGCGCGACGTAGTCGGCGAGCCGCTCGTCGTGGGGGTCGGTCAGGGGGACGAGGTCGAGCGCGGGCACCCGCCCATCCTCCCCGACGACCGGGTCAGCCGAGGAACGCGAGCGCGGCGGCGACCAGCAGCCGGCGCCCGGCCGCGATCGTCGGGTCGTCGAGCGGCGCGAACTGCGCGCTGTGGTTGCCCGGCACCTCCGGCGAGAGCCCCGAGTCGATGCCGTCGGGGAACAGCGCCGGGTCGGGGCCGCCCCAGAACCAGAACGCGTAGGGCACCGGGTCGCCGTCGTACCGGCCGCGCGGCAGGCCGTACTCGGAGAAGTCCTCGGAGCCCATGAGCGGCTCGGCGGTCCTCACCGTGCCGGCCGGCATCACGGCCCGCTGCGCGGCCATGACCCGGTCCACGACGTCCGGGTCGTTGACCGTCGCCGGCGGGTTCTCCCGCAGCGTGACCGTCGGCGGCTGCGGGCACCCCGCGGCGGCGGCCTCCGCCTCCACCACCCGCCGCACCGACGCGACGAGCCGCGCCATCGTGGCGTCCGAGCGGGCGCGCAGGTTGACCGTGAACGACGCGGTGTCCGGGATGATGTTCGACTTCGTGCCGGCGTGGAAGGTCGCGACGGTCACCACCACCGGGTCGTCCGGCGAGGTCTCGCGCGACGCGATCGCCTGCAGGCGCGTCACGGCGTACGCCGCGGTGAGCACCGGGTCGACGGTGACGAACGGGCGGGAACCGTGACCGCCGCGTCCGTGGACGGTGACGTCGAGCGTGCACGCCGCCGCCATCAGCAGGCCACGGGCGTGGTGGCTGACCCCCGCCGGCAGCGCCCCGACGTGCTGGCCGAGCGCCACGTCGGGCTTCGGGAACCGCGTGAACAGGCCGTCCTCCAGCATCGCGGACGCGCCGGACGCCGTCTCCTCGGCAGGCTGGCCGACCACCAGGAGCGTGCCGCGCCACTGCTCGCGGGCGCCGGCGAGCGCGTCCACGGCCGCCGCCAGCGCGGTGACGTGCATGTCGTGGCCGCAGGCGTGCATCGTCGGGACGGTGTCGCCGGCCGGGTCCACGTCGGTGTGCCGGCTCTGGTACGCCAGCCCCGTCTCCTCCCGGACCGGCAGGCCGTCCATGTCGGCGCGGAGCATGACGACCGGGCCGTCCCCGTTCCGGAGCACCCCGACCACGCCGGTCCCGCCGACGCCCTCGGTGACCTCCAGCCCCGATGCCCGGAGCTCCGCGGCGAGCGCGGCGGCGGTGCGGTGCTCGCGGCCCGAGAGCTCGGGGTGCGCGTGCAGGTCGCGGTAGAGCGCGCGCCAGTGCTCCGTGCGCGGGTCGGCGGCATCGAGGACGCGGGCGGCGCGGGCGGGGTCGGGGGCGCCGTCGGGGTGGGTGGCGGACATGCGGGCGGGGCTCCTCCGGGCAGGTGACGGGTCCTGCGCACCGTACCCGGGGGACCGCTGGCGGCGCGTGCGCCTCAGAGCGCCGCCGCCACCGCGGGTCGTTCGCGCCGCCACGCCCGGGCGCCCGCCAGGGCGGCGACGCCGCCGGCCACCGCGATGACCGGCACGATGACGAACGCCGTGTGCGACCCCACGGCGTCGGCCAGCGCCCCCAGCAGGAACGGCGCGATGCCGATGGCCAGCCCGCCGGCCACCGTGGCGCGGGCCTGCGCGGAGTCGGTGGCGCCCGCGGACGCGCCGAGCAGCAGCGAGATGCCGAGCGGGTAGTGCGCGCCGTACCCGAGCCCCGCGAGGAACAGCCCCGCGAGCGCCACCGACGCGCTGGTGGCCGTCCACAGCACCGCCCAGCCGGCGACCGCGACGCCGAACGCCCCCGCCAGCAGCCGCGCCGGCGACACCCGCAGCGACAGCGGCCCGACGACGAACCGGATGAGGGTCATGCCGGCGACCAGGCCCGCGGTCGTGGCGGTCGCGATGCCCGCGCCGGCCCCGGTGCGCTCCCGCACGAGGTCGGTGGCCCAGTACGTGGTGGCGTTCTCGATCGCGATCGCGGCGACGATGGTGACGAGGAACCAGCGCGAGGCGTGCACGGCCCGCTGCGTCGCGGCGGCGGGGACGGCCCGGGCCGCGTCCGCGGCGGGTGCGGCGTCCGCGGCGGGTGCGGCAGCCGCGGCGGTCGCCGCCACGGCGTCCGCGTCCGGGTCCGTCGCGGGGGCGCCGGTCACGACCGCGGCCGGCGCGGTCCGGCCCCGGCCGAGCGCGCCGTCGGCGGGCAGGCGCCGGATGAGCAGCGCGGTCACCAGCGCGATCACACCCGTCACGGCCACCGCCGGGCGCCAGCCCCAGCCGATCGCGACGCACGCGCCGACCGCGAGCGGCCCCAGCAGCCCGAGCCCCGACCCCACGCCGTTCGCCTCCGTCACCGCGGCGGACGCGGCGCGGCCGTGGTGGTCGGCCAGCCCGGTCTGCGAGGCGCTGATGAGCATGTTGCCGCCGACGGCCAGCACCACGACGGCGGCCAGGGTGAGGGCCAGCAGCGTCCCGGTCGTCAGCAGGGCGGTGCCCACGGCGACGACCGCGCCCGCGCCGACCGCGACCGCGCGACGCCCGAACCGCCGCACGGCGCGCGGCGTGAGGGCCGCGGCCACCACCGCCCCGACGGCCATCGCGGTTCCGTGCAGACCCGCCTGGGCGTGGGACACGTCGAGCTCGCGCGCGAGCAGCGGCACGCTCGGGTTGAACGAGTAGAGCAGCCAGCCCCACGTGACGAACGACCCGTACAGGGTGAGCGTGAACCGGTCCCGGTGGAGCCGCGGCGCGTCCGCCGCGGTGCGTGTCGTCACGCGCCGACCCTACTGGTCACGGCCGGGCGGGCGGCGGGCCCTCCGGCCCGGTGGCACGTGGGCGCCACCGGGCCGGGAGCGGTCGGCTCAGTCCTCGACGGACGCGGCCGCCGCGGCGAACTGGCTGGCGTACAGCCGGGCGTACGCCCCGCCCGCGGCCAGCAGCTCGTCGTGCGAGCCCTGCTCGACGATGGCGCCGCGCTCCATCACGAGGATCACGTCGGCGTCGCGGATGGTCGACAGCCGGTGCGCGATGACGAACGACGTCCGCCCCGAGCGCAGCGCGTTCATCGCCTGCTGCACGAGCACCTCGGTGCGGGTGTCCACCGACGACGTCGCCTCGTCGAGCACGAGGATCGCCGGGTCCGCCAGGAACGCCCGGGCGATCGTCAGCAGCTGCTTCTCGCCCGCCGAGAGGTTCGCGGCCTCGTCGTCGATCACGGTGTCGTAGCCGTCGGGCAGCGCCCGCACGAACTGGTCGACGTGCGTGGCGACCGCGGCCTCGACCAGCCGGGCCTCGTCCACGTCCTCGACCCCGTAGGCGATGTTGTCGCGGATCGTGCCGCCGAACAGCCACGTGTCCTGCAGCACCATGCCGACCTGCGAGCGCAGGTCGTCCCGGGTGAGGCTCCGGGTGTCGACGCCGTCGAGCGTGATCCGGCCGCCGTCGATCTCGTAGAACCGCATGAGCAGGTTGACCAGCGTGGTCTTGCCCGCCCCGGTCGGGCCGACGATCGCGACCGTCCGCCCGGGCTCGGCGACCAGCGACAGGTCGTCGATGAGCGGCGTCTCCGGCACGTACCGGAACGACACGTCCTCGAAGACGACGCGCCCCGCGACGCGCTCCGGCAGCCGCTCGGGCCGGGCCGGGTCCGGGTCCTGCTCCGGCGCGTCGAGCAGGTCGAACACCCGCTCCGCCGACGCGACGCCGGACTGCAGCAGGTTCATCATCGACGCGATCTGCGTGATGGGCTGCGTGAACTGCCGCGAGTACTGGATGAACGCCTGCACGTCGCCGAGCGTCATGGACCCGGACGCGACCCGCAGGCCGCCGACCACCGCGACGATCACGTAGTTGAGGTTCGCGATGAACCCCATCGCCGGCTGGATCACGCCCGAGATGAACTGCGCCCGGAACGACGCGGCGTACAGGTCGGCGTTCTGGTCGTGGAACTCCTGCACCGCCTGCTGCTGCCGCCCGAACACCTTCACCAGCGCGTGACCGGTGTACATCTCCTCGATGTGGGCGTTCAGCGTGCCGGTCACCCGCCACTGCCGGACGAACTGCGGCTGCGAGCGCTTGGCGATCGCCGTGGTCACGACCACCGACAGCGGGATCGTCACCAGCGCCACCACCGCGAGCAGCGGCGAGATCCAGAACATCATCGCCAGCACACCGAGCACCGTCAGCACCGAGGTGATGAGCTGCGACAGGGTCTGCTGGAGGGTCTGCGCGACGTTGTCGATGTCGTTGGTGACCCGGCTCAGCACCTCGCCGCGCGGCTGCCCGTCGAAGTACTTCAGGGGCAGCCGGCCGAGCTTGACCTCGACGTCGCGCCGCAGGCCCGCGACGGTGCGCTGGACGGCACCGGTGGTGATGTAGCCCTGCAGCCAGCTGAACAGCGCCGACCCGACGTAGATCGCGACGACCGCCAGCAGGAGCGTGCGCAGCCGGGTGAAGTCGACGCCCTGGCCGGGGACCACCTGCATGGCGCCGAGCATGTCGGCGAGCCGGTCCTGCCCCTGGGCGCGCAGCCCCTCGACGGCCTGGGCCTGCGTGGTGCCCGCCGGCAGCCGCTGGCCGATGATGCCCTCGAAGATGACGTTCGTGGCGTTGCCCAGCACCTTCGGCCCGGTGACCGCGAGGGCCACCGAGACGACGCCGAGCACCATGACGAGCGCCAGGCGCCACCGCTCGGGCCGCAGGACGCCCAGCAGGCGGCGGCCCGAGGCCTTGAAGTCGAGGGACTTCTCCCCCGGCATCCCCATGCCGCCCATCGGACCCATGCCGCCGCCGCGGGGGCGGGGCAGGCGCGCCGCCGGTGCCGCCGCGGCGGACGCCTGGGCGGGCGGCTCGGTGGCGGTGTCGGGGGCGGTCCCGGCGGGCCCGCGGCCCTCGTTCTCGGCGCTCATGCCGCCTCCTCCGCGCTGATCTGCGAGTACACGATCTCCTGGTAGGTGCGGCAGCTCTCCATCAGCTCCGCGTGCGTGCCGGTGCCGACCACCGCGCCCTCGTCGAGCACGACGATGCGGTCGGCGTCGCGGATCGTCGCGACGCGCTGCGCGACCACGACCACCGCCGAGCGCCGCGTCTCCGGCACCAGGGCGGCCCGCAGCGCGGCGTCCGTGGCGAAGTCGAGCGCGGAGAACGAGTCGTCGAACAGGTAGACGGCCGGCCGGCGGACCAGCGCCCGCGCGATCGCGAGCCGCTGCCGCTGACCTCCGGAGACGTTCGTGCCGCCCTGGGCGATCGGGGCGTCCAGGCCACCGGGCATCTCGGCGACGAACGACCGCGCCTGCGCCACCTCGAGCGCGTGCCACAGCTCCTCGTCGGTGGCGTCGGGGTTGCCGTACCGCAGGTTCGAGGCGACCGTCCCGCTGAACAGGTACGGGCGCTGCGGCACCAGCCCGATCAGGCTCCACAGCGTGTCCGGCGCGAGCTCGCGCACGTCGACGCCGTCGATGTGCACCGAGCCGCCGGTCACGTCGAAGAGCCGCGGCACGAGGTTCACCAGGGTCGTCTTCCCGGAGCCGGTCGAGCCGATCACGGCGGTGGTCTGCCCCGGCTCGGCCACCAGGTCGACGCCGTGCAGCACGGCCCGCTCGGCCCCCGGGTAGCGGAACTCGACGTCCCGCAGCTCGAGGCGGCCCTCCGGGCGGAGGAGCTCGACGGGCGCGGCGGGCGGGACGACCGAGCTCTCGGTGTCGAGCACCTCGGTGATGCGCTCCGAGGACACCACGGCGCGCGGCACCATGACGAACATCATCGAGGCCATCATCACGGCCATGAGGATGTACATGATGTAGGACAGGAACGCCGTCAGGGCGCCGATCTGCATGTCCCCCGCGTCGATGCGCTGGGCGCCGAACCACAGCACCCCGACGCTCGTCACGTTCATGATGAGCATGACGACCGGGAACATCAGCGCCATCAGCCGGCCGGCGCGCAGCGACGTGTCGAACAGCGCGTCGTTCGCGACCTCGAACCGCTCCGCCTCCCGGCGCTCGCGCACGAACGCCCGGATGACGCGCAGGCCGGTGATCTGCTCGCGCATGACCCGGTTGATCGCGTCGATGCGCTGCTGCATCGTGCGGAAGTACGGGACCATCCGCGACACGATGAAGCCGACCACCGCGGCGAGCACCGGCACGACCACCAGCAGCAGGCTCGACAGCGCGACGTCCTGCTGCAGGGCGAGCACGATGCCGCCGACCAGCATGATCGGCGCCATCAGCATGATGGTGAAGGACAGCAGCGCCACCATCTGCACCTGCTGCACGTCGTTGGTGGTGCGGGTGATGAGCGACGGCGCGCCGAACTGCCCGACCTCGCGCGCCGAGAACGTCTGCACGTGGGTGAACAGGCGCTCGCGCACGTCGCGGCCGAACGACATCGCGACCTGCGCGCCGAAGTAGACGGCGCTGACGGAGCAGATCACCTGGAGCAGGCTGATGCCGAGCATGACGGCGCCGATGCGCATGATGTAGCCGGTGTCGCCGACGGCGACGCCCTTGTCGATGATGTCCGCGTTGAGCGTGGGCAGGTACAGGGTGGCGACGGTCTGCGCGAGCTGGAGCAGCAGCACGGCGGCCACCTGGGCTCGGTACGGCCGCAGGTGCTCGCGGAGCAGGCGGAGCAGCATGGGACTCCTGAGGTTCCGGACGGGGTGGGGGCGGGTCGTCCGGCACGGCGGCCGGGCGGTTCGGCGTCCGCGGGCGGGCGTCGTGAGGTCGCGTCGACGGGGGCGAGCCCGGCACGACAGGGGGTGCGACGTGCCGTCAGGTGCGGGCGGCGCCGTGCAGCAGGACCTCGACGAGGTCGGCGACCATGGCGTCGGCGTCCTCGGGCAGGAAGGGGAAGCCGTGACCCATCACGGCGGCCAGGAGGACCCCGGCGAGCCGCTCGGGCTCCACGCGCAGGTCGCCGGCGTACGCCGCGAGCCGCCTCGTGACCACGGCCTTCTCCTCGGCGAGCGCGCGCGTGAGGGCGTCGCGTCCCGGCATCGCGGGGTGGCCGCGGCCGTGCGGGACCGGCGGGCGGAACGCGCCGGCCTCGGCGTCCGGCCCGCTCGCGCGGCCGGCGTGGCGCGGGGCGTCCCGGCCGGTGACGTCCGCACCGCGCGCCTCCCGGATCCGCTCCGCCCGCCGGCCCTCGTCCGACGCGAGCAGCGTGTGCAGCCCGACCATGACGCGCCGCGCGCGACGGCCGTGGTCGAGGACGACCCGGGCGACCTGCGCCAGCTCGTCCGCGAGCGACGCCGCCTGCGGCAGCGCCTCGATCTCCCGGACGCCGACCTGCGGGTCCAGCGCTCGCTCGGCGGCGGTGCGCAGCAGCTCGACCTTGTCGTCGAACGCGCGGAACAGGGTGCCCTCCGCGACGCCGGCCGCGAGGGCGATCTGCCGGGTGGAGACCTGCGAGCCGTGCTCGACGAGCAGGGGGATGGTCGCGGTCGCGATGGCGTCGCGACGCTCCTCGCGGCTCATCGGCCGCGCGCGCCCGGTCCTGGTCTCCTCCACGCCGCCGATCGTAAATGAGTGAGCACTCACTCGTCCAATCCGCCGCGCCCGTTCGCCGAGATGCCAGGACACGCCCGGGAACCGCGCTCAGCCTCGGCGTGTCCTGGACTCTCGCCGCGCGGAGCACCCGGGACCGCGACGCACGCCGAACCCGCGCGCGCACGCCCTAGCGCGGTCGGCCGCCTGCGCTCGCGCCCTCTCCCCGCACCGAGATGCCAGGACACGCCCAGGCCCCGCGCACGACCGTGGGCGTGTCCTGGACTCTCGGCGCGAGCGGACGCGGGCGGACGCGGGTGGACGCGGGCGGACGCGGCGACGCCCGCCGGGCCGGAGCACGACGGGCGTCGACGAGTCCCCCGGACCGCCTCGCGACGGGCCGGGTCGGGTCAGGTCAGGGCTGGGCGGGCGGCGGGGTCGTCCCGGCGTCCGGCTCGACCGGCGGCGGGGGCGTCGGCGGCACCGAGCCGTGCCGCGGGCGCTGACCGGCCTCCGCGACCGGGTCGAACGGCCGGCCGCTGAACGTGCCCGCGCTGGTGGCGTCCGCGGTGGCCGCCTCGGACTCGCGCCGGGCCTCGGCCAGCGCCTCCTTCGGGTCGGTCAGCGCGACCGGCGGCAGGTCCTCCGCGGACAGCGGCGACTCCCCCGCGCGACGCCCGGACGACGGCGCCTCGCCCTCGGCACCCGGCACCACGCCGCCGAACGCCCCCGCGAACCCCTGCGCGAACTGGCTGAGCGCGCCCGTGAGCTCGGACGGGACGATCCACACCTTGTTCGCCGGGGTCGACGCGAGCTTCGGCAGCGCCTGCAGGTACTGGTAGGCCAGCAGCTTCGGGTCGGCGTCGCCGCGGTGCACGGCGTCGAACACCTGGAGGATCGCCCGCGACTCGCCCTCGGCGGTGAGGATCGCCGACTGCGCGGCACCCTCGGCCCGCAGGATCGCCGCCTGCTTCTCACCCTCGGCGGTGAGGATCTGCGACTGCTTGACGCCCTCCGCGGTGAGGATCGCGGCGCGGCGGTCGCGCTCGGCGCGCATCTGCTGCTCCATCGCGCCCTGCACCGACGCCGGCGGGTCGATGCTCTTCAGCTCGACGCGGTTCACGCGGATGCCCCACTTGCCGGTCGCCTCGTCGAGGACGCCGCGGAGCTGGCCGTTGATCTGGTCGCGGCTGGTCAGCGTCTGCTCGAGGTCCATCGAGCCGATGACGTTGCGGAGCGTCGTGACGGTGAGCTGCTCGATGCCGGTGATGTAGTTGGCGATCTCGTAGACCGCCGACTTCGGCTCGGTCACCTGGAAGTAGATGACCGTGTCGATGCTGACCACGAGGTTGTCCGAGGTGATCACCGGCTGGGGCGGGAACGACACCACCTGCTCGCGCAGGTCGACGCCGGCGCGGACCCGGTCGATGAACGGGACGATCAGGTGCAGGCCGGCGTCCATCGTGCGGTGGTACCGGCCGAGGCGCTCGACGAGCAGCGCGACGGTCTGCGGCACGATCCGCACGGCGCGGACCAGGGTCACCACCACGAAGATCGCCAGGACGGCGATGAACGCCCACCCCACGATCGTGCCGATGTTCGGGTCGTCCACAGCCGTCCTCCCACCTCGGCCCGCTCGGGCCGTCGTCGTGCTCCGCGGCGGCCGGTCGGCCACCGCCTCCCCCGGCCACCGGGCGTGCCCGGCGGCCGTCGAGGTCCGTGCAGTGCGTGCGGAGCCGTCAGGCCCCGGCGGGCGTCCCGGGCAGCGGGCCCCCGGCCGGGCCGTCGGCGGTCCCGGGCGTCGTGCCTCCCGCCGGGCCCGCCACCCGGGGCACGGCCGCGATCACCGCCGTCGCCCCGTCGATCCGCGTCACGCGGACCTCCGTCCCGGTCGGGAACGACACGCCGACGTCCTCCGCGCGCGCCGACCAGACCTCGCCCGCCAGCTTCACGCGGCCACCGACGCCGTCGGTCGGGGCGACCACCACGGCCGGCCGCCCGACGAGGGCGGCGGAGTTGGTCTCGACCAGCTCGGTCCGCTCGCGGAGCCGGCGCAGCAGGAACGGCCGCAGCGCGAACAGCAGCAGCAGCGACGCGACCGCGGCCGTGACGATCTGCACGGCGAGCGGGGCGCCGAACGCCGCCGCGATCGTGCCGGCCAGGGCACCGCCCGCGAGCATGAGGAAGATCAGGTCGAGCGTGAACATCTCGGCCACGCCCAGCAGCAGCGCGCCGCCGAGCCACCACAGCCAGCCCATCGTCGGCCCCCTTCCCTGCGGGTGCCCGCGGTCCGGGCACCGTCGTCGTCGGCGGCGACCACGGCCGCTCTCCCACCGATCCTAGACGATCCCTTGACTTCTCTGTGAGGGATACGGTCCGGATCGCCCGCTCGAGCGTCCGGGCGGCGGCGCGGGCTCAGCCCCGCCTCACGCCCGCCCGCGGGCCGTCCAGCGCTCCCCGGAGCGCTCCACCGTCAGCGGTGTGCCGAACGCGTCCGACAGGTTCTCGGCGGTCAGCACCTCGTCCACCGGGCCGGCGGCGTGCACCCGGCCGTCCGCGAGCAGCAGCAGGTGCGTGAACCCCGGCGGGATCTCCTCGACGTGGTGCGTGACCAGCACCAGCACCGGCGAGCGGCGGTCGGCGGCCAGCTCGGCCAGCGCGGCCACCAGCTCCTCGCGCCCGCCCAGGTCCAGCCCCGCGGCCGGCTCGTCGAGCAGCAGCAGCTCCGGGTCGCTCATCAGCGCCCGGGCGATCTGGACGCGCTTGCGCTCGCCCTCGCTGAGCGTCCCGTACCGGCGGTCCGCGAACCGGGCCACGCCGAACGCCGCCATCAGGTCGGCGGCCCGGGCCTCGTCCACGTCCTCGTACGACTCGCGCCACCGGCCGGTCATGCCGTAGGCGGCGGTCAGCACGACGTCGCGCACGACCTCCCCGCCGGGGATCCGCTCCGCGAGCGCCGCACTGGCCAGGCCGATGCGCGGCCGGAGCTCGAACACGTCGACCCGCCCGAGCCGCGAGCCGAGCAGGTCCGCGGTCCCGGACGTCGGGTGCATCCGCCCGGACGCGACCTGGAGCACGGTGGTCTTGCCCGCGCCGTTGCGCCCGAGCACCACCCAGCGCTCGCCCTCCCGGACCGTCCACGAGAGCCGGTCGAGGATCGTCGTCGTCCCGCGCCGGATGGTCACGTCCTGGAGGTGGAGCACGTCGGTCATGGACACCAGACCCTAGTCGCCCGGGACCGCCCGGACGTGGTCGTACGTTGGTGCGGTGGACCACGCACCCGCCCTGCCGCGCTCCGTGCTGCTCGCCCTGTGGCTCGCCGAACCCGGGCCCGGGTCGGGCCCCGTGCAGCGCACGCTCGACGCGGTGCAGGGGGACGACGAGCCGCACCGCGTCCTCGTGGGCGACGCCGCCGTCCCCGGTCTGACCGACGTCGTCGCCGGGCCGGGCGGGCCCACGCTGGCGGACCTCGTCGCGGCGTGGGGCAGCGGGCCGCGGACGGTCGCCGCGGTGCTGCCGGCCCCGGGCGACCCGGCCGGGGCGCCCGCAGCTGTGGCCGGTCCCGCCCAGGCGGCCGGTGAGGCCGTGCTGGTCAGCACCCCGGGCGGCGACTTCGCCGCGGTGCCGGAGGTCGAGCGGTTCGGCAGCGTGTACGAGGCCGGGCACCTGGTGACGTGGCGGGTGCACGCCGTGCCCGCCTGGCGCACCGCTCTGGTGGGGCACGTCGGCACGCTCGCGGACGCCGAGCGCGACCTCGCCTCGGCGCTGACGCGGGCGACGGAGGCCCTGGTCGCCCTGGACGTGGCCCGCTGGCGGGAGGACGCCGCCGAGCGGATCGCCGCGCTGCGGACGCCGCCCGACCTGCGCCCGCTGGTGCCCCCGGGGCTCGAGCCGCGCCGCGTCCGCGTGCTCGGGACGGCGCTGCGGCTGCGCGCGATCATCGACCTCGCGACCGCCGACGACGGCGCGGCGGTCAACCTCTGGCAGGCCGACCAGCGCTCCACGGCGCTGCGGGACGTCGACCGGGCGGCCCGCCGGGCGCTGGCCGCGGCGACGCACCCCGGCCCGGGCTGAGGCGGCCCCGCCCCGCCCGCGCCGCGGACGGCCTCAGGCCAGGACGGACCGGTAGACGTCGAGCGTGCGCTCCGCCACGGCGTCCCACGAGAAGTGGTCCTCGACGCGCCGGCGTGCCGCGGCGCCCCACTCCCGCGCGCGCACCGGGTCCGACACGGCCCCCGCGAGCGCCGCGCCCAGGTCGGCGACGAACCGGTCGGGGTCGACGGGGGTGCCCGTGCCGTCCTGCACCTGCTCGATCGGCACCAGCCAGCCGGTGGCCCCCTCGTCGACGACCTCGGGGATGCCGCCGGTCGCCGTGCCCACCACGGGGAGCCCGACGGCCATGGCCTCCAGGTTCACGATCCCGAGCGGCTCGTACACCGACGGGCAGGCGAACACGGTGCCCGTCGCGAGCACGGCCACGAGCTCCTCGCGCGGCAGCATGCGCTCGATCCAGACCACGCCGTCCCGCTGCGCGCGCAGGTCGCCGACCAGCTCGGTGACCTCCACGAGGATCTCGGGCGTGTCGGGCGCCCCCGCGCACAGCACGAGCTGCACCTCCGGCGGCAGCGACTCGGCCGCGCGCAGCAGGTACGGCAGGCCCTTCTGCCGGGTGATCCGCCCGACGAACACCACGGCCGGCCGGTCCGGGTCGATGCCGTTGGCCTCGGCGACCCGCCGGGCGGCCGCCCACTGCTCGTCGCCCTCGGGCCGGCGCCACCCGGACAGGTCGATGCCGTTGTGCACGACGCGCACCCGCTCGGGGTCGATCGCCGGGTAGCTGCGCAGGATGTCCGCCCGCATGCCGGCGCTCACCGCGATCACCGCCGCCGCCGACTCGAAGGCCGTCCGCTCCGCCCACGACGACAGCGCGTAGCCGCCGCCGAGCTGCTCGGCCTTCCACGGCCGCAGCGGCTCCAGGCTGTGCGCCGACACCACGTGCGGGACGCCGTGCAGCAGCGAGGCGAGGTGGCCCGCGAGGTTCGCGTACCAGGTGTGCGAGTGCACCAGGTCGGTCGCCGGCCCGTCGCCGCGCCCCACCCCGTCGACGATCGACAGGTCCACCCCGAGCGTCGCCAGGGCGGGGTTGGCGCCGGCGAGGTCGGAGGGCACGTCGTAGCCGGTCACGCCCGGCTCGTCGCGGCGGCCGTCGAAGCAGTGGACCCGCACGTCGACGCTGCGCCGCAGCACCGCGGCGAGCTCGGCGACGTGCACGCCGGCCCCGCCGTAGACGTGGGGCGGGTACTCGCGGGTCAGCAGGTCGACTCTCACCTCGGACACGCTAGCGCCACTCCGGGGGTTCGCCTCGCCGTCGGGGCCGTCCTGCCTCTAGGGTTCGGGTCATGGCAGCGCCGCGCATCCTGGCAATCGTCCTCGCAGGTGGAGAGGGCAAGCGGCTGATGCCGCTCACCGAGGCCCGCGCCAAGCCCGCCGTCCCGTTCGGCGGCATCTACCGGCTCGTCGACTTCGCGCTGTCGAACCTCGTGAACTCGCGGTACCTGCACATCATCGTGCTGACGCAGTACAAGTCCCACAGCCTCGACCGGCACGTGTCCAAGACGTGGCGGATGTCGACCCTCCTGGGCAACTACGTCTCCCCCGTGCCCGCGCAGCAGCGGGTCGGCAAGCACTGGTACCTCGGCAGCGCCGACGCGATCTACCAGTGCCTCAACATCCTCGACGACGAGCGGCCGGACATCGTCGTGGTCGTCGGCGCGGACCACGTGTACCGCATGGACTTCTCGCAGATGGTCGACCAGCACATCGCGACCGGCGCGGAGATCACGGTGGCCGGCATCCGGCAGCCGATCGGGATGGCCGACCAGTTCGGCGTCATCGAGACGGACCCGTCCGACCCCACGAAGATCGCCGCGTTCCGCGAGAAGCCGACCGACCCGGTCGCGCTGCCGGACTCCCCCGGCGAGATCCTCGCGTCGATGGGCAACTACGTCATCAACACCGACGCCCTGCGCCGCGCGGTCACCGAGGACGCCGAGAACCCCACCAGCCGGCACGACATGGGCGGCGACCTGGTGCCCGCGTTCGTCGAGCGCGGGACCGCGTCGGTGTACGACTTCATCCACAACGACGTGCCGGGCTCCACGGACCGCGACCGCCAGTACTGGCGGGACGTCGGGACGCTCGACTCGTACTACGAGGCCAACCAGGACCTCATCTCGATCGAGCCGGTGTTCAACCTCTACAACGACGCGTGGCCCGTGTACACCGGCTACACCGGCCTGCCGCCGGCGAAGTTCGTGCACGCCGGCGCGGGACGCCTCGGGCACGCCGCGGACTCGATCGTGTCGCCCGGCGTGATCGTCTCCGGCGCGACGGTGTCGGGGTCGGTCCTGTCGCCGGGCGTGTACCTGCACTCGTGGGCGCAGGTCACGGACTCGGTGCTCATGGACGGCGTCGTCGTCAACCGGTACGCGCAGGTGCACCGGGCGATCCTCGACAAGAACGTCGTCGTGCACGAGCGGGCACGGGTCGGCATCGACCGGGAGCAGGACCTGGCGCGCGGCTTCACGGTCACGGAGTCGGGGATCACCGTCGTGCCGAAGGGCGCGGTCGTCAGCCTCTGACCCGGGCCCCGCGGCTCCCGGCGGTGCCGGGCGTGGACGCGTCCGGCGCCGGGCGCGCGCGTCCGGCTAGCCTGCCCGCGTGACACCCACCCGCCTCGTCGTCATGGACGTCGACTCGACGCTCATCACCCAGGAGGTCGTCGAGCTGCTCGCGGCCCACGCCGGGTCGCGGGACGAGGTCGCCGCGATCACCGAGCGGGCGATGCGCGGCGACCTGGACTTCACCGCGTCCCTGCGGGCGCGCGTCGCGACCCTCGCAGGGCTGCCCGTCTCCGTGTTCGCCGAGGTGCTCGAGGAGGTCGTCGTCACGCCGGGCGCCGTCGAGCTCCTGGCCGAGCTCGACCGCCGCGGCTGGCCCGTCGGGTTGGTCTCCGGCGGGTTCGTGGAGGTCGTCGGCCCGCTCGCCACGCGCCTCGGGATCCCGCGGTACCGGGCGAACGCGCTGGAGGTCTCCGGCGGCGCGCTGACCGGCCGGGTCGCCGGCGAGGTCGTGGACCGGGCCGTGAAGGCTCGCACGCTCCGCGAGTACGCCGCCGAGACCGGGGTCCCGCTGGAGCGCACGGTCGCGATCGGCGACGGCGCGAACGACCTCGACATGCTGGCCGCCGCGGGGCTCGGCGTGGCGTTCAACGCCAAGCCCGTGGTCTGCGAGCAGGCCGACGCCGTGGTGCGCGGCCGGCTGGACGCCGTGCTGGAGCTGCCCCAGCTGCGCTGACCGGGGCGCGGGCCGTCAGGCCGGGCTGACCACCCGCACGAGCCGCGCCGCGTCGGGGACCAGGTCGGCCCAGGCGCCGTCCACCTCCAGCACGCTGTAGGTGGCGGTCGGCACGCCGACCCGCACGCGGGCCGTCGCCGCGTCGTCCGACCCGGGGCCCGCGAGCGCCGCGGCGGTCTGCGACACCGTCGGCTCGTGGCCGACGACCAGCACCGTCGCCGCCTGCTCCTCGACCTCGCGCAGCAGCCCGATGAGCGACCGGACCCCGGCCGCGTACAGCTCGTCGCTCAGGCGCGCGACGTCGGCGGGCACGCCCAGGCCCGCGCGCACCAGGTCCCACGTCTGCCGGGTCCGCAGCGCGGACGAGACGAGCACCAGGTCGGGCACCAGGCCGGCGGCCCCCATCCCGGTGCCGACCTCCGACGCCTGGCGACGTCCGGTGAGCGCCAGCGGGCGCAGGTGGTCCTCCAGGGAGGCGGAGTGCTCCGCCTTGGCGTGGCGGAGCAGGACGAGGCGGTGCGGGTGGGTCACGCGCACCAGAGTCGCACGACTACTGGCCCATCGCGTGCACGCCGCCGTCGACGTGGATCATCTCGCCGGTGGTCTTGGGGAACCAGTCGGACAGCAGCGCGGCCACCGCGCGGGCGGTCGGCTCCGGGTCGGTGACGTCCCACCCCAGCGGCGCGCGGCCGTCCCAGCCACCCTCCATCGCCTCGAAGCCGGGGATCGACTTCGCGGCGGTGGTGCGGATCGGGCCCGCGGACACGACGTTGACGCGCACGCCGGACGGCCCGAGGTCGCGGGCCAGGTAGCGCGAGGTCGCCTCGAAGGCGGCCTTCGCGACACCCATCCAGTCGTACACCGGCCACGCGAACCGCGCGTCGAACGTCAGGCCGACGATCGAGCCGCCCTCCGTCAGCAGCGGCTGCGCCGCCACCGCCAGCGACTTCAGGGAGAACGCCGAGACCTCCAGGGCGGTGGCGACGTCGGCCCACTCGCCGGACAGGAAGTTGCCGCCCATCACCGACTGCGGCGCGAAGCCGATGGAGTGCACGACGCCGTCCAGGTGGTCGACGTGCTCGCGCACGCGGTCCGCGAGCGCCGCCAGGTCCTCGGCGTCGGTGACGTCGAGCTGCACGACGGGGGCCTCCTTCGGGAGGCGGCGGGCGATCGCCTGGGTGAGGCGGAACTGCCGGCCGAACGAGCTCAGCACGACCTCGGCGCCCTCCTCCTGCGCGAGGCGCGCGACGTGGAAGGCGATCGAGCCGTCGGTGAGGACGCCGGTGACGAGGAGCTTCTTGCCGTCGAGGAGGCCCATGGGGTGTTCCGTTCCGTTCGTGGGGGCGGGAGGTCAGTGGCCCATGCCGAGGCCGCCGTCGACCGGCAGCACGGCGCCGGAGATGTACCCGGCGGCGGGCGAGGCGAGGAACTCGACGGCAGCGGCGATCTCGTCGACCGCGCCGAACCGGCCGGCGGGGATCGTCGACAGGTACGCGTCCTGGCGGTCCTGGGGCAGCTCGGCGGTCATCTGCGTCTCGATGAAGCCGGGCGCGACGACGTTGGCGGTGATGCCGCGCCCGCCGAGCTCGCGCGTCACCGAGCGGGCCATGCCGACGAGGCCGGCCTTCGTGGCGGTGTAGTTGACCTGACCCGCGTTGCCGTACAGCCCGACCACCGAGCCGATCATGACGATGCGGCCGCGGCGCAGGCGGATCATGCCCTTCGACGCCCGGCGCACGCAGCGGAAGACGCCGGTGAGGTTGACGTCGAGCACCTGCTCGAAGTCCTCGTCGGTCATCCGCATCAGCAGGCCGTCGCGCGTGACGCCGGCGTTGGCGACCAGCACCTCGACGGGCCCGTGCTGCGCCTCGACCTCGGCGAACGCGGCGTCGACGGACGCCGTGTCGGTGACGTCACCGGTGACGGCGAGCACGCCGTCGGGCGCCCCGCCGCTGCGGACCAGGGTGGCGACCTTGTCGCCGTTCGCCACGAACCGCTCGGCGATCGCACGGCCGATGCCGCGGTTCGCGCCGGTCACCAGGACGCTGCGCGGCTCCGGGCGGGAGGTCTGGGAGTTCTCGGACACGGAAGTCGACGCTATCCGACCGCCTCGCGCCCCCGGTGCACCGCCGCGGCACAGGATGGCGCGCACCAGTTGTGCGGATCGCACAATCCCCACCCCCACCACCCCGCTCTCCCCCACCCTCCCCATCCCCTCGGAGGCTCCGAACGTGGTCGGAGGCGTGCGCGCGGCATCGGAGGGCTCCGCGGACACCTCCGAACGCACGTCGGAGCCTCCGAGTCGTCCGGGACGGCTGCGCGAGGGGGTGGGTGGCGGGGGCGGGGTGGGCGAGGGGCGCCTACGATCAGGTGTGAGCAGGCGGACCCCCGACGAGGCGCAGAGCATCACCAGCGCCCCCGAGCCCCTGGGCGCCGACCAGGCGCGCCGGGCACGCCGCTACCTGATCCAGATGGGCGTCCGGGTGGCGTGCTTCGTGCTCGCGGTGCTCACCTGGACGCACGTCCCGCTCTGGCTGAGTCTCGTGCTGATCGTCGGCGCCGTCGTGCTGCCGTACATCGCGGTGCTGTTCGCCAACGCCGGGCGGGAGCGCCGCGACGACGCGCCCGCGGGCTACGTGCCCCACCTGATCGACGCCGCACCACCCGTGCGGCCGGTCGCTCCCCCGCCGCCGGGCGCGCCCCGCGGGGACCAGCGCAGGCCCGACGACGACCACCACGACGGCACCCCCGGAGGACCCCGATGACCGCCCCCGCACCCGACCCCGTCGGCGACGAGCTCGGCTGCAGCGCCCGCGGCTGCCGCGCCGAGGCGTCGTGGGGCGTGCTGTGGAACAACCCGCGCCTGCACACGCCGGAGCGTCGCAAGGTGTGGCTCGCGTGCGACGAGCACCGCGCGCACCTCGAGGAGTACCTCGGCGTCCGGGCGTTCTGGAAGCAGACCGTGCCGGTCGACGAGCTGCCACGGCTGGAGCTCGGAGCACGGCCCGGGCTGCCGGGGCTGCCGGGGCTGCCGGGGCTGCGATGACCGCGGCACCCACGAGCCCGGCGCCGACCTCCGAGGGCGGGCGGGTGCGGCTGCGCGGCAACCCCGCCGCGAGGCGCGCGGTCGGCCTGCTGGTGCTCGCGGTGGTGCTGGCCGTCGCGTGCGTGTTCCTCGGGCGGTGGCAGTGGCACCGGCACGTCGCGCGCGACGCGGCGATCCGGCTGGTCGAGCAGAACTACGAGGCCGGCCCGGTACCGCTCGCCGAGCTGCTCCCCGAGGCCGGTGCCACGCTCGACCCGTCCGACGTGTGGCGGCAGGCCACCGTCACCGGCACCTACGACGCCGACGCCGCCGTGCTGCTGCGGAACCGGCCGGTCGACGGGCAGCCCGGTTTCCACGTGCTCGTGCCGCTCGTGCAGGACGACGGCACCGTCCTGGTCGTCGACCGCGGCTGGGTCGCCTGGGACCGGGACGCGAGCGGTGAGGTCGACGTGCCGCAGCCGCCCCCGGGCGAGGTCGAGGTCACCGTGCACCTGCGGCCGGACGAGCCCGCGAGCACCCGCGAGGCGCCGGCGGGGCAGGTGCAGGCCGTGAACGTGGCGCAGGTGCTGGCCGCGGGCGGCGTCACGGCACCGTCCTACGCGGCGTACGGCGGCGCGGTCGCCGAGGCGCCCGCCGCGGCCACGACGCTCGGCGCGCTGCCCGCCCCCAGCACGGACCCGGGGTCGCACCTGTCGTACGCGTTCCAGTGGTGGACGTTCGCGGCGGGGTCGCTCGTCGCGTTCACGTGGCTCGCCCGGCGCGAGCTGCTGGAGGGCGCGGCACCGGGCGGGTCGGGCGGACCGGCCGGACCGGGCGGATCGGCCGGACCGGGCGGATCGGCGGAGCCGGGTGCGCCCGCCGGCCCGGCAGAGGGGCCCGGCGCGGGCCCCTCGTCGGACGGCCCCGCGGACCGCGTCCCCGGCGGCCCCGCCGCCCAGCCGGCGCGGGCACGCCGACGCCGGCCGTCCGACGAGGAGACCGAGGACGCGCTCATCGACTCCCAGCTGGGCTGACCGGCGGGGCGCGCCGTGCGGAGCGCGCGTCCGGCCCCGGACAGGCCTGTGCCCGGGGCGCCCGTCCGGCCCCGGACGCACCGGCGCACCGGGCGTGCCGGCGCGATCGGGCCCGAGCGCCGGACACGGGGTCGGGACGACGCTCGCCCCCGACCGTCAGGCCAGCGTCACCAGATCCAGGTACGACGGGTTCCACAGGTCCTCGTCGCCGTCGGGCAGCAGGACGACCCGCTCCGGGTTGAGCGCCTCGACGGCCCCCTCGTCGTGGCTGACCAGCACGACCGCGCCCGTGTAGCCGCGCAGCGCCGCCAGGATCTCCTCACGGCTGGCGGGGTCGAGGTTGTTGGTCGGCTCGTCGAGCAGCAGCACGTTCGCGCTCGACACGACCAGGGCCGCGAGCGCCAGGCGGGTCTTCTCGCCGCCGGACAGCACCTTCGCGGGCTTGTCGGCGTCGTCCCCGGAGAACAGGAACGACCCGAGCACGGACCGGACCTGCGTGTCGGTGAGGTCCGGGGCCGACGACCGGAGGTTCTCCACGACGGTGCGGTCGAGGTCGAGGGTCTCGTGCTCCTGGGCGTAGTACCCGAGCTTGAGGCCGTGCCCCGGGGTGACCTCGCCGGTGTCGGACTGCGCCAGCCCCGCGAGGATGCGCAGCAGCGTCGTCTTGCCGGCTCCGTTCAGGCCGAGCACCACGACGCGGGAGCCGCGGTCGATCGCCAGGTCCACGCCCGCGAAGACCTCCTGCGACCCGTACGACTTCGACAGGTCGGAGGCGGTGAGCGGCGTGCGGCCGCACGGCGCCGGCTCGGGGAAGCGCAGTTTGGCGACCTTGTCCGACACCCGGACCTCGTCGAGCCCCGACAGCATCCGCTCGGCACGCCGCGCCATGTTCTGCGCCGCGACCGCCTTGGTGGCCTTCGCGCGCATCTTGTCGGCCTGGGCGAGCAGCGCGGAGGCCTTCTTCTCGGCGTTCGCCCGCTCGCGCCGGCGGCGCTTCTCGTCCGTCTCGCGCTGCAGCACGTAGGCGTCCCAGCCGAGGTTGTACTGGTCGAGCTCGCCCCGGTTGGCGTCCAGGTGGAACACCTTGTTCACGGTGGCGCGCAGCAGCTCGACGTCGTGGCTGATGACCACGAACCCGCCCGGGTACACCTTGAGGTAGTCGCGCAGCCAGGCGATCGAGTCGGCGTCGAGGTGGTTCGTCGGCTCGTCGAGCAGGAGCGTCTCGGAGCCCGAGAAGAGGATGCGGGCCAGCTCGACGCGCCGGCGCTGACCGCCGGACAGCGTGCCGATCTCCTGGGCGAGCACCCGGTCGTCCAGCCCGAGGTTCGACGTGATGCGGTGCGCCTCGGACTCCGCCGCGTACCCGCCGGCCGCCAGGAAGCGGGCCTCGAGCCGGGCGTACCGCTCCATCGCGGCCTCCCGCGTGGCGTCGTCCACGGACGCCATCGCGCCCTCGGTCTCCCGCATCGCGGCGACGATCTGGTCGAGACCGCGCGCCGACAGCACCCGGTGCAGGGCGAGCGTCGACAGGTCGCCCGAGCGGGGGTCCTGCGGCAGGTACCCGACGTCGCCGCTGCGGGACACCTGCCCGCCGGTCGGCTGCGACTCCCCGGCGAGCGTCTTGGTCAGCGTGGTCTTGCCGGCGCCGTTGCGACCGACGAGGCCGATCCGGTCGCCCGGCGCCACGCGGAACGTCGCCGCCGACAGCAGCACGCGCGCACCGACGCGCAGCTCGACGCCCTGGGCTGTGATCACTCTGGTCCCTGTCCCTCCACCGTGCCCGGACGTGGCTCGACCCGGCTGCTTGCCGCGCGCCCCGTCGCCGACCCGGCACAAACGCCGGCCATTCTACGAGCCCCAGCGTCCGCCCGCCGACGAGAATTCCGCCCGCCCCCTCGGGTGCCCCGTCCGCGAGCTCGGCACTTCCCGTCGAGTTCGGCAGCTCCAGGTGCCGAGCTCGACACCGGACTGCCGAACTCGCGGGTGGGGCGGGTGGGGTGGAGGGGTGTCGGGTGCGGAAACCTCCAGCGGGGTGGGGGCAGTGTTGGGCGGGTCGACCGGCGACCGCGTCGGGTGGGGCGAACTAGCGTGACGGCAGCACACCCGTCCGCCCCGTCCCGCGAGGTCCCATGTCCGAGCAGCACCGCCCCGAGCAGCACCGCCCCGAGCACGACCCGACGGCACGACCCGCCACGTCCGCGGACTCCCGGCGCGCCGAACCCCGCTCGCCGGGCGCCCCGGCGTTCGGCGCCGCCGCGACGGCCGCGTCCCCCGCTCCCGTGGCCCGCGCGTCCGTCGCGACCGACCTCGCCCTGGTGGCGACGTTCGCCGCGTTCGTCGCGGTGTGCGCGGTGCTGCCGGCCATCCCGACGGGCGGCGCCGTGCCGATCACGCTGCAGACGTTCGGCGTGGTGCTGACCGGGCTGGTGCTGGGGCCGCGCCGCGGCTTCCTCGCGCTGCTGCTGTACGTCGCGGTCGGGCTCGCGGGGCTGCCGGTGTTCGCCGGGGCGACCGGCGGGCTGGGCGTGCTGGCGGGGCCGTCGGCCGGGTACCTGCTCGCGTTCCCCGCGGCGGCCGCCGTCGCCGGCGCGCTCGGACTGCTGGCGCGCCGGGTCGCTCCGCGCTGGCGCGTCCCCGCGCTGTTCGGTGCCGCCGCGGCGGCCACGCTGCTGACGGTCCACCCGCTGGGCATCGCCGTCATGGGCTGGCGGCTCGGGCTGTCGCCGTCGGAGGCGATCACCGCGGGCGCCGTGTTCCTGCCGGGCGACGCGATCAAGAACCTCCTCGCCGCCGTCGTCGCGGCCGCCGCGCTCCGCGCGTTCCCCGACCTGCTGCGCGGCCGGTGATCGAGCTCGACGGCGCGGTCGTCACCGCGTACGCCCCCGGTGCGGCCCGGCGGGGGCAGGAGCGGGTGGTCACGCTGCTCGGCCCGGTGACCTGCACGCTGACCGAGCGCCGCGTCGCGGTGGTCGGCGCGAACGGCTCGGGCAAGTCGACGTTCGCCCGCCTGCTGAACGGGCTGACGCTCCCGTCGGCCGGGACGGTCCGGGTGGACGGCCTGGACACCGCCCGGGACGGTGCGGCCGTGCGGCGGCGCGTCGGCTTCCTGTTCACGGACCCGGACGCCCAGGTCGTCATGCCGACCCCCGTCGAGGACGTCGCGCTGTCCCTGCGCCGCCGCGGGGTGCCGGCGCGCGAGCGGGACGCGCGGGCGCGGGAGGCGCTGGCCCGGGTGGGTCTCGCGGAGCGCGCGGACGTCCCCGTGCGGGCGCTGTCCGGGGGCCAGCGGCAGCTCCTGGCCCTCGCGGCCGTGCTCGCGACGGAGCCGGACGTGCTGGTCTGCGACGAGCCGACGACGCTGCTCGACCTGCGCTGGCGCGGCGTGGTGGACGCGCTGCTCGCGGACCTGCCGCAGCAGGTGGTGCAGGTCACGCACGACCTGGAGGCGGCGGCGCGCGCCGACCGGGTGCTCGTCGTCGACGAGGGCCACGTCGTCCACGACGGCCCGCCCGCGGCGGCCCTGGCGGCGTACCGCGCCCTCATGGCCACCCCGCCCCCCGCGGTCCCCGACGTCGCCGCCGACGCGAGCGAGGTCGTCACCTCCGGCCGAGGTCGTCAGGCCGGACGCACGACCTCGGACCGGGGTGACGACCTCGGCGCCGACCGCGCGCCGGCCACCGGCGGGGACCGGCCGTGACGCTGCTCGGCGCGCACCGGACCGCGCGCACGCCGCTCGACCGGGCTCCCGCGGGCGCGAAGCTCGCGGGGCTCGCCGTGCTGGGCGTCGCGGTGGTGGTGACCGGCGGCGTCGTGCCCTCGCTCGCCCTGCTGGTGCTGACGGTCGCCCTCGCGGCGGTGGCCGCCCTGCCGCCGGGCCCGACGCTGCGCGGGATGCTGCCGGTCCTCGTCACGGCCGCGCTGGCGGGCGGCTACCAGGCCTGGGCCCGTGGCTGGGGTCCGGCCGTCGAGGTGGTGGCGGACCTGCTCACGCTGGTGCTCGCCGCCGCCGTCGTCACGGCCACGACCCCCGCCGACCGGCTGCTCGACGGCCTCACGCGCGCGGTGCGCCCGCTGCGGCGGGTGGGCGTCCGCCCCGACGTCGTCGCGCTCGCCGTCGCGCTGGTGCTGCGGACCGTGCCGGAGATCGCCCGCACGGTGCACGAGGTGCGCGACGCGGCCCGGGCGCGGGGCGCCGAGAGGGACCCGCGGGTGTGGCTGACGCCGGCCGTCCTGCGGGTGCTCGGGCGGGCGCGCGACCTCGGCGAGGCGCTGGCCGCCCGCGGGATCGTCGACTGACCGCTCGCGGAGCGGAGACACCGGCCGCCCGCACCCCGGCCCGGGACCGGCGGCCGCGCCCGGTCCCCCGCGCGCGCACCGACCCGCCGCGCCCCCTCCCCGCGCGCACCGACCCGCGCGGCGCTACCGTCCCGGCCATGACGTTCCAGGGTGGCGGCCGGTTCGAGGGCGGGCGCGTCGAGTCCCGCCGGGGTGGTCGCGGGCGCGGCGTCGCGGTGGGCGGCGGCATCGGCGGCCTGGTGCTCGTGGCCCTGGTCGTGCTGCTGGGCGGGGACCCGTCGCAGCTCCTGCAGGGCTCGACGGACGGCGGCGGCGAGCAGGTGTCGCAGGTCGGCGACTGCTCGGCCGAGCAGGCCAACAGCGACCGCGCGTGCCGGCTGTCGGCCACCGTGCAGTCGCTGGACGCGTACTGGGAGAAGGCGCTGCCGGCCGCCGGCGTGCAGGCGTCGGCGGAGCAGGTGCAGCCGGGCGTCGTGGAGTTCGAGCAGGCGACGGACACCGGCTGCGGCGCGGCGTCCGCGAGCACCGGACCGTTCTACTGCCCGCCGGACCGCACGATCTACCTGGACCTGACGTTCTACGACCTGCTCGCGTCGCGGTACGGCGCCTCGGGCGGCCCGCTCGCGGAGATGTACGTGGTGGCGCACGAGTACGGGCACCACGTCCAGAACCTCACCGGCGTGTTCGACCGGACGGACCGCTCCGGCACCGGGGACGACTCCGACTCGGTGCGCGTCGAGCTGCAGGCCGACTGCTACGCGGGGCTGTGGGCCGGGCACGCGGCGACGACGGTCGACCCGGACACCGGCGTGACGTTCCTGGAGCCGGTGACGCGCGGGCAGCTCGCCGACGCGCTGTCCGCCGCGGCGGCCGTCGGGGACGACCACATCCAGCAGCAGTCCGGCGGCGGCGTGGACCCGGACACCTGGACGCACGGGTCGAGCGAGCAGCGGCAGCGCTGGTTCACGACCGGCTACGAGCAGGGCACCCTCGCGGCGTGCGACACGTTCGCGGTGGCGGAGCCGTAGCCCCGGCCGGACGTCCGGCCCGGCCCGGCACGCCCGCGCGCCGCTCCCCCGCACGACGACGGCCGGCCACCCCGAGGGGCGACCGGCCGTGACGTCCGCGACGGGAGGGTTCAGATGTTGAACCCCAGCGCCCGCATCTGCGCGCGCCCGTCGTCGGTGATGCGCTCCGGCCCCCACGGCGGCATCCACACCCAGTTGATGCGGAACGAGTCGACGAGCCCCTCGAGCGACGAGCCCGCCTGGTCCTCGATCACGTCCGTCAGCGGGCAGGCCGCCGAGGTCAGGGTCATGTCGATCGTGACGTGCCGGTTCGGCTCCAGCGCGATGCCGTAGACGAGGCCGAGGTCGACCACGTTGATGCCGAGCTCGGGGTCGATGACGTCGCGCAGCGCCTCCTCGACGTCGGCGGCGTTCGCGGGTGCCTGGTCCGGCTGGCCCGAGACGGTGGTGTCGCTCATCGGCCCTCCTCCTGCGTGGTGTTGGTCGTCGCCGCGGCGGCCTGCGCCACGGCGTCCTTCATCGCGGCCCAGCCGAGCAGGGCGCACTTGATGCGGGCGGGGTAGCGCGCGACGCCGACGAACGCGACGGCGTCCTCCAGCGACTCGTCGAGCGCGTCGCCCTCGAACTTCTCCGGCAGCACGCCGCGGGAGTCCATGAGCTCGCGGAAGTCCGCGGACAGGGCGAGCGCGTCCGTCACGGAGCGCCCGGAGACGGCCTGCGACATCACCGAGGCGGACGCCTGGGAGATCGAGCAGCCCTGCCCGGTCCAGGTCAGCTCCCCGATCACCGGGCCGCCGCCGGAGTCCCCCGCGTCGAGCCGCACCCGCAGCGTGACCTCGTCGCCGCACGTGGGGTTCACGTGGTGGACCTCGACGTCGTACGCGTCCTGCGCGCCGCGGTGGGCGGGGTGCTTCGCGTGGTCGAGGATCAGCTGCTGGTACAGCTGCTCCATGCCGGTGCTCATCGGGTGCCGTCCTCGCTCGCGGGGGTCGTCGGGGTGCTCTCCAGTCCGAAGAACGCCCGGACCCCCGCGAGTGCTTCCCGGAACACCGCGATCTCCTCGTCGGTGGTGTAGACCGCCGCCGACGCGCGGGCGGTCGCGGCGACGCCGAACCGCCGGTGCAGCGGCTGCGCGCAGTGGTGCCCGACGCGGACGGCCACGCCGGCGTCGTCGAGCACCTGGCCGACGTCGTGCGCGTGGACGCCGTCGACGACGAAGGACACCGTGGCGAGGCGGTCGACGTTCTCGGTCGGCCCGATCACCCGCACGCCGGGGACGGACGCGACCGCGTCGAGCAGCAGACCGGCCAGGTGACGCTCGTGCGCGGCGACGGCGTCCATGCCGAGCTCGGCCAGGTAGGTCGCGGCGGCGCCCATGCCGACGGCCTGGGACACCATCTGGGTGCCGGCCTCGAACCGGCGCGGCGGCGGGGCGTAGGTGGTGGCCTCCATCGTGACGACCTCGACCATCGACCCGCCGGTGGTGACGGGCGGCATCGCCTCGAGCAGCTCGCGCCGGCCGTACAGCGCGCCGACGCCGGTGGGCCCGAGCATCTTGTGCCCGGAGAACGCGGCGAAGTCCACGCCGAGCGCGGCCAGGTCCACCGGCAGGTGCGGCACGCTCTGGCAGGCGTCGAGCACCGTGAGCGCCCCGACCTCCCGGGCCCGCGCGACGAACGGCGCGACCGGGGTGATCGCGCCGGTCACGTTGGAGGCGTGCGTGAACGCCAGCACCTTGGTGCGCTCCGTGACGACCGTGCCGAGCTCGTCCACCCGGATCCGCCCGGAGTCGTCGACGCCGAGCCAGCGCAGCGTGGCGCCGGTGCGGGCGGCGAGCTCCTGCCACGGGACGAGGTTCGCGTGGTGCTCGGCCTCGGTGACGACGATCTCGTCGCCGGGCGCGAGGGCGAACCGGCGCGCGGCGTCCCCGCCCCGGCCGAGCGTCGCGTTCGACATCGCGTACGCGACGAGGTTGAGGCCCGCGGTCGCGTTCGACGTCCACACCAGCTCGTCGTCGTGGACGCCCACGAACGACGCGACCTGCGTCCGCGCGGTCTCGAACGCCTCCGTCGCCTCCTCCGCGAGCTGGTGCGCCCCGCGGTGCACGGCGGCGTTGCGCTGCGCGTAGAAGTCCTGCTCGGCGTCGAGCACCACCTCGGGCTTCTGCGAGGTCGCACCGGAGTCGAGGTAGACGAGCGGGCGGCCGCCGCGGACGGTCCGAGCCAGCAGCGGGAAGTCCGCGCGCACCGCCGCCAGCTCGGTGGCGCCGAGCGTCCGGCCCTCCTCGGGCGTCGCGCCCTGGGCCGCGTCCAGCGTGTCCGTCATCTCGTCGTCCCTCGTGCTCGTGCCGTCGCGGGTGCAGCCCCGTCGTCCCCGGGGCGGGGCCGGGGGCGACGGTGCGTCGTCCCCGGCCCGGTGTGCCGTGCCGTCAGGCGCCGGCGGCCGCGCCGGTGAGGAACCGGTCGTAGCCCTCGTTCTCCAGGCGCTCGGCGAGCTCCGGCCCGCCCTCCTCGGCCACGCGGCCGTCCACGAACACGTGCACGAAGTCCGGCGTGATGTAGCGCAGGATGCGCGTGTAGTGGGTGATGAGCAGCACGCCCACCTCGGTGGTCTCGCGGACGCGGTTCACGCCCTCCGAGACGATGCGCAGCGCGTCGACGTCCAGGCCGGAGTCCGTCTCGTCGAGGATCGCGAACCGCGGCTTGAGGAGCTCCATCTGCAGGATCTCGTGGCGCTTCTTCTCACCGCCGGAGAAGCCCTCGTTGACGGACCGCTCCGCGAAGGTGGCGTCCATGCGCAGGCGCTCCATGGCGCTGTTGACGTCCTTGACCCACGTCCGCAGGGCCGGTGCCTCGCCGTCGACCGCGGTCTTCGCGGTGCGCAGGAAGTTCGACACCGACACGCCCGGCACCTCGACGGGGTACTGCATCGCCAGGAACATGCCGGCGCGCGCCCGCTCGTCGACGGACATCGCGAGGACGTCCTCGCCGTCGAGCGTCACGGAGCCCGAGGTGATCGTGTACTTGGGGTGCCCGGCCAGCGAGTACGCCAGCGTCGACTTGCCGGAGCCGTTGGGGCCCATGATCGCGTGGGTCTCGCCGCTGTTGATGGTCAGGTCGACGCCGCGCAGGATCGGCTTCGGACCCTCCTTGGTCTCGACGCTGACGTGCAGGTCGCGGATCTCCAGGGTGGACATGCTCTCGTTCTCCTCAGCAGGCTCAGGCGGCGCCGTCGACGTCGACGAGCACGCGCTCGCCGTCGACGGTCAGGGGGTAGACGGGGACGGGGCGGACGGCCGGGGGGCCCAGCGGCTCGCCGGTGCGCAGGTCGAACCGCGACCCGTGCAGCCAGCACTCCACGGTGCAGCCCTCGACCTCCCCGTCGGACAGCGACACGGCGCCGTGCGAGCAGATGTCGCTGATGGCGTGCAGCGCGCCGTCCTCGTCGCGGACGACCGCGACCTCGACGACGCCCGACTCCCCCTCGAGCTCGACGCGCAGGGCGCCGGCCTCGGGGACGTCGGAGGTCATGCAGGCGAGCTGGGCGGTCACGTCACGGCCCCCGCGGGGTCGGGGGCGCAGCGAGCGACGTCGTGGGGCGTGCTCATGCGGGCTCGTCCCGGCTGGTGACCGAGGCGGGCTCGACGAGGATCGCGCGGGCGCCGTCGGTCTGCGGCGTGACGGCGGACGCGTGGTCACCGCCGGCGGGCGCGGCGACGGCCGGTGCACCCGCAGCGGTCGCCGGGGCGAACTCCGTCATCGACCGGGCCAGCTCGGCCTCGATCGCCGCGATGAGCCGCTCCTCGACCTCGGGGACGCCGATCTGGCCGATCAGCTCCGCGAAGAACCCGCGCACCACCAGGCGGCGGGCGTCGGTCTCCGGGATGCCACGGGCGCGCAGGTAGAACAGCTGCTCGTCGTCGAACCGGCCGGTGGCCGACGCGTGGCCGGCGCCCTCGATGAGGCCGGTCTCGATCTCGAGGTTCGGCACCGAGTCCGCGCGCGCGCCGTCCGTGAGGACGAGGTTGCGGTTGAGCTCGTAGGTGTCGGTGCCCTCGGCCTCCTTGCGGATCAGCACGTCGCCGACCCACACGGTGTGCGCGCCCTCGCCCTGCAGCGCGCCCTTGTAGGTGACGCGGCTGGTGCAGGACGGCACGGCGTGGTCGACGAACAGCCGCTGCTCCTGGTGCTGGCCGGCGTCCGCGAAGTACACGCCGAGCATCTCGACCGAGCCGCCCTCGCCGGCGAACTCGGCGTCCGGCGTGATGCGCACGACGTCGCCGCCGAGCGTCACGACGATGTGCTTGACGGTGGCGTCCCGTCCCAGGCGCACCCGGTGGGCGGCGTTGTGCACCGAGCCCTCGGCCCAGTCCTGCACCGACACGACCGTCAGGTGGGCGCCGTCCTCGGCCACGACCTCGACCGTCTCGGTCAGCAGCGCCGACCCGACGTGGTCGATGACGACCGTGGCCTGCGACATCGGCTCGGCGTGCACCAGCAGGTGCGACGCGGTCGGCTCGAGCTGGCCCTCGACGCCCTCGACGCGCACCGAGGTGACCGTCGACGCGACGGCCTCGCGCGGGATCGTGACGACCGTGGCGCGCGGGAACGACGCCCACGCGACGGCCGCGGCCCGGTCCCCCGGCTGCCCGGCGCGACCCAGGCGCGCGTCGCCGCGGTCGACGATCTCGACCTCGACCTCGGGCGCGTCCACGACCGTGGTCAGGACGCCGTGCCCGGTCAGCGTGCCGGTCTCCGGTGCGAACAGCGGCGCCAGCCGGTCCACGGGCGAGAACCGCCACTCCTCCTCGCGGCCCGTCGGCACGGCGAAGTCCGCGACCTCGAACGAGGTCGGGCGCGCGGCGCGGGACGCCTCCGGGACGGTGCCGACGCCGTGGCTGTGCGCCTCGTCGGCGGTCGCCCGGGAGTGGTCGGTCGACAGACCCTGCTCTGCGGTGGTCGACATCAGCCGACGGCCCCTTCCATCTGCAGCTCGATCAGGCGGTTCAGCTCGAGGGCGTACTCCATGGGGAGCTCGCGCGCGATGGGCTCCACGAACCCGCGCACGATCATCGCCATGGCCTCCGTCTCGGGCATGCCGCGGGACATCAGGTAGAACAGCTGGTCCTCGCTGACGCGGGACACCGTGGCCTCGTGGCCCATCGACACGTCGTCCTCGCGGACGTCGACGTACGGGTAGGTGTCCGACCGGGAGATCTGGTCGACCAGCAGGGCGTCGCACAGCACGTTCGACGCCGAGTGCGAGGCGCCCTCGAGCACCTGCACGAGGCCGCGGTACGACGTGCGGCCACCGCCGCGCGCCACCGACTTCGACACGATCGAGGACGACGTGTGCGGCGCGGCGTGCACCATCTTCGAGCCGGCGTCCTGGTGCTGGCCCTCGCCCGCGAAGGCGATGGACAGCGTCTCGCCGCGGGCGTGCTCGCCCAGCAGGTAGATCGCCGGGTACTTCATGGTGACCTTGGAGCCGATGTTGCCGTCGACCCACTCCATCGTCGCGCCCTCGGCCGCGGTCGCCCGCTTCGTCACGAGGTTGTAGACGTTGTTCGACCAGTTCTGGATCGTCGTGTACCGCACGCGGGCGTTCTTCTTCACGATGATCTCGACCACCGCGGAGTGCAGCGAGTCCGACTGGTAGATCGGCGCGGTGCAGCCCTCGACGTAGTGCACGTACGAGCCCTCGTCCGCGATGATCAGCGTCCGCTCGAACTGGCCCATGTTCTCGGTGTTGATCCGGAAGTACGCCTGCAGCGGGATCTCGACGTGCACGCCCGGCGGGACGTACACGAACGAGCCGCCCGACCACACGGCGGTGTTGAGCGAGGCGAACTTGTTGTCCCCCGGCGGGATGACCGAGCCGAAGTACTGCTCGAACAGCTCGGGGTACTCGCGCAGGCCGGTGTCGGTGTCGACGAAGATGACGCCCTGCGCCTCGAGCGACTCCTGGATCTGGTGGTAGACGACCTCGGACTCGTACTGCGCGGCGACGCCCGCGACGAGGCGCTGCTTCTCCGCCTCCGGGATGCCGAGCCGGTCGTAGGTGTTCCGGATGTCCTCGGGCAGCTCCTCCCAGGAGGTCGCCTGCTTCTCCGTGGACCGCACGAAGTACTTGATGTTGTCGAAGTCGATGCCCGACAGGTCAGCGCCCCACCAGGGCATCGGCTTCTTGTCGAACAGGCGCAGCGCCTTCAGGCGGGTCTTGAGCATCCACTCCGGCTCGTTCTTCAGCGCGGAGATGTTGCGCACGACCGCCTCGGACAGGCCGCGCTGGGCGGAGGCGCCCGCGGAGTCCGGGTCGTGCCAGCCGTAGCCGTACGCACCGATCGAGGCGATCGCCTCGTCCTGGGTCATCGGCTCGGCCGTGCGGCCGGGGTCCGTCGTGGTCATCTCATCGTCCTTCCGTGTACGCCGCGGGGGCGGTGGCGTCGGGTCGCTCGGGGGGTGCTGCCGGTCGGCCGGGCGGGGGCCCGGAGGTGCCGGCGGGCGGGTCGGTCGCGGTCGGTCGCCGCACCGGGGTGATCGGGATGTTGGTCGTGCAGACGTGACCGCCGCGCGCGAGGGTCGCGAGCCGCTGCACGTGGACGCCGAGCATCCGGGAGAACGCGTGGGCCTCCGCCTCGCAGAGCTCGGGGAACTCCGAGGCGACGTCCTGCACCGGGCAGTGGCCCTGGCAGAGCTGGATCGCGTGGCCGCCGGGCACGGGCCGGGCGGTGGCGGCGAAGCCGTCGTCCGCGAGCGCCTCCGCCAGCACCCGGGCGCGACGGGCGGGGTCGTCACCGGCCTCGGCGAGCGCGCCGGCGTGCCGCTGCTCCAGCTCGTGCACCCGCCGCTCGGCGAAGCTGCGCACCGCGTCCGCGCCGCCGATCTCGGCGACGAACCGCAGGGCCTGCGCCGCGAGCTCGGAGTACTGCTGGCTGAGCGCCGCCTGCCCCTCCGCGGTGACGACGTAGCGCTTGGCGGGCCGGCCGCGGCGCGCGGGCCCGACCTGGCCGCGGCCGTCGTGGACCCCGATCTGGCCCTCGGCCTCGAGCGTCGCGAGGTGCCGGCGGACGGCCGCCGCGGTGAGCGAGAGCTCCGCGGCGAGCTCGGCGGCCGAGACCGGTCCGTCGGCGGCGATGAGGTCCAGCACGCGGCGGCGCGTGCCCGCCTCGAGGTCGTGCTCGCCCGGGACCGGTGCGACGCCCGGCGGCACCGCGGGGAGGCTCGGCGTCGTGGGACCCATGCACCCTCCTCCGGTTCGCTGCTGCGCGGCTGACGGCGGTCCCCGGGAGGCACGCCAGGACGCCA
This sequence comes from Cellulomonas sp. ES6, assembly GCF_030053835.1. Classification (NCBI taxonomy): domain Bacteria; kingdom Bacillati; phylum Actinomycetota; class Actinomycetes; order Micrococcales; family Cellulomonadaceae; genus Cellulomonas; species Cellulomonas sp. ES6. Next base: position 25,789 of record NZ_CP125655.1, on the reverse strand, counting down.
CGAGGGCATCCGATATCGGCAACATCTTTGTTGCCGAATTCAGTCCCCGCAAGCAAGGTCTGCCTCACACCGGGCACGGCACCTACACTCGCGGGGTGCTCGGCCCGACTCCCACCCCGCTCGCCGTCGAGGTCCGCGGGCTCGTCAAGCGGTACGACGGCCGGGCGGTCGTCGACGGCCTCGACCTGCAGGCCGCACCCGGACGGGTGACGGCCGTGCTCGGCCCGAACGGTGCCGGCAAGACCACCACCGTCGAGTGCTGCGAGGGGCTGCGCACGCCCGACGGCGGCGCGGTCCGGGTGCTGGGGCTCGATCCGGTCGCCGACGCGCGCGCCCTGCGGCCCCGCGTCGGGGTGATGCTCCAGGACGCCGGCCTGCCGACCGGCGTCCCCGCGCTCGGCGTGCTGCGGCACGTCGCCGCGATGTACGCCGACCCGCGGGACGTCGGCGAGCTCGCCGACCGCCTCGGCCTGCACCCGTTCGCCCGCACCACCGTCCGGCGGCTGTCCGGCGGGCAGCGCCAGCGGCTCGCGCTCGCGACCGCCGTCGTCGGCCGGCCCGACGTCGTGTTCCTCGACGAGCCGTCCGCCGGCATGGACCCGCAGGCCCGCCGCGCCGTGTGGGACCTCGTGGCCGAGCTGCGGGCCGACGGGGTGGCCGTCCTGCTCACCACGCACCTCATGGACGAGGCGGAGGCGCTGGCCGACGAGGTCGCCGTAGTCGACCACGGTCGGGTCATCGCCCGCGGCTCCGTCCCGGACCTCCTCGCGGGTGCCGACGGGTCGACCCTGACGTTCCGGGCCACGCCCGGGTTGCCCGTCGACGACCTCGGCCGGGCGCTGGCGGCGGGCGGCGCGGCGGGCACGGCGGACGCGGCGGGCGCGGGCGGCACGGCGGGCGCGGCGGACGCGCGCCGCCCGGTCGTGCGGGAGACGGGACCCGGCGCGTACGTCGTGGACGCCCCCGCCGACCCCCGGCTGCTCGCGGCCCTCGCCGCGTGGTGCGCCGACCGCGACGTGCTGCTCGCCCACGTGGACGTCGGGCGGCGCACGCTCGAGGACGTGTTCCTGGACCTCACCGGACGGACCCTGCGATGACCGCGACCACGCCGGACGCCCGCGCCTCAGCACCCGCGCCGGACGCACCGGACCGCGCGGCGCCCGCCGCACGCCGCGTGCTCGCGCAGGCGCGGTTCGAGACGCTGGCCGTGCTCCGCAACGGCGAGCAGCTGCTCGTCACGCTCGTCATCCCCGTGGTGGCGCTCGTCGCCCTGGGGCGGTCGTCGTTCGTCGAGCTCGACACCGGGGGCGCTGCGCGGCTCGACGTCGTCACGCCCGGGGTGCTCGGCCTGGCCGTGATGGCGGGGTCGCTGACCTCGCAGGCGATCGCGACGGCGTTCGACCGGCGCAACGGCGTCCTGCGCCTGCTCGCCACGACGCCGCTCGGACGCGGCGGCCTGCTCGCCGGCAAGGTGCTCGCCGTGCTCGCCGTCGCGGCGCTGCAGGTGCTCGTCGTCGGCGCCACGGCGCTCGTCCTCGGCTGGCGCCCCGACCCCGCCGGCCTCGCCCCCGCCGCGCTGGCCCTGCTGCTGGGCGTCGCGGCGTTCACCGCGCTCGCGCTGCTGCTCGCCGGGACGCTGCGCGCGGAGGCGGTCCTCGCGGTGGCGAACCTGCTGCTCGTGGTGCTCGCCGTGGTCGGGGGTGTCGTGCTGCCCGTCGCCGAGCTGCCCGACGGCTGGGCGTCGGTGGCCCGCTGGTTGCCGCCGGGCGCCCTCGGCGAGGCGCTGCGCACGTCCCTGGTCGACGGCGGCTTCCCCGCGGCCCCGCTCGCGGCGCTGGCGGTCTGGGCGCTGCTGCTGGCCGCGGCCGTCCGGCGCTGGTTCCGCTGGGACTGACGCGCCCGAGCGGACGAGCGCACCCGAGCGCACCCGGACCTCCCCCGGACCGGGCCTATCCGCCCGACCGCCCCGTCCGTCGCGTCCGCCCCTGCCCCCACCCCCCCTAGCCCGTCGAGAGTGCAGTAGATGCGGGCTTCGGGCGCTGGAACCCCGCATCTGCTGCACTCTCGACGCGCCTGCGCCGGCGAGCGACGCGGGCGGGCTCCCGCACGCATGCACGCGGGGGCGAGCGAGCGAGGCGGGCGGGCTCGGTCGGACGAGGACGGGCTCGGCAAGGAGGCGCGGAGGGACGTGGGCGGGCCGGAGCGGCGCGGCCGCGGGCGTGAGCAAGGACTCGCGCGACGCGCACCCGCGGGTCCTGCCGCGACCGTAGGCTGGCCCCCGTGAGCTCCGACGTCGCCGCCGTGCCCGCGCCCCGCCCCGCACCGACCCGGTCGGCCGGCTGGCGCGAGCGGCTGGCGCACCCGGTGCTCGTGGCGAACCTGGTCGGGCAGATCGGCATCGTCGTCACGGGCGGCGCCGTGCGGCTCACCGGGTCCGGACTGGGCTGCTCGACGTGGCCGCAGTGCGAGCCCGGGCAGTTCGCGCCGGTGTTCCACGAGGCCGCGACCTACCACCGGTTCGTGGAGTTCGGGAATCGCACCCTGACGGGTGTCCTCTCGGTGCTGGCCGTGCTGGTGATCCTCGTCGTCTGGCCGGACCGCCGGCGCGCCCGCTCGTACCGGCTGCTGGGCTTCGCGCCGCTGCTCGGCGTCGCGGCACAGGCGGTCATCGGCGGGGTCATCGTGCTGCTGCACCTGCACCCGGCCTGGGTGAGCCTGCACTTCCTGGTGTCGATGCTGCTCGTGGTGCTGTCCACGCTGCTCGTCCACCGCGGGCGCGAGGGCGACGGGGCGCCGGTGCCCGTCGTGCCCCCTGCGGCCCGGGCGCTCGTCCCGGTCCTGGCGGTGCTGCTGGCGGTCGTGCTGGTGCTCGGCGCCGTCACGACCGGCGCCGGCCCGCACTCCGGCGACGAGGAGGTCGGGTACCGGTTCGCGGTCGACCCCTACCTGATGGCCCGCGTGCACGCCGCCTCGGTGTGGCTGTTCGTCGCCGTGCTGGTGGCGCTGCTCGTGCTCAACCGCCGCGGGCCGCAGGTGCTGCGCCGCCGCGGCCGGGTGATGGTCGCGCTGGTCGCCCTCCAGGGGCTCATCGGGTACGTGCAGGTCGCGACCGACCTGCCGGTGCTGCTCGTCCTGCTGCACATGCTCGGCGCCGCGCTGCTCGCGGCCGGCACCACCCGCTACCTGCTGACGTTCCGCACCCGGGACGTCGACGCCCCCGGCGCGACCGCCCCGGCGGCGACCGCGCCGGCGGCACCCCCCGCCTGACCCGTCCCCGGAGGCCGCCGTGCTCGACGCGATCGGCTCGTTCCTGCCCGTGGCGCTCGCCGTCGCCCTGAGCCCGTTCCCGCTGGTGGCGACGACGCTGCTGCTGACCGGCCCGCGGGCTCGCACGTCGGGGTGGCTGTTCCTCGCCGGCTGGGTCGTGGGGCTGGGCGCCCTGACCGCGGTCGCGCTCCTCGTCGTCGGCGGCGTGGAGTCGGTGGACGGCGGGCCCCGCGCCGTCGCGTGGCTCCGGGTGCTGCTCGGTGCCGCGCTCGTCGTGCTCGCCGTGCGGAAGGTCGTCGCGGCGCGCGGGTCCGGGACGCCCGACGCCCCGGGCTGGCTGTCGGCCTTCGACGACCCGGCACCCGCCCGGACGCTGGGACTGGGCGCGGCGCTGGGCGGCGCCAACCCGAAGAACATCGCGCTCACCGCGTCCGCCGCGGCCACGGTGCAGGAGGTCGCCCCGGACGCCGTCGTCGCCTCCGGCGGCGTGTTCGTGCTGCTCGGGTCGGCGAGCGTCCTCGCCGCGGTCGCGGCCCACGCCGTGGCGGGGGCGCGGGCCGAGCCGGTGCTGACCCGGGTCCGCGACCTCATGACACGGCACAGCGCGGTCCTCACCGCGGCGGTCCTGCTCCTGATCGGCGGGAAGATCCTCGGCGACGGCCTCGCGGCGCTGTAGCCGCCCCGGCGTGCCCGCTCACCAGGCCCACGACGAGTCCGGGCGTTGCTCGGGGCACGTGGTGGCGCCGTCGGGGAGCATCTCGAAGTGCCACATCTCGTTGGCGTACGTGCGGCACAGCCCGAGCTCCTCGCCGTGCTCCCCCAGCCACAGCGCACCGTCGGTCGGGCCCACGTCGACAGCCAGCCCCTGGACGTGGGCGGACCGGTCCGGCGGCAGCACCCAGCGGTACGCCTCGGGGACGCCGTAGCGCTCCACCGCCTGGTCGACGAGCCGCTGCTGCTCCTCCGGGGTGCGGCGGCCGGACGTCAAGGTCAGCTCGATCCCGTCGGCCGCCGCGGCGGCGACGGCGGCGTCGAGCCGTCGCTGCAGCTCGGGGTCGAGGCCGCCGGCATCGCCCGCACCGGCCGGATCACCCTCACCGGCCGGATCGCCCGCGCCGGCCGGGTCGGACGCGCGGGGCGGCTCGGACGCGGGGACGGTGCCCGTCGGCGTGCCCGGGCCGCGCGCCGCGCCGGACAGGAGCCGGTCGGCGGCCGCGGACAGGTCCACGCCCTGCACCGCCCAGGCGCCGGCCGCGAGCACGAGCAGCGCCACGACGCCCCACCGCCGCCACGCCCCGCCGCCGTGGCCGCCGGGCCGGCGCCCGCGGGTGCCGCGTGCGTCCGCGTGCCCGACGTCCGCACCCCGCACGCCCGCGGGTGCCGGGCTCGTGCGGTCGGGGTCTGCCGTGAGCCGGTCGGGCCGGCGGGTCGTCGTCATGCCTCCACCGTCCCCGCGACCACCCCCGCGGGGCGTCGGACGCCGGGTCGATCGCCGCGGCCGCACCGGACCGCCCTCAGGTGGTGGGCGTCCGCTCCAGGTCCGACGCCGCACCGCGGACCTCCACCCGAGGGTGGTGCCGGCCCTCGCACGATCCGCCCAGCCGCTGACGCCCCGGCCGGAGCCGCCGCCCTAGGCTCGCCGCATGCCCGGGACCGACCACCGTCACGCCGCGCTCGTCGACGGCCTCGTCGCGCTCGGCGTGCTGCTGGGGTGGACGCTCGCGGTCACCCTGCTCGCGCGCACCGGGCTGTGGAGCCCGCGCTGGCAGGAGGCGCACCTGTGGGCCGGCGTCGGCCTGGCGGCACCGCTGGCGCTGCGCCGCGCGGCCCCGGCGGCCGGGCTGTGGCTGACGGTCCTCGTCTACCCGCTCGGCTACGCGGTGCTGACCTACGGGGCCACGGTGCAGGCCGACCTGCACGCGGCGCCCCTCCTCGTGGCGGCCTACGCGGCGACGCGCGCCCGGGCGGTGCACCCGGTGCTCGCCGGGGCGGCGGGGGCGGCCGCGACCGCGGTGCTCGCGACGGGGACCGACAACCTCCGCCTGCTGCTGTCCGGGGCGGCGGGGCCTGCGAACCCCGCGCTCGGCGATCCCTCGGACACGCTGCTGCTGGTGCTGCTCGTCCTCGCGGCGACGACGCTCGGCACCGTGGCGGGTCGGCTGGCGGCCACCACCCGCTCGCTCGAGCTCCGCAACGCCGAGCTGCACGCCCTGCAGGCGGAGCGCGAGCGGGCCGCGGTCCGGGCCGAGCGCACCCGCATCGCCCGGGAGCTGCACGACGTCGTCGCGCACCACGTCAGCGCGATCGTGGTGCGGGCCCAGGCCGCGGACCGCGTCGGCGACCGCCACCCCGAGGAGTACCGGGACGCGGTGCGGTGGATCGCGCCGGCCGGCAAGGAGGCGCTGACCGCGATGCGGTCGGTCGTGCGCGTGCTGCGGGCCGCGGACCGGCCGGACGTCCCGCTGTCCCCCCTGCCGGGGCTGACGGAGCTGCAGGACGTGCTCGAGCGCGTGCGGGGGTCGGGCCTGGCGGTCGAGGCGGTGCTGCCCGACCCGCTGCCGCCGTGCCCGCCGGAGGTCGGGCTGGCGGTGGTCCGCGTCGCGCAGGAGGCGCTGACGAACGTGCTGGTGCACTCGGACGCCGCCCGCGCCCGGGTCGAGCTGAGCGGCCGCCCGGGCCGCCTCGCGCTGCGGGTCGAGGACGACGGTCCGGCGCGCGCCGGCACCGGGGGCACCGGGAGCACCGGGGGCGGCGGCAACGGGGTCGTCCACATGCGCGAGCGCGCGGCGGCGTGCGGCGGGACCCTGGCGGCGGGTCCGGCAGGTCCTGCCGGGCGCGGCTGGGTCGTCGCCCTGGAGGTGCCGGTGCCGTGACCGACGCCCCCGAGGTCCGCGTGCTCGTGGCGGACGACCAGGCGATGATCCGCTTCGGCCTGCGGCTGATCATCGACCACGAGCCCGGGCTGACGACCGTCGCGGAGGCCGCCGACGGCGCGCAGGCCGTCGAGCTCGCCGCCCGGCACCGCCCCGCCGTCGTGCTCATGGACATCCGCATGCCGGTGCTCGACGGGATCGAGGCGACCCGGCGGCTGCGCGCCGACCCCGCGCTCGACGCCGTGCGGGTGCTCGTGCTCACGACGTTCGACGACGAGGAGTACGTCACCCGGGCGCTGCACGCCGGCGCGGACGGGTTCCTGCTCAAGGACACGGACCCGGCGGCGCTGGTCACGGCGGTCCGGCGGGTGCACCAGGGCGGCTCGGTGCTCGACCCGGCGATCGCTCCCCTGGTGCTCGAGCAGTGGCGGCGCTGGGGCCGCTCCCGCCCGCAGGCGGCGACCGACCCGTCGGGGCCCGGCGGCCTGAGCCCGCGCGAGCGGGACGTGCTGCTGGCCGTGGCGCGCGGGCGGTCGAACCAGGAGGCCGCGGACGAGCTCGGCCTGGCCGTCGCCACGGTCAAGGCGCACGTCCACGGCCTGCTCGCGAAGACCGGCACGACCTCGCGGACGCAGCTCGTGGTGCTCGCGTACGAGTCGGGCCTGGTGGTGCCGGGCGGCGATCTTCCCCGCTGATCTTCTGGTGTGTCGTAGGTCACATCTACGCTCGCACCATGGAACAGGCGATCGAGGCCCGCGGGCTCGCGAAGCGCTACAAGGGCGTCACCGCCCTGGACGGCGTGGACCTCACGGTGCCGGCCGGCACCGTGCTCGGTCTGCTCGGCCCGAACGGGGCCGGCAAGACCACCATCGTGCGGATCCTGTCGACGCTGCTGCGCCCGGACAGCGGGACCGCGCACGTCATGGGCGTCGACGTCCTGGCCCGCCCGGCGGAGGTCCGTCGCCGCATCGGGCTGTCGGGGCAGTACGCCGCGGTCGACGAGTACCTCTCGGGGTACGAGAACCTCGAGATGATCGGGCGCCTCTACCACCTCGGCGCGCGACGGGCCCGGGCCCGGGCGCGCGAGCTGCTCGCGTCGTTCCGCCTGGAGGACGCCGCCGACCGTCCCACGCGCACGTACTCCGGCGGCATGCGGCGGCGGCTCGACCTCGCCGGCGCCCTGGTGGCCGACCCGCCGGTCATCTTCCTCGACGAGCCGACCACGGGCCTGGACCCCCGCGGCCGCACCGACATGTGGGAGGTCATCCAGCAGCTCGTGGCCGGGGGCACCACCCTGCTGCTCACCACGCAGTACCTCGAGGAGGCCGACATGCTCGCCGACGAGATCGTCGTGATCGACCACGGGCGGATCATCGCGCAGGGCACCGCGGACCAGCTCAAGCGCCAGGTCGGCGGCGAGCGCCTCGAGCTCACCGTCGCCGACGCCGCCCGGCTCGCCGACGTCACCGAGGCCCTCGCCCCGCTGGGCGTCGGGGCCCCCGCCGTCGACGAGTCCCGCCGGTCGTTCGTCATGCCGGTGTCCGGCGGCCCCGAGGTGCTCGGGGAGGCGCTGCGCCGCCTCGACGCCCAGGACGTCCGCCTCGAGGACGTGGGCCTGCGCAGGCCGACCCTCGACGACGTGTTCCTCGCCCTCACCGGGCGCCCGACCGAGCAGGACGACGCCCCGCAGGAAGGAGGCGCGTGATGCGGTTCCCCGCCGTGCTGGCCGACGCGTCCGTCGTCGCCAAGCGCAACATCATCAAGATCAAGCGGGTCCCCGACCTGCTGGTGTTCACCACGCTGTCGCCGATCATGTTCGTGCTGCTGTTCTCGTACGTCTTCGGCGGCGCGATCGACCAGCAGGGCGGCGGGTCCGCCTACCGGGAGTTCCTCATCGCGGGGATCTTCGCCCAGACGGTCATCTTCGGCGCGACCGTCACCGGGGCGGCGCTCGCCGAGGACCTCAAGAAGGGCATCCTCGACCGGTTCCGGTCGCTGCCGATGGCGCCGTCCGCCGTCCTCACCGGCCGCACGTTCTCCGACGTCGTCAACAACGTCATCGTGCTGGTCGTCATGGGGCTGACCGGCCTCGTCGTCGGCTGGCGCATCCGGTCGTCGTGGCTCGACGCGCTCGCCGGGTTCGGGCTGCTGCTGGCGTTCGCCTACGCGATCTCCTGGATCATGGCGTGGGTTGGGATGCTGGTGCCGAGCCCGGAGGTCGTGAACAACGCGTCGTTCATCATCATCTTCCCGCTGACGTTCGTGGCCAACACGTTCGTCCCGCTGGAGACGCTGCCGACGCCGCTGCAGACGTTCGCGGAGTGGAACCCCGTCTCCGCGGTCACGCAGGCCGCACGGGAGCTGTTCGGCAACATCCCACCGGGCGTGCCCGAACCCACGGCGTGGCCGCTGCAGAACCCCGAGCTCTACACGCTGATCTGGTCCGCGCTGTTCCTGGCGATCTTCGTACCGCTCGCGAACGCGCAGTACCGGGTGTCCACCAGCCGCTGACGTCGGCGGGTCCCCGACGTGGCGGGGCCGGCGGTCAGGCGAGGCCCTCCGCCATGCGGTCGCCCTTGCGCGCGTACAGGGCGGCGTCCGCGCGGGCGAGCACCTCGCGGACGGGCTCGTCCCGGCGCGCCTGGGCGACGCCGTGGCTCCACGTCGGGTCCCCCGGCGCCCGCACCGCGTCGGCCTGCAGCGCCCACACCTCGGCGTCCTCCGCGGTGCGCCCGGCCAGCACCACCGCGAACTCGTCGCCGCCCCGCCTGCCGATGACGTCGTGCCGTCCGAGCGTGCCCCGCCAGGCGTCGACGAGCCGCACCAGGACGTCGTCGCCCGCCTGGTGCCCCTGGGTGTCGTTGACCTCCTTGAAGTCGTCGACGTCGAGGCACACCAGGCTCACCGGCCGGCCGTCGCGGGTGGTCCGCGCCACCACGGCGGCGGCGCGCTCGTCGAACGCCGCGCGGGTCAGGACCCCGGTCAGGTCGTCCGTCGTGGCGAGCTCCCGCAGCCGCGACAGCAGGTACGTCACCAGCTCGCTCGTCACGACCGTCATCACGGCCAGCACGACCCAGCTCGCCGGGCGGAACGGCACCGGGGCCGCGACCATCGCCCCGGCGAGCGTGACGACGACGAGCAGCAGCAGGCCACGCGCCAGCCGCCGGCTGCCGAGCAGCGCGGCGGCCTGCCCGGCGACGACCAGGCCGAGCGACGTCGTCACCACCCCGGCTGCGGTGCGGCAGACGGCGACCATCGCCGCCCCGACGGCGATCCCGAGCAGCACGGCCACCAGCGGCGTGCGCGGGTGGTGCCGCCAGACGACCGCGGCGACCGTCGCGACGGCCAGCACCGCCCCGCCGGCGTACCAGTACCCGACCCGCGTCAGCGGCGACGGCGGCCAGACGGCGCCCGCCAGGCACAGCACGGCGCACAGGCCGAGCACCACCGCCGCGTGCGTCCCGGCCAGGACGACCCCGGCCGGCGAGGGCGGCGGGGGGCTGGCGTCGGGCACACCCGTGTCATCGGCGCTCCCCGGCTCTCCCTGACCTGTCAGGCTCGACGTCCACCGATCGGGCGAAGGGTGAACACCCAGGTCACACGGGGCGCAGCGTGCTCCAGCCCCGGTCGCGCGACGCGGCAGCCGCCAGGACGCCGACCGCCGCGCTCGGGCTGTGCAGCCGACCCTCGAGCACGGCCGTGACCGCGTCGTCGAGCGGCAGCCACAGCGGGACCATGCCCGCCTCCTCGTCCTCGCGGGCGAACCGCTCGGCCTCGGGCACCTCCGACAGGTCGCGGGCCAGGTACACGACGATCCGCTCGGTGGACCCGCCCGGGGAGGTGGCGAACTCCGTGAGCTCGTGCCACGAGCCGGCCCGCAGGTCGGCCTCCTCGGCGAGCTCGCGGGCGGCGGTCACGTGCGGCGGTTCCCCGTCGACGTCCCGCAGGCCGGCCGGCGGCTCCCAGAGCTCGGCCCGCACCGGGTGCCGGTACTGCCGCAGGAGCAGCACGCGGTCGTCCTCGTCGAGCGCGATCACCGCGACGGCACCGGGGTGGTCGACGAACTCGCGGACCACCTGCGACTCCCCGAGGTCCACGGTCTCGGACACCAGGTCCCAGATCTTGCCGTGGTGCAGGTCCGTGTGCTCCAGGACGGGGCGGGGGGCCGGCCGGTCGGCCGGCCCCCCGCTCGTCGCGTCGGCGACCGTCACGCCTCGACCGTGGCGCGGCGCCCGGCCGGGGCCGCCTGCTGCGCGGCCAGGGCGGCGGCCACCAGGCCCGAGAACAGCGGGTGCGCGCGGGTGGGCCGGGACTTGAACTCCGGGTGCGCCTGCGTCGACACGTAGTACGGGTGCACGTCGCGCGGCAGCTCGACGAACTCCACCAGCGACGAGTCCGGCGACACCCCGGAGATGACCAGGCCGGCCTCCTCGAGCTTGTCGCGGTACGCGTTGTTGACCTCGTACCGGTGGCGGTGCCGCTCGGTGACACGGGTCGTGCCGTACGCCTCCGCCACGACGGACCCCTCGGTGAGCACGGCCTCGTACGAGCCGAGGCGCATCGTGCCGCCGAGGTCGCCCTCGCCGCCCACGATCGCGAGCTGCTCCGCCATGGTCGCGACCACCGGGTCGGCCGGGTCCGCGTCGAACTCCGACGACGACGCCCCGGGCAGGCCCAGCACGTTGCGCGCGTACTCGATGACCATGGTCTGCAGGCCCAGGCAGATGCCGAGCGTCGGCACCCGGTTCTCGCGCGACCACCGCAGGGCGCCGAGCTTGCCCTCGATGCCCCGCACGCCGAAGCCGCCGGGGATGAGCACCGCGTCCACGCCGGACAGCGCGCGCTGCGCCCCGTCGGGCGTCTGGCAGTCGTCGGAGGTGACCCAGCGGATCCGCACCTTCGCGTCGTGGTGGAACCCTCCGGCGCGCAGCGCCTCGGTCACCGACAGGTACGCGTCGGGCAGGTCGATGTACTTGCCGACCAGCGCGATCTCGACGTGGTGGGCCGGCTGGTGCACGCGCTCCAGCAGGTCGTCCCACCCGCTCCAGTCCACGTCGCGGAACTGCAGGCCGAGCCGCTGCACCACGTACGCGTCGAGGCCCTCGGCGTGGATGACGCGCGGGATGTCGTAGATGCTCGGCGCGTCCTTGCAGGAGATGACGCCCTGCGTGTCGACGTCGCACATGAGCGCGATCTTCGCCTTGATCGACTGCGGCACCTCGCGGTCGGAGCGCAGCACGATGGCGTCCGGCTGGATGCCGATGCTGCGCAGCGCGGCCACGGAGTGCTGCGTCGGCTTGGTCTTCAGCTCGCCCGACGGGCCGATGTACGGCACCAGCGAGACGTGCAGGAAGAACACGTTGTCGCGGCCGAGCTCGTGGCGCACCTGCCGGGCGGCCTCGAGGAACGGCTGCGACTCGATGTCGCCGACGGTGCCGCCGATCTCGGTGATGATGATGTCGACGTCGTCGGCGGCCTGCGACCGCATGCGCGTCTTGATCTCGTCGGTGATGTGCGGGATCACCTGGACCGTGTCGCCGAGGTACTCGCCGCGCCGCTCCTTCGCGATCACGTGCGAGTAGACCTGGCCGGTCGTGACGTTCGCCGACCCGACGAGGTCGACGTCGAGGAACCGCTCGTAGTGCCCGACGTCGAGGTCCGTCTCGGCGCCGTCCTCGGTGACGAAGACCTCGCCGTGCTGGAACGGGTTCATCGTCCCGGGGTCGACGTTGAGGTACGGGTCGAGCTTCTGCATCGTGACCCGCAGACCGCGGGAGCGGAGAAGTCGTCCCAGGCTGGAGGCGGTCAGGCCCTTGCCCAGTGAGGAGGCGACGCCTCCCGTGACGAAGATGTGCCGGGTCGTGGAGTCCGACCGCCCGGAGAGTCGATTTGCGCGCTCTGCCACGGGCTTCCACTGTACCCGACGCGAGCGGCCGGCGGGCCGACGCGCCGGGTGACGCCGGTGACACGCCGTCGGCGACCGACGTGCCGCTCGCCTCGGACCGGCTCAGCCCCGGTAGTGCGCCTCGAGCTGCGCCAGCACGTCCGGCAGCCGCGGGAGCCCGGCGGCCCGGGTGCGAGCGGCCTCCCGCAGCGCGTCGCGGCGGGAGGCGTCCGCGAGCACGCCCGCCACCGCCGCGCCGAGCGCCTCCGCGTCGCCGACGGGCACCAGCACCGCGGCGTCGCCCGTCACCTCGCGCGTGCCGCCGGCGTCCGTGGCCACGAGCGCCGCGCCGAGCGCCAGCGCCTCCTGCACGGCGATCGGCTGCCCCTCCCACACCGCCGTGGACGCGACCACGTCCGCCGCGGCCACCAGGTCGGCGACGTCCTCGCGCCGCCCGAGCAGCGTCACGGGCGCGCCGGCCGCACGGGCCGCGGCCTCCACCTCGTCATGCAGCGGACCGTCCCCCGCGACCACCCAGCGCAGCGCCGGGCGGGTCCGGGCGGCCGCGGCCGCGGCGCGCACGAGGGTGTCCAGGCCCTTCTGCGGCGCCAGCCGGGCGACCGTGACGACCAGCTCGTCGGTGCTCGCGAGGCCCAGGTCCGCACGTGTCTGCGCGGCCCCGCGCGACGGCGCCGGGCGGGCCGGCGCCGGGACGAGGGCGCGCTCGGCCGACCGGGCACCCTGCGCCCGGGTCAGCGCCACGAGGTCGCCCGAGACGCCGAGCACCACGTCGGCGCCGCGGGCGACCACCCGCCCGAGCACCGCCGACACCGCCCGGACCGCGCGGCCGCCGACGGGCAGGTTGTGCAGGGTGACGACGACGCGCGGCCGGCGCCCCGGCCGGGAGCGCACCGCCAGCACCGTCAGCGCACCCGCGCGCAGCCCGTGGGCGTGCACCGCGTCCGCGTCGCGGGACAGGCGCGCCAGGCGGGCGAGCGCGCGCAGGTCGGAGGCGTGCGGGCGGTCCGCGATCTCGACGGGCACGAACCGCGCCCCGCCGTCCGCCGGGGCGACGACCCCCGCCAACCCCGAGGGGCCGGCCACGACGACCCGGTCCCCCGCGTCGGACAGCGCGGCGGCCACCTGGGCGACGTGCCGGGCGACACCGCCCGCGCTCGACCCCAGCACCTGCAGCACCCGCTGTCCGGTCACCGCCCGGCCTCCTGCTCGTCCCGGCCGGCGGCGCCGGCGTCCGTCCCCGCGGCGTCGGCGGTGCCGGCGGTGCCGACGGCCTCCTTCGCTCCTGCGGCCGCACCGCCCGCGCCCGTCCCGCCCGCGACGCCCGCCTGCCCCGGCACCGCCGCGGCCCGGTCCCGCGCGCCGCCCGCGTGCGCCACGGACGGCGTCGCGCGGCGCCGCAGCAGCCCGGTCACCGTCGACCGGTCGAGCAGCCACACCGCCCCGACCACCACCGAGGCCGCGAGCGCCCCGCCGCCCGCCGCGGCCGCCACGGCCCCGCCCAGGCCGTCGGTGAACCGCTGCACCGCGTCCACGGTCCAGCGGCCCGCCGTCGCGCCGGCCGCTCCGCCGACCACGAGCACCGCGACCGTGCGGGCGGCCCCCGAGATCGCGTTCCGGCCCGCCGCGGCGCGCAGCGCCAGCAGCAGCACGGCCCCCGCGACGACCATGCCGACGGTGTTGCCGAGCGAGAGCGCCCGCAGGGTGGCCGGGCCGTCCTGCGCGCCGGGCACCAGCACGACGCACGCGACCCACGACGCCACGACCACCGCGGCCCAGCCGCTGCTGACCGCGAGCACCGCGAGCCGTCCCCGCTCCAGCGCGTACAGCGCGCGCGACACGTGGAAGATCAGCCCGAGCCCGAGCAGCCCGGGGGCGATGAGCGTCAGCGCGACACCCACCGACGTGATGAGGCGCTCGTCGCCCGTGCCGATCGCCACGAACGCCCGCGCGACGGCCGGCGCGGCCGCGGCGAGCACCGCCGCGCCGACCGCCCCCGCGACCAGCACCGCCCGGGTGGTCACGGCGGCGAGCGGTGCGTACCCCTCGCGCCCCGGCCGGGCCGCGCGTTCGGCGAGCCGCGGGAACGTGCTCGTCGCCAGCGGGACGGCGAGCACCGCGTACGGCAGCAGGTACACCGCCTGGACGACCTGCTGGTACGCCACCAGGGTGCCGTCACCGCCGAACCGGCGCGCCATCCACAGCGTCGTCACCAGCACGGCCACCTGCTGCGCCACGAGGCCGCCGACGCCCGCGAGCGCGAGCCCGCGCGCCCGCGCGGCGACTCCGTCGGGGAACCGCAGCGTCGGGCGCAGCCGGACGCCGGAGCGGTGCACGGGCACCAGCATGGGCAGGCCCATGGCGAGGACGCCCGCGGTCGTGCCCCACGCCAGCAGCGCGGTCGCACCGGCCGGCAGGACCCCGACGTCGCTCGACGCGGCGTCGACCTGGGCGTGCCGCAGCGCGGCCCCGTAGCCGAGGTAGGTCGCGATCACCACGAGGCTCGACAGCACGGGGGCGAACGCGGGCCAGAAGAACCGGCGCTGCGCCTGCAGGACCCCGGACAGCACCACGGCGAGCCCGTACAGCGGCAGCTGCACGGCGAACACCCGCAGGAAGAACACCACGAGGTCGTGGCCGGCGTCCGACCGCGTCGTCGCGAGCAGCGCGATCGGCTCGGCCGCCAGCGCCAGCACCGCGGCGAGCAGCGTCAGGCCGCCCAGCGTCCAGCCGAGCATGGCCGAGGCGATGCGCGACACGTCGTCCCGCATCCCCCGGGCCAGCGGCGCCGCGAGCACCGGGATCAGGGCGCCGGCGAGGGCACCACCGGCCGCGACCTCGAACAGCACGTTCGGCAGGGTGTTCGCCCACGCGTAGGCGTCGCCCGCCGCGGTGATGCCGACGTTGCCGGTGAAGGCCAGCGTCCGCGCGAAGCCCAGCAGGCGGCTGACGACGGTCACGACCGAGATCAGGGCCGCCGCGCCCGCCAGACCCGACAGGACGCCCCGCCGGTTCACCGCCCGGGCACCCCGTCCGTCTCCGGGGCGCCGGGCGACGTCCGGGCGGGTCCCGGCACGTGCGCCGGACGTCGACCCCAGGCGTCGATCTCCCGCAGCACCGGGGTGCGCGCGATGACCTGCGTGAAGCTGATCCGCTCCGAGGCCACCGTCAGCGCCAGCACACCGGCCAGCAGCGCGACGCGCACCGGGCGCGGGCACTGCTGGACCGCGACCACGCCGAGGGCGGCGCCGACGGCGTTCGCCCCGGAGTCGCCGAGCATGTCGCGCTCGGCCAGGTCGTCCGGGAGCTCCGCGACGACCGAGCCCAGGACCGCTGCGGCGGTCGCGCCGCCGCGGCCCCCGAGCACGCCCGCCGGGGCGGCGGCGAGCCCGGCGGCCTTGAGCGCGCGGCCCGGTCGCAGGTCGAGCAGGTTGACGAGGTTCGCGCTGGCGGCCACGAGGGCGCCGTCCACCGCGACGTCGACGAGCCGGGTCAGCACCGCGCGCCCGCGGCCGGCGACCGGGGCGTCGTGCGGCCTGCTCAGCGCCGCGGCGACCAGCGCGCCCGCGCCGATCCCCAGCACCTTCAGCCCGCCGGTCGTCACCTCGCCGCGCGCGAGCGCACCCAGGTGCCCCTTGAGGCCCTTGCGGACCGTGCCGTCACGGTCCTCCGTGAGGTCGTCGACGAGGCCGAACGCGGTCGCCGCGGTGGTCGCCACCGCCAGCGCCGCGCCGTCGCGGACCGACGGCGCACCGACGACGCCGCCGGCGAGCACGCCCGCGGCGACCGCCGGCCCGCCCAGCAGGCTGACGGGCTCGCCCCGGTGGTTCGTGCGCTCCCAGGTCCGGGCGCCGCCCGGCGGGTCGTCGTCGAGCACGCCGCGCACCAACGTGGTCGTGACCCGCGCGACCGCTGCCGCCGTGAGCCGGCGCGCGACGCTCACCCCTGGCCGCCCGCGTCGTCGGCGCCGTCCCCGGTGGTGTCGTCGGACGCGTCGTCCGACCCGGACGCGACGGGCGTGCGGTCCACCGGCGGCAGCACCGTCGTCTCGGGGAGCGTCGTCATGTCCTCCCCGTGGCCGTAGTGACCGCCGGAGCCGCCGATGCGCGCGTTGAGGGCGAGCGGCACGGAGACCTGCCCGGTCGCGGTGTCGGCGTCCGAGACGGTCGTGATCGCCCGGGACGCGTCCTCGTCGGCGAGGATCGCTTGCACCAGCGTGCCCTCGGCGAGCGGTCCGTCGACCACGACGGCGCCCTCGGACCGGGTCTGCGCGACCCGGGCCAGGGCGATCTGCGAGTCGAGCGCGGCCTGGAGCTCGTCGGCGTCGCCGCCCGCAGCGGCCTCCGCCTCCGCGGGCACGACCGTCGGTGCGACGAGCACGACGGCGTCCGCGGGGGTCGTCACGTCGGCGCCGAAGGCGACCAGCGGGTCGTCGCCCGAGCTCAGCAGCTCCAGGAGCGTCGCCGCGTCGGTGCTCAGCTCGTCGGGCTGCGCCGGGTCGGCCCCCGTGAGGCCCTGGAGCAGCGCCTCCGCGAGCGCGGTGTCCGGCGTCGCGTCGTCGTCGGGCTGCGGGTCGAGGTACGCCTCGATGTTGCCGACCAGCGCGGAGCGGAACTGGCGCAGGTCCGTCGACGTCCACGCCGGGTTGAGCGTGACGTCCGCGCTCACGGTGGCGCCGGCGTCGGTGAGCTGGTCCTCGACCGCCGCGAGCGCGTCGCCGTCCACCGCGCCGAGCGCGACGACGGCCACCCGGCGGTCGTCGAGCGTGCCGTCGACCAGCTCGGCGCCCGCGGCGCGCACCCAGGCGTCGGCGGCGGCCAGGTCGGTGCCCGCGTCGTCGAGCTCGGCCCGCAGCGCGTCCTTCTCGGCGCGGAGCTGGTCGACCTGGCCGGTGAGCGTGTCGCCGATCGTCTCCTTGAGGGGTCCGGCCCCGAGCGCGATGCCGACGGCCAGCGCCAGGAACACCGAGATCAGGGAGACGAGGTGGTAGCGGAAGTCGATCACAGGGAGCGCTCTCGGTCGGGTGCCGGCACGAGGCGGGCACGGGCGGGACGGTCGGCGGGGCCGGGGGTCGCGCGGCGGGGCGGGACGTGCTCGGCCCGGGCGCGTCGGGCCGGCGTCACGGTGCGCCGCCGAACAGCGACCCGAGCCACGACACGAAGTCGTCCCAGCGGGCGCCGGTCAGCCCGATGAGGGTCTGGCCCGCGGTGGTCGAGGCCAGCGCGACGCCGAGCGCCAGCAGGCCGGCGAGCACCAGCAGCGTGAGCTGGAGGTTGGAGATCCGGTTGCGGTACAGCCGGGACACGCCCTTGGCGTCGACGAGCTTGCCGCCCACGCGCAGCCGCGTGAGGAAGGTGCTGGCCATGCCGGAGCGACCCTTGTCGAGGAACTCGACCAGCGTGGCGTGCGTGCCGACGGCGACGATGAGCTCGGCGCCCTTGTCGTCCGCCAGCAGCATGGCGACGTCCTCGCTGGTGCCCGTCGCCGGGAAGACGATGTGCGGCACGCCGAGCTGGTCCACGCGTGCGAGGCCCGGCGCGCGGCCGTCCCGGTAGGCGTGCACGACGATCTCCGCGCCGCAGCGCAGCGCCCGGTCGGAGACGGAGTCCATGTCCCCGACGATCATGTCGGGCGTCCAGCCGGCCTCGAGGATCGCGTCCGCGCCGCCGTCCACCCCGATGAGCACCGGGCGGTACTCGCGGATGTACGGGCGCAGCGTGACCAGGTCCTCCTTGTAGTGGTACCCGCGCACGACGATGAGCACCTGCCGGCCGTCGATGACGGTCGCGATGTCGGGCACGCCGACGCCGTCGAGCAGCAGGTCCCGCTCGCGCCGCAGGTAGTCCATCGTGTTCGCCGCGAACGACTCGAGCTGCACCGACAGGCCCTCGCGCGCGGCGGCCTGGTCGGCCGCGACGGTCTCGGGGGTCTGCACGACGCCCTCCGCCACGAGCCGGTCGCCGTCGTGCACCGCGCCGCCGGTGATGCGCAGCGAGCGTCCCTCGCGCAGCGTCATGACGTCCGGGCCGAGGTCGTCGACCAGCGGGATGCCCGCGGACACCAGGATGTCCGGGCCGAGGTTCGGGTAGCGGCCCGACGTCGAGCGGGCGGCGTTCAGCACCGCCGCGGGCTGGCAGGCGACGAGCGCCTCGGCCGAGACCCGGTCGATGTCGACGTGGTCGATCACCGCGATCTCCCCGGGCCGCAGCCGCTTGGTCAGCGACTTCGTGCGGGGGTCGACCCGGGCCGGGCCGACGAGCTCGCCCCCGGGGGGCGCGGCGGAGCGTCTACGCGAGGGCAGGAGTTTCATCGGTGTTCATCGTGCCACGCTTCCCTGCTCCAGAAGCTCCGCTGCGTGCGCACGCGCCGCGTCGGAGTCCTCCTGGCCGGACAGCATGCGCGCGAGCTCGCGGACCCGGTCCTCGCCCGTGACCTCGCGCACGTCGGAGGCGGTCACGGCACCGTCGCGGGACTTCGTCACGACCAGGTGGCGGTCCGCGAAGGCGGCGACCTGCGCGAGGTGCGTGACGACCAGGACCTGGGAGTTCCGCGCCAGAGCGGCCAGGCGGCGGCCGACCTCCGTCGCCGCGCGGCCCCCGACGCCCGCGTCGACCTCGTCGAAGACGAACGTCCCCGGCCGGTGCTCGCCCTGGTCGGGCGACGTGGCGAGCGCCACCTCGAGCGCGAGCATCACGCGCGAGAGCTCGCCCCCGGAGGCCCCCCGGCCCAGCGGGCGCGCGGGCGCACCGGCGTGCGCGACCAGGAGCATCTCCACGACATCTCCACCGTGCGGACCCAGCTCGGACGCAGGCTCGACCCGCACCTCGAGGGACGCACCGGCCATCGCGAGGCCGGCGAGCTCCGCGGACACGGTCTCGGCCAGCCGCGCACCGGCCTCCCGGCGGGCCTCCCCGACGCGGCGGGCCAGGTCGGCCAGACGGGCGTCGAGGGCGTCGCGCTGCCCGGCGAGCGCCGTGACGCGCTCGTCGCCGTCACCGATCTCGAGCAGCCGCCGGCCGCCCTCGTCCGCCCAGCGCAGCACCGCCTCGACGTCCTCGCCGTAGGACCGCGTGAGGGACGCGAGCTCCGCGCGGCGCGCCTGCGCCGTGTCGAGGCGCAGCGGGTCGGCCTGCAGGTCCTGGAGGTACGACGACAGCTCCGTGGCGGCATCCGCCAGGAGGTACCCCGCCTCGGCCACCCGGTCGCGCAGCTCGGCGAGGCGGCCGTCGTGCGCGCCCGCGCCGTCCAGCAGCCGGCGTGCGTGCTCGACGGCCCCGGCCGCCGTGGCGGCGTCGTCCACCGCGTCGTCGTCGCCCACCAGCGCGGCATGGGCCCCGGACGCGGCCGCGCGCAGGTCCTCCGCGTGCTCCAGCCGCTCGATCTCCGCCGCGAGCTGGACGTCCTCCCCCGGCTGCGGGTCGACGCGCTCCACCTCCGCCAGCCCGAGCCGCAGCAGCTCCGCCTCCCGTGCGAGGTCCTGGCGCCGCGCCGTCAGGTCGTCGATCGTGGCCTGCAGCCGGGCGCGCTCCGCCCACGCCTCGCGGTACCGGCCGAGAAGCTCCTGGTGGGCCGCGCCGGCGAACGCGTCGAGCGCCTCCCGCTGGTGCGCGGGCGACCGCAGGCGCGCCTGGTCCTGCTGGCCGTGCACGGTCACGAGGTGCTCCGCGAGCTCCCCCAGCACGGCCTGCGGCACGGACCGGCCGCCGAGGTGCGCGCGGGACCGGCCCGGGGCGTCCTCCGTCGGCGCCGTCACGGTGCGCACGAGCACGAGCCCGCCGTCGTCGTCGAGCGCGGCGCCCGCCTCCTGCGCGCGCGCCAGCACCGGCGACCCCGCCGCGACGAGGACCCGGCCCTCGACGACCGCCTGCGCAGCTCCGGTGCGGACGGTCGCGGGGTCGGCCTTGCCGCCCAGCAGCAGGTCGAGACCGGTGAGCACCATCGTCTTGCCGGCGCCGGTCTCGCCGGACAGCACGGTCAGCCCCGGGTGCAGCCGCACCTGGGCGCCGGTGATCACGCCGAGGTCGCTGATGGAGATCTCCTCGAACACCGGTCAGCTCCCGTCCGCGCCGCGGGTGCCGGGCGCACCGGGAGAACCAGGCGCACCGGGAGAGCCGGTCAGGTCGCCGTCGCCGGAGCGGGTCGGCGCGTCCGGTGGTGCCCCGTCCGCCCGGAGCGCGTCCTCGGGCCGGGGGCCGGCGTCGTGCCGGAGCGGGCCGTGCTCGTGCGGGCCGCGCTCGTGCGCGCGGCCCCGCCAGCCGGCGACCGGCAGCGCGAACTTGTTGACCAGGCGGTCCGTGAACGGCGCCGGCGTGAGACGCGCCAGCCGCACCGGCACGGGCGACCGGCGGACCTCCACGCGCGAGCCCGCCGGGACGTCGATGCGGCGGCGCCCGTCGCACACCAGCACCGCGGGCGACGGGGAGCGCGTCAGCACCTCGACGGCGACGACGCTGCGCGGGCCCACGACGAGCGGGCGCGCGAACAGGGCGTGCGCGGACAGCGGGACGACGATGAGGCTGTCGACCTCCGGCCACACCACCGGGCCCCCGGCGGAGAACGCGTGCGCGGTGGACCCGGTGGACGTCGCGAGCACCACGCCGTCGCACCCGAACGTCGACAGCGGCCGGTCGTCGACCTCGATGACCACCTCGACCATGCGCGCCGGCTCGGCCTTCTCCAGCGCGGCCTCGTTCAGCGCCCACGACGTCAGCGGGTCCGCCCGGCCGGGGACCTGCACCTGCACCTGCAGGGTGGTCCGCTCCTCGACCGTGTAGTCCCCCGCCGCGATGCGGCGCACGGCCTCCTTGATGTCGTCCCGCTCGCTCTCCGCGAGGAACCCGACGTGGCCGAGGTTGATCCCGAGCAGCGGCACGCCGGCTCCGCGTGCGAGCTCCGCCGCGCGCAGGATCGTCCCGTCGCCGCCGAGGATCATCGCGAGCTCGATGTCGTGGAACGCCATCCCGGGGACGTCCTCCCCGGCGAGGACGGGCGTGAACCCGGCCGCCGACAGCGCGGCGGCGGCCTCCTCGGTCGCCGTCACCGCCTCGGGCCGCCCGCTGTGCGTGACGACCAGGACCCTCCTGCTGCTCATGCCCCTGCACCCTCTCCGTCGTCCACGACCTCGTGCACCCGCGCGGCCAGGCGGTCGCCCACGAGGCCCGCCGGGCCCCGCCGCAGGTGCAGGAAGTACTCCACGTTGCCGCTCGGGCCGGGCAGCGGGCTGCGGGCCACGCCGAGCACCGCGAGACCGAGGTCGCCCGCCGCGGCGGCGACGTCGAGCACCGCCTGCGCGCGCTGCCCGGGCGACCGCACCACGCCACCGGCGCCGAGCCGCTCCCTCCCGACCTCGAACTGCGGCTTGACCAGCAGGATGAGGTCGGCGTCCGGCGCCCCGACCGCCACCAGGCCGGGGAGCACCAGCCGGAGCGAGATGAACGAGAGGTCGCCCACCACGAGCCCCGGCGCCGGCTCGACGTCGCCCGGGGCGAGGTACCGGACGTTGACGCCCTCGCGGGCCTCCACCCGCGGGTCCGCGCGCAGCCGGTCCACGAGCTGCCCGTGCCCGACGTCCACCGCGACCACCCGGCGCGCTCCCCCGCGCAGCAGCACGTCGGTGAACCCGCCGGTGCTGGCGCCCGCGTCCAGGCAGTCGCGACCGGTGACGTCCACCTCGAAGGCGGTGAGCGCCCCCAGCAGCTTGTGCGCACCGCGCGACGCCCAGTCGTCGTCCGGCGTCCTGTCACCGACGACCTCCGGCCGCTGACCGTCCGCGAGCGGCTGCGCGGGCCTGCGGACGGCGGCTCCGTCCACGACCACGCGGCCGGCGGCGATCAGCTCGGCCGCGTGCCGGCGCGACCGGGCGAGCCCGTCGCGCACCAGCGCGGCGTCGACACGCGTCGCCACGCGCCTCAGCCCTCCGCGTCGGCGAGGCGGTCCCGGAGGGCGGCGTGGACGGCGTCGAAGACGGCGAGCTGCTCACGCAGCCCCAGCCCGGTGACGTCGGTCAGGCGCGACAGCGCCTCGTCCACCACCTGGTCGCCCGTCGGCTCCACGAGTCCCACTCTCCATCCACCGGTGCTGACCTGCCCCCGCCTCCGTCAGGCTACCGGCCTGCTCCGACGCCGGCCGCCTGCCCCGGACCGACACGCAGCTCCGGGACGGAGCCCGGGTCGACCGCCCGCCCGTCGTCGGCCGACTCCCACGCCGCCGCGCACGCCGCCCGCACCAGGTCGATGCCCGCGGGCGACGACCCGAGGTCGAGCCGGCCGTCCACCACGCGCGCCGCGGCCTCGCCGCAGGTCCACCACCCCTCGCCGCCGGGAACCGGCGCGGGGTGCGGGACCAGGAGCCCGCCGAGGTCCGCCGCGATGAAGTGGGGACGCAGCCCCGCGGGCGCGAGCACGTCGTCCCGCGCCGTGCTGACGCCCGTCAGCACGTGCAGCCCGTCGAACCCGCCCGACCGGGCGCCCGCGAGGTCGGTGTCGAGGCGGTCGCCGACCACCAGGGCCGCGCGGGCACCGGCGCGCTCGACCGCCATCTCGTACATGGTCGACGCCGGCTTGCCCGCGCTGTCCGGGACGACGCCGGTGGCCGCCGTGACCGCGCCCACGAGCGCGCCGTTGCCGGGCGCGAACCCGCGGGCGGTCGGCAGGCTCTTGTCGAGGTTGCTCGCCACGAACCAGGCGCCGCCGGCCACGGCGTACGCCGCCTCCGCCAGCTGGGCCCAGCCGAGCTCGGGCGCGAAGCCCTGCACCACGGCGTCGGGCCGGTCCTCCGCGGACGTCACGACCGTGAAGCCCGCCTCCCGCACCGCGGTCAGCAGGCCCGCGCCGCCCACCACGAGGACCGTGGCGCCACGCTCCAGCCGGGTGGCCAGCAACGCCGCCGCGGCCTGCGCCGCCGTCATCACCTCGTCCGGCCGCGTCGGGATGTCCAGGGACGTGAGCTGCTCGGCCACGGACTCCGGCTCCCGCGACGCGTTGTTCGTCACGAACACCAGGCGCATGCCCGCGGCGCGCGCACCGGCGAGCCCGGCCGACGCCCCGTCGATGGGCTCGTGCCCCCGGTACGCGACGCCGTCCAGGTCGACGAGGGCCAGGTCGTAGCGCTCGGCCAGCGGGATGTCGCTGCCGAGCAGGCGTGCGTCGGTCACTCGTCCTCCGTGTCGGGCTCGGGGGTCGCCGCGTCGGCGGCCCCGGCGGGCCGGTCCGGCTCGACCCCGACCGCAGACTGGTCCGGCTCGACCCCGACCGCAGACTGGTCCGGCTCGACCCCGACCGCAGACTGGTCCGGCTCGACCCCGACCGCAGACTGGTCGGTGCCGCCCTCGGCCTCGTCGTCCTCCTCGAGGTCGAACACGACGACGTCCTCGTCCGGCTCGGGGTCCGCGACCTGCGCCATCAGCGCCGCGGGGACCGCGGCCTCGGCGGCGTCGGCCTCCGCGGCGCGGCCGGCTGCCCGGAGCGCCTCGGCCCGCGCCTGGACGACCCGGGCGCCCAGGACCGTCCGCACCGTCCCCGTCGCGATCCCCGACAGGGCCGCGAGGGCCGCGTCGGGGTCGCCCATGTCGAGCCGTGCCCCGCTGACCACCATCGCCAGCTCCACCCGGCCCTGCACGTCGAGCTGCTCCGCCTCGGGTTCGGCCGCGAGGGCGATCGCACGCTCGGGCCTCCCCAGGCCGCGCTCGCAGTCGGCCATCACGGCGAGGTGCTCCGACGACCCGTTCAGGCGCCGGACCGTGCGCAGCTCCCGCAGCGCCTCGGCGAAGCGCCCGGTCCGGTACGCCGCCAGACCGGCGGCCTCCCGCACCACGTCCACCCGGCCGCCGTGCCGCACCGCGGCCTGGGCGTGCTCGTACGCGAGCTCCGGGTCGACGTCGAGCAGCCGCCCGGTCATGACGAGGTGACGCCCGACGACGAACGCGTTGTCCTTGCTCAGGGTCCGCAGCCGCGCCCGGACCTCGCGGTCGAGCTGGCTGAACTCCACGTCGTCCGGGATGTCCGGGCCGTACACCCGGACGGACTGGGGCGGTCGGGTGTCCCGCTGGTCGTCCCCGCGGTGCGGTCCACGACGCAGAGGCCGCCGCTCGTCCGAACCCCCCGGGCCCCGACGCTCGCCGTCGAACCCGCGACGACCCTCCCGCGGTCCACCGCGGTCGTCCCGGCCCCCGACCCGGTCACCCCGCGCACCACCTCGAGGGTCAGCGAACCCGGGCCGGCCACCGCGCTCGTCACGCCGAGCACCCTCGTCACGACCGAACCCACCGGGACGACCACCCCGCGCGCCACCCCGGGCGTCACCGAACCCGGACCGACCACCGCGCTCGTCACGCCGAGCACCCTCGTCACGACCGAACCCACCGGGACGACCACCCCGCGCGCCGTCGTTGCGCGCCCGGCCGCCGCCCGGGGCGGAGCCGTCCTGGTCCCGTCGCCGCCCGCGCTCCTGCCAGGTGCCACGCGGCCGGTCGCCGCTCTCGGAGCCACGACGGACGTCGCCACGATCGCTCCCGGCACGGGCACCGCTGCGGAACCCGCCCTCACGGGCACCGCCGCCCCGCCGGTCGTCCCCATCGCGCCGGAACCCACCGGACGCGCCTGAGCTGTCCCGGCGCGAGCCGTCACGCCCCGCGCCGTCCCGGTACCCGCCTCGTGCCTCGTCGCGCGAGCCGCGCGCATCACGGCGAGGACCTCCCCAGCCGGTGCCGGCCCCGCGCCCCTCACCCGTCCCGGACGGCCGACGCGCGCCACCGCGGTCGTCCCGACCTGAGCCGTCCCGCGCGCGGTCGCGTGTGAACCCGCCACCCGGTCGCGAGGAGCGCTCCCCCGCGAACCCGTCGGCGCGATCGCCACGGTCACGGCCCGCACCGGCCCGCTCACCTCGGTACCCACCACGCGACGAGTCACCCGCACCACGCGACGACTCACCCCGGTACCCACCACGCGACGAGTCCCGGTAGCCCTCGCTCGAACGGCTGCCGCGGTCACCCTGAGCCCCGCGACCCGATCGACCGCCCTGGTCGGATCCGCCCCACGACCCGCGCCCCGCGCTGCCGTCGCCCGACGGACGCCCGCCACGCTCGTACCCGCCGCGCCCGCGCTGAGCGTCGGGGCCCCCGCCCACGGCCCGCGAACCCGCGTACCCGCCGCGCGCACCGCCGCTACGGCCACCGTCCTCGGCCTGCCCTCGTCCACGCTGCCCCGCCACCCGCGGAGCGCGCGCCGGCCGTGCCCCGCCCGCGGGGCGTGCACCGTTCCGGTTGCCGTAGCGCCCGACGCCACCGCCGCGGCGATCGCCCTCGTCCGCCGAACGCGTCCCGCGCTCGTCGCTGCTCATGTCCTGCGTCTCCTCGTCATCCGACCGTTGACCATCGTCTCATCCAGCCACGCCCGTCCCCACATCCGGCCCCAGCCTGGGGACCATCGACCTCCACGTCGTCTGGTCACCAGCCGCCGGCCGCCTGGACCCAGCGCCCGCGACGGGAAGCCGCCCGTCGCGGTTGCTGTAGATGCGGGGTTGCACGACGTGAACCCCGCGACAACTGCAATGTCAATGCGGCACGTGCGAGGTCCGCGCGCGATCCGCTCGCGCGCCGGACTTGCGTATCACGGGTCGGGCCTGCTGGCTCGAGCGGACCTGCTGGCTCAAGCGGTCCTGTGTCCGGCGCGCGGGCCTGCGGGCTCACGCGGTGCCGTGCGTGCAGGGATGAACGCGCGGGTCCGGGGGCTGTGCGCGGGTGGGCGTGCGT